>JBMOPM010000103.1:0-8338 GCA_049323575.1 Gemmatimonadota bacterium | reverse complement strand
GGTGGTGACCGTCCAGGGAGCACCGGTGGCGCTGGTGGTGGATCGGGCGAGCAGCGTGCTCCGGGTCGAGCCCTCCGCGATGGACATGGGCGTTCCAGCTGATCGTCGCCTGCCCGAAGGGGCGGTCGTGGCCACCGTGCGGGCCGGCGGCCGCTCGCTCAGGTTGCTCCGGATCGAGCGCCTGCTCACTCCCGATGACCGCAAGGCCCTCGGCCCGCCGGACGCCGGTCGGTAGCGATGGGGTGGCCGGCGCCCGCGCTCGCCGCCGTGCTGGCGATGGCTCAGCCCGGTCCCCCGCCGACGATGGTGCAGGTAGGGCGAGTAACCGTCGTGGCGTGGCCGGACGAGGTAGCGCTGGCGAGCCGCCTGGCCCAACTGGCCGACCAGCCCGCCGAATGGCCCGGTCTCGGGCGCCGCGACCCGGGACCGCTCCGGCTCATCGTCGTGCCGATCGGCCGCTTCGACCAGTTCACCCGCCGGCGCGCACCGGAATGGGGCGCGGGCGTGGCGCTGCCGGGCAGCCGCACCATCCTGCTCAAGGCCGACGGAACCGATCTCCTGCAGACGCTGCGGCACGAGCTGGCGCACCTCGCGCTCCACGAGGCCGTGCGAGTGCGGGTGCCGCTGTGGTTCGACGAGGGCTACGCCGCGTGGGCCGCCGGCGAGTGGGACCGGCTCGACGCCCTGCGGCTCAACCTGGCGGTGGTGCAGGGGCAGGTGCCCGACTTCCGCGCACTCGACGGCGCGCTCAGGGCGACGGCGCTCACGGCGAGCACGGCCTACGCGCTGGCCACATCGGCGGTGCTGGAGCTGGCCCGGCGCAATCCGACCCGTACCCTCGTGCCGCTCATGCGCCGGCTGGAACGAGGCGACGACTTCGACGACGCGGTGCGGGCCACGACCGGGGTCGGCCTGGGTGTATTCGAGATCGAATGGCAACGGGCCATCCGGCACCGATACACGCTCTTCACGTGGCTGGCGGCGGGCGGCGTGTGGGGGATCTGCGCGCTCCTGCTCGGGGTGGCGGCCTGGGCGCGGCGCCATCGGGACCGCGGACGCCGTGCCGCGCTGGACGAAGGATGGGAGATTCCGGAGCCGGAAGGCGATGCCGTGCTTGACCCTCACCGGACGGGTGAATAAGCTCAATAGTCTATGCCTGAATCGGCAAACGCGGCACCTTCCCGGAAGTTCCCCCTGGGACGGCGAAACTGGATGTTGCTCGGCGCGGGTCTCGTCACCCTGGTGGCCGGCTACGCGGTCCTCGCGGCGGGCCACGCCAGCGCGGCGGCGGTTCTGCTCGTCCTCGGCTACTGCGTCCTGGTCCCGCTCGCGTTGGCACTGTGATGTCGGGCGTGGCTGCATCGGCCGCGATGCTCCCGCACCGCGGCCGGGTCCGGGCGAATAGCTCAGCTGGTTCAGAGCGCCTGCCTTACACGCAGGAAGTCGGGGGTTCGAATCCCTCTTCGCCCACTACGTTCACTACGTACTCTCGAGCCGGTGTCCCGGCACCCATCCGGCCCAGGAAGGCCACCATCGCAGTGGAGGTGTGATGCGCGTTACCCGTGTCCTGAGCGTCTTCGTTCTGGTGTGTGGGCTGACGTCAACGGGGCGGGCGCAGGTCGCCCCGCGGCGGCCGGTGGTCCAGAACAACCCCAGGCTCATGGTGGCCAATCCCTACGTCTACATCTCGTCTGATTCGGCCCAGGCCGTGGCGGTGGGCGAGGGCATGCGGACGCGGATGGAGAAGGTGGCGGGCGGCGACTATACCGTCATCGAGCGCAAGCAGATGAACGAGGCGCTCACCCAGTACGCCTATCCGCCCGACGCGATTCTGACCCCCCAGGTGGCCCGGACGCTCGCCAACGCGCTCAACGCCAAGCTGGTGGTAACGTCCACGATGGTGAAGGGCGAAGGTGGCCGCTATACGGTCACCGCGCGCCTGGTCGGCATGAATGACGACGCCGGCAACGTGGTCACCGCACAGCAGGATCCCGGCCAGAACCTGGTGGCCACGGGGGCCCGGGTGGCCGACCTGCTCGCGCCCGCGATCAAGACCTACAAGAGCGGCAAGGCGTGCATCGATCAGCTCCGCAGCAAGCCGGACAAGGCGGCCGAGGCCGCACGCGAGGCATTGCAGAAGCTGCCGACCCACGGACTGGCCAACTACTGCCTGGCGATGCTGGCTCAGGAGAGGAAGCAGGCCGACTCGGCCCTGTACTACCTGACCCAGGCGGCCAAGGGCGACCCCCTCAGCCTCGAGGTGCTCACGGGGCTCGCGGTGCAGTATCAGCAGCGGGGTGACAGCGCGAAGACGGTCGAGACCTTCCAGCAGATGCTGCTCGTGGCGCCGACCAACCAGAAGCTGCGCGAGGAAGCCTTCAAGCTGTTCCTGAACTACGGGCGCGCGGACGCGGCGGAGAAGGTGGCCGACGAGGGCCTGGCGCTCGACCCGACCAACGCCGACCTGTGGGACCTGAAGAGCAACGCCTGCCTCTACGCGGGCAAGTATGACTGCGCGGTGCAGGCCCTGGAGATGGTCTTCTCCAACGACTCCACCAAGGCCGACTCGCTCTACTACACCAAGATCACCGTCGCGGCGGCGCAGAAGCCCGACACGGCCAAGCTCCTCAAGTGGGCACGCGCCGGCGTGAACAAGTACCCGACCAACGGCCCGCTCCTCGAGCAGCTGGCCAAGGCCTACGCGCTCTCGGGGCAGCTCGACAGCACCGTCGCGGTCACCAACCGGGTGCTGGCGATGGATTCCACCAACACGCTCGCCGCGCTCCAGGCTGCCAACATGCTGGCCGCCGCGGGCCGCGCCAAGGAGGCGCTGCCGTTCATCCAGGTCGCGGCCGCCAAGGGCGACGAGCAGGCGAAGCAGAACGCTGCCGGCATTCTGATCAACGCGGCGCTGCCGATCCTCCAGAAGTCGGGCGCGACGGCCACCGACTACGCGGCCGCCGCCGAGCTGCTGCGCCCGGCAGTGAAGATCGCCCAGCCCGGGAGCCAGGCGGCCACCAGCGGCAACTACCTCCTCGGGCTCTCGACGTTCTTCCAGGTGCCGGCCATCGATCCGGAGGCCGAGAAGCAGAAGTCGTGCGAGCTGGCCAGGCAGGAACAGGCGCTGCTCGACGAGGCGCACGCGGCGTTCGAGATCGGCAAGACGTTCCGGGCCGAGGATTCGAACAAGTACCTGGGCTACATCGCGCAGTACAAGCCGCGCGCGGAATCGATGGTGAAGCTCTACTGCAAGTAGCGGCGAGGGGCTTCCAGTCAGCCCGCCAAGTGCCTATATTGGCGGGCTCGCAGGTTGGGGCTGTAGCTCAGCTTGGTTAGAGTGCCGCACTGTCACTGCGGAGGTCGCGGGTTCGAGCCCCGTCAGCCCCGCTGCTCGAATTCCCCGTCCGGGCCACTGGGCGGGGTTTTCTTTTGCCGGGAGGCGCTGTATCAGCTATCAGCGTCCCGTATCGATTGATGGCGGAGCCGGACAGCGGCCGGCTGACAGCGGATCGCCGATAGCGGACAGCCTTGCGCGCATGACCACTCCTCTTCATGTCCCTGTTCTGGCCGACGACGTCCTTGCCGCGGGTCAGGGCGCGCGCCGGGTGGTGGACGCCACGCTGGGTGATGGCGGGCACGCCTCCCGGTTCCTCGCGGCCGGCGCGGAGGTGCTGGGGATCGACCGCGACCCGAGCGCGATCGCGCGGGCGCGGGCCCGGTTGGGCGAGGTGGGAGTCCGCTACCTCAACGCCCCCTACGCCTCGGACGAGGCTCTTGCCGCGGTGACGGCGTTCGGTCCCGATTTCATCCTGCTCGATCTCGGCGTCTCCTCGGCGCAACTGGACGAGACCGAGCGCGGCTTCTCCTTCCGGCCCGGTGCGCCGCTGGACATGCGCATGGGGTCGAGCGGCCCCACGGCCGCCGAGCTGCTCAATACGGCGCCGGAGGCCGAACTCGCGCGCATCTTTCACGACTACGGCGACGAGCGGCGGGCCTGGCCGCTCGCGCGGGAAGTGGGACGGCGGCGCGCCCACCACCCGTTTGCCGTGAGCGACGACCTGGTCAACGCCATCCGCGCGGTGCTCGGGCCCCGCAGCGGCCCGGCCGATTTCGCGCGGCTGTTCCAGGCGGTGCGGATTGCGGTCAACGACGAACTGGGCGGGCTGGCCCGGGCGCTCGGCGCATTTCGGGCGGCGCTGGTGCCGGGGGGGCGCCTTGCCGTCATCAGTTATCATTCCGGCGAGGATCGGCTGGTGAAGCAGGCCTTCCAGGAGTGGGCGAAGGCCTGCATCTGTCCGCCGCGCCAGCCGGTGTGTACGTGCCGGGGCCGCCCGCTGGGCGCGCCCGAGCCGAGGAAGCCGATCCTCCCGGGCGAGGACGAGATCGCCGCCAACCCCCGCGCGCGGAGCGCCAAGCTGAGGATCTTCCGGGTCGCCGATGTCGCTTAGAGGCCGCCACTGGGTGACGCTGTGGCTGCTGGGCTTCCTCGTGGTCGCGGGCGCCGTGATCACCCGGCAGCGCGCGGCCATCGAGGTGGCCAACCGGCTGCGCAAGCTCAGGACCGAGCGGGTGACCCTCGAGGCCCGCCGCGCCGATCTCGAGCGGCGCATTCAGGTGGCCTCGAGCCGGAGCGTGCTCATTCCCCTGGCGGAGCGCCGGCTCGGTCTCCACCTGCCCAGCGACTCCGAGTTCGTGATCTTCCGCTCGGGTGCCGGGGTTCCGTCGCGGCCGGACGCCGCGCCCCGCCGCTGATGGCCAAGCCTGCCGCCCGCATCGCCGTCGTGCAGGTCGCCCTCGTGGTGGGCGCGCTGGTCGTGCTGGGCCGCGCCGCACAGGTGCAGTTGCGTGACGGGCACTACTGGCGGGCCGAGGCGGAGCGGACGCGCACCATCTCGCGTACGCTGCCCGCCCGGCGCGGCACCATCTACGACCGCAACAACAAGCTCCTCGCCGTCACCAGCGAGTCCTATCACGTGCAGGTGGCGCTGGATCAGCTCACCGACCGGGCGCAGGCGGTGCGCCTCATCGCCCGCGCGCTCAGACTGCCGCTCGCCAAGGTGCAGCAGCGCTTCCGGGAGCAGAAGTATCCCTACTTCCGCGGGCCGTTCAGCGCCACGCAGGTGGAGCCGCTGCGCCCGGTCCGGGGCGTGTACCTGATCAGCGAGTACACCCGTTACTACCCCGGCGGCGACCTCGCCCGGCCGATCATCGGCAGCCTGGCGCCGGACTCGGGCGCGGGCGGCTCCGGACTGGAGCTCGCGCTCGACCATCTCCTGGCCGGCGAGCCGGGCGAGGCCGTGATGCTCCGGGACCGCGCGGGACGGGTCTACGAATCGCCGGACCGGCGCGTGCGGGACCCGGTGCCGGGCCATGACGTGGTCCTGACGATCGACAAGGAGCTCCAGGAGATCGCCGAGCGCGCGGTGGAGGACGCGCTCGAACGGATGCAGGCGGACGGCGGCGATGCCGTCTTTCTCGACCCGAAGACCGGCGAGATCCTGGCCCTCGTGTCGCGGATCCGCGCCGGGAGCGGCTTCGTCGCCCGGCCGTCCACGCTGACCGACCCCTTCGAGCCGGGATCCACGGCGAAGCTGTTCGCTGCGGCGGCGCTGCTGAGCCACGGCCGGGTACGCCCGGAGGATTCGGTGTACGCCGAGAAGGGGGAGTGGCGCCGCATGCTGCCGAACGGCAAGGTGGACGTCATCAGGGACAGCCACCCGCACGACGGCTGGCTCACCCTCGCCGAGGCGATCAAGGTCTCATCCAACATCGCCACCGCCAAGTTCGCGCTCCGGCTCACGCCCGAGGAGTACTACGACGCGCTGCGCGACTTCGGCTTCGGCTCGCCGACGGGCGTGGAATACCCCTCGGAGTCCCGCGGGCGGCTCGCGCGGCCCGACCAGTGGCACCCCACGAGCGATCAGCCCCGCATCGCGATGGGCTACGTCTTCGAGGTCACCGCGCTCCAGCTCGCTGCGGCGTACGGCGCGATCGCCAACGACGGCCTGTTGCTCGCGCCCGCGCTGGTCAAGTCGATCCGGAACCCCGAGGGCGTCGAGATCTACCGCCACGAGCCCGAGCCCGTCCGCCAGGCCGTGACCCCGGAGGTCGCGGCGAAGCTGAGAGAATTCCTGCGTGGCGCGGCGGGCGAGGGCGGCACGGGCGAGCAGGCGCAGCTCGTCAACTACGATGTGCTCGGCAAGACCGGCACGGCCAAGCAGGTGGAGCGGGGTCGCTACGTGCCGGGCCGATACACTGCCTCCTTCGCCGGCATCTTCCCGGCGGACCATCCGCAGCTGGTCGTGATCATCAAGATCAGCAACCCGAAGGGCCTGTACTATGGCGGCCAGACGGCGGCCCCGCTCACGCGGGAGATGCTGGAGCAGGCGCTGGCCACTCGCGGGGTGGATCTCGACAAGCGCCGCCTCGCCCGCGCCGACGATTCCTCCGCGCCGGCGCGCGAAGCGGAGGCGAACGCCCCGCGAACGACGGCCAAGCCCGTGGTGGTGGTGCCGTGGCCCCCGCGCGATGCGGGCCGGACGGCGCCGCGGAACGTGATCGCGGTGCCCGCCGTCGTGGGAACCGGCGTGCGCCAGGGCTTGCTCGCGCTGCATCGGGCCGGGCTCAAGGTGAATCTCGTGGGACACGGCGCGGTGGTGAAGACCGAACCGGCCGCGGGCGACTCGGTGCCGGCGGGAACGCTGGTCACCGTCTGGGGAGACAAGGCCCCGCTGTGACGCTGGCCGACCTGATCTCTGCGCTTCGTTCCGCCGGGCTCCTGGTGCGGGCGCCCGACGTCGACGTGCCGGTGACGGGTGTCACCGACGACAGCCGCGCCGTGCGCCCGGGGGGCGTGTTCGTCGCGGTCCGCGGCTCCCAGGCCGACGGGCACCGCTTCCTGGGTGATGCCGTGGTGCGCGGCGCCTCGGCCGTGGTGGTGGAAGCTGGCAAGGCGCCCGCCGGCGTGCCGGCCGTCGAGGTGCACGATGGCCGGCGTGCGGCGATCGCGCTGGGCCGTGCATGGTACGGTGATCCGGGCGCCCGCCTGACCCTCGTCGCGATCACCGGCACCAACGGCAAGACCACGACGACGGCCCTGATCCGCCACCTGTTCAATGCGGCGGGCCACGCCGGCAGCATCGGCACGCTGGGCGCCTTCGACGGCGCGGGGCAGCCCGTGGCGTCCACCGCCGGCAACCTCACGACGCCCGGCGCCATCGATCTGCAGGCCACGCTCGCGGGCCTGCTGGAGCGCGGCGTCTCCCATGTCGCGATGGAAGCGTCGTCTCACTCGCTGGACCAGGGCCGGCTCGACGGCCTCACCTTTGCGGCCGCCGTCTACACCAACTTCACGCGCGACCATCTCGACTATCATGGGACGATGGAGCGGTATCTCGCGGCCAAGCTGCGGCTCAGCGAGTACCTCGGGCCGGATGGCGTCGAAGTGGTGAACGCGGATGAGCCGGCCTGGGCGGCGCTGAAGCCGCGGGCTGGCCGCGTGACCTTCGGCGTGGGCAACGGGGCCGCGGCGGACGTCGTGGCGGCAGACGCCGTCTCGGATGCGACGGGCAGCCGCTTCCGTCTCACCGGCCGGTTCGGCGACGCGCCGGTCTCGCTGCCGTTGCTGGGCGACTTCAACGTGGCCAACGCCACCGCTGCCGCGGCCACCGCGCTGGCGCTCGGCCGGCCCATTGCCGAGGTAGCGGCGCGGCTGACCGCGGCGCCGCAGGTCCCGGGCCGCATGGAGCGCATCGCCGTCACGCCGTGCGTGGTGCTCCGCGACTATGCCCACACGCCCGATGCGCTCGAGCGCGCCCTGCGCACGCTCCGGCCGCTCACCGCCGGCCGTCTCATCGTCGTGTTCGGCTGCGGCGGCGACCGCGACCGCGGCAAGCGCCCGATCATGGGCCGGATCGCCGCCGAGCTGGCTGATGTTCCAGTCGTCACCTCCGACAATCCGCGCACCGAGGACCCGGATGCCATCATCGACGAGATCGAAGCCGGCATGAACAGCGTGCCGCGCATTCGCGAGACCGACCGTCACCGCGCCATCGCCCGCGCGCTCGAGCTGGCCCGGCCCGGTGACACGATTCTCCTCGCGGGCAAGGGACACGAGGACTACCAGGTGCTCGGCACCACCAAGGTGCCATTCGACGAGCGCGAGATCGTGGCAGCCCTGGGCGGGAAGAACTGATGCGATGGACCCGCGCCGCGGTGCGCGAAGCGCTCGGGCTTGACCCGTCCCCCGCCGGTCCGGATCAGCCGGCCTTCACGGCGATCTCCACGGACACCCGCACCCTCCCGTCCGGTGCGCTGTTCGTGGCCCTCGTGGGCGAAC
>JBMOPM010000102.1:7291-8412 GCA_049323575.1 Gemmatimonadota bacterium | reverse complement strand
CGCGAGCGAGGACTTGCTAGACGTGGCCATCCGCGTTGGTATCGAACGTGCCCGCCACCTCGTAATGACAGGTCGGAGCGAACTCGTACGGGCAGATCGGGACGTCGATCGACGGAATGCCGGTATTCGCCGCCGACATCGGCCCGGCGCACGCGCTCAGCAACACCAGCGCGCCGACGAGCAACGGCCCAGCGTGTCTCATCGACCCCTCCCTCGGACACCTGCGGCGCGAGTGGTGATGCGACTGGAGAGCTGTTCCTCAGGATTGGCAGTTCTGCCGAGCGGCCAGCGCTGAAGTGCCGGGCGGCTCCAGGCTGAAACCCGGGGCAGGGGTGTTACGTTCTGAGACACAGGCCCTCTCCGAAGGGAGCCTTGGATGAGCTCGATCCTCGACCGCCTCGGCAAGGAACTCGAAGCCATCGGCAAGCGCGCGCAGACCGCGCTGGACGAGGGCAGGCTCCAACTCGAGCTGCTGCGCCTGCGCCGCCAGCAGGACACTGCCGCCCGCGATCTCGGTCTGCTGTTCCATGCCCGGGAGAGGGGCCAGGAGGTAGACCAACGCCGGGTGGACACGCTGCTGGTCAAGCTCGACGATCTCTCCGAGGCGATCGCCCGGCAGGAGCGGGCCATCGCCGCCACCAGGGGCGAGAAGGTCTCGGTGAAGGAGCAGCCTGCGCCCGCTGGCACAGCCGCGGCCGAGGCCGAAATCCTTCCGTCCACCGAGTCGTCGTCGGCGCCACCGCCTCCTGCGTCCTGATCGGTCTCGGGACCGGACGTGAAAACCACGAGGGGCGACCGCGCGGGTCGCCCCTCGTCGTGTTGCTGCGGCCGCCCGGTGTCAGTACGTCGGCGGCAGCTTCCGGTAGCGATCCCGGAGTTCGGTCATGCGGCTCGTGAGCGGGATCTCCTTGCCGCGGATCAGCACTCCTTCGGCCCGGGTGGAGAGCTCGAACGGATCACCGCTCCAGATCACCACGTTGGCCACCTTGCCGGGCTCGAGGCTGCCGTAGCGATCGGCGATGCCGAGCGCCTTGGCGGTCGCGAGGGTCACGCCCGCGAGCGCGGCGTCCCACGACAGACCGTTGCGCACGGCGAAGCCGGCACTGTAGCGCAGCGCGCCG
>JBMOPM010000102.1:0-7281 GCA_049323575.1 Gemmatimonadota bacterium | reverse complement strand
ACTGCCGCCGATGAGGACCGGAACGCCCGCGGCCTCGAGCAACGCCGCGTTGTCGAACCGGGCGCGCAGGCCATTGAAGTTGGGGATGTTCTCCTTGGGATCCACGACGACCGGGATCTTCCGCTCCGCGAGGACGGACGCCACGCGCCACGCCTCACGCCCTCCGCTCAGGATCAGCTTCAGTTTGAATTCGTCGGCCAGGCGAAGCGCGCTGCGGATGTCGCTTTCCTTGTCGGCCTCGACATAGACCGGGAGCTGGCCCCGGAGCACCGGGAGCAGGGCCTCGAGTTCCTCGGCCGGCGCGGCGAGCGGCCGGAGGTCGTTCTGTTCATAGGCGCTGCGCCGGCGGGCCAGCACCTCGGCATCGCGGAACAGGTCCCTGAGCCGCTGCAGGCCGCTCGCCTTGCTGCCGCCGCCAGCTGCCCGGGCGCCGTTGCCCAGATCGATGCGCATGACCGCGGGCGACTTCACCAGCATCTCCGTGATGGTCTCGCCGCTCAGGTCGATGACCACGCCCTGGCCCGCGACCATCCCGCTGCCGGGCAAGGACAGCACGGTGGTGACGCCGCCGGTGCGGGTGACGGGGATCGCCACGGCCTGCGGGTCGATGCCCTCGAGGACGTTGAACGAGGGCTTGATATCGCCCTGGCGGTTCGCGTCGGAGGTGCCGGCGATGGCGGTGTAGTCCTCGTCGGCGTCATTCCAGTCGGCCGCGCGGCCCACGCCAAGGCCGGCCTGGGTGGCGGGGTGGATGAGGCCGGGCGTCACCACCTTGCCACGAGCATCGATCCGTTTGGCGTCGGCCGGAATGGTGACGTTGGTGCCGACGGCCGTGATCTTGCCGTCCCGGATGAGGACGGTGGCGTTCTCCAGCTTGGGCCCGGACACCGGGTACACCGTGGCGCCGGTGATGGCGATGGACTGCGCGGACGCGGCCCCCGCGGCCACGGTCAGCCCGAGGAGCACAGTGGCGAGGGCTCTCATCGGCCCACCCCCGGCTCCGCCTGCCCGAGGTTGAAATCGGTCTTCGGCTGCTTCGTCGGGTCGGTGCGATCGAACACGAGCCAGCCCTCGTTGAACACCTTTTCCGCCTTGGCATAGATCGAGAACGGGTCGGCGCTCCACAGCACCACGTCTGCGGCCTTCCCGGGCTCGAGCGTGCCGGTCACATGGTCGATGCCGAGCGCCCAGGCCGGGTTCGCGGTGATCCACCGGATCGCCTGGTCGCGGGTGATGTTGATCCCCATGTTGCGGCCGGCGTACATCGCCTTGGCCGCGTCCTGGTTCATCATCTGGATGCCGGTGGGGCTGTCGGTGTGGATGATGGCGCGGGCGCCGGCCTGCTCCAGCAATGCGGCGTTTGCCGGGATGCCGTCGTACGACTCCATCTTGAAGCCCCACCAGTCCGACCACACCGAGCCGGCCGTGCCGGCCGCGGCGAGGAGGTCGGCCACCTTGTAGGCCTCCACCGCGTGGTGGAACGAGCGGATCCGGAAGCCGAACTCGCGGGCGAGGTCGAGCATCTGCGCCATCTCATCGGCGCGATAGCAGTGGTTGTGGACCAGGATCTCGCCGCGGAGCACGCCGGCCAGCGTCTCGTTTCTGAGGTTGCGCTGCGGCGGGTCACCTTTCTTTTCCTTCCGCCATTTGTCCCACGCGGCGCGATACCGCTCGGCCTCGATGAACGCCGCGCGGTAGCCGGCCATGTTGCCCATGCGCGTGGACGGGCCGCGGTTCTGGTAGACCCGCTTGGGATTCTCACCGCAGGCCATTTTGAGCCCGTAGGGCGCACCGGGGAACTTCATCTCCTGCACGGTCCGGGCGGGGACGAGCCGCACGGTGACGCCCCGGCCGCCGATCAGGTTGGCCGAGCCCGGCAGCACCTGCATGACGGTGACGCCGCCGGCGATCGCGAGCGGGATCTGCGGATCCTGGGGCCAGATCGAGTGCTCGGCCCACACCTCCGCGGTGTTGGGGTTGGTGGCCTCGTTGCCGTCGCTTTCGGCGGGGGTGCCCGGCGCCGCGTAGACGCCGATATGGCTGTGGGTGTCGATGAGCCCGGGCGTGACGAACTTGCCCGTCCCATCGATCACGGTGGCGCCGGGCGGGGTCGGCACGTCCTTGCCCACGGCCAGGATCTTCCCGTCGGCGAAGGCGATCGACGCGCCGGTGAGCTCCTGGCCCGCGGCGGTGAGGATGGTGGCGTTGCGGATGACCACCGGCGGATTCGGGTGCCGCTTGTACGTCGAAACGTACTGCGGACGGTCCACGCTGGTGGCCTCCGGCAGAGCTTTCTGGCCCGTGTCGGGCTTGGCAGCCGCCGCGGCCGGCGCCGGCTGCTGGCTCACCGCCGGCGCACTGGCCGAGGCGCAGGCGGCAAGCATGGTGGAGCACAGCAGAACGAGCGAACGGTTCATGAGCGTTCCGGGTGAAAGGGGAAAGGAACTGCCGGCCTGAGCACGGCGACCCTCGCGGCGCTCAGGCGACAGTGATGTTACGCGGGGCCAGGACCGGCCGTTGAGCCGGCCTCAGCGGACCAGCAGGAATTCGATCGGCGCGCCACCTGGCTGGAACTTCACGACGCGATGCGGCGCGGCTCTGGTCACGAACAGCGTGAGCGGCTGCTCCCCGCCGGTGAGCTCGGCCCGGTAGACGTCGAACGTGCCGGCAGGCACGGTGACTTTGTCTTCGCCGGTCACGGCCAGCACGTGCGGCTGGATCGCCCCCTTGCCCGTTACCAGCACGGCCAGGTCGAACTTCGCGCCCGGCGCCCACTTGAGCGCGGGGGCCAGCGCCAGGATGGAGTTGTCGTCGATGGTCCCCGCGGGGAAGTCGATATCGTAGTCCACGGGCTTCGGGCCCTGCGCGGTCATCGTCGTGCCTTTGCCCCTGGCTCGTCCGCCGACAAAAGCCACATCGAGCCCGATGTCCTGGCCTTGAATCTTCCCGGTCTGCTTGAGCGAGACCGGCTCGGCCCGGGGGCCTAGCATGAGCTCACTGGTCTGCTGCGCGAATCCGCCGATGGAGGCATCCTCGACATACTTGAAGCCACCTTCGGTGGCCTCGAACCGCGCGCGCTGGAAACCCACCGAATTGCCCTGGAACACCACCGCGTAGCTGTCGCTTCGCGCCACGAACCGGGACAGGTCGAGGTCGAGAGCCGCCGTTTTGGGCGCGAGGTCGGCCGGACGAAGCGGCTTGCCCTCGGGGTCCACGATGCGCACGGGCGCGATGGCCCGGAGCCTCTCGTAGAGCTTCGCGCCGTCGCCCACGACGACGATGACCGCCGCCTCCGGTCGAATGGTCGCCCTCGCGGCGGCCTGGACCTGGGCCGCGGTGACGGCCGCGAGCCGGGGGCGGTAGGTGGGCACGTAATCCGGCGGCAGACCCAGCAGCTTGGCGTTGGCCACCTCCGCGGCGACCTGCCCGGCCGTCTCGATGGTGAGCGGGTACCGTCCCACCAGCGCGCCTTTCGCGGCGTCGAGCTCCTCCGCGGGCACCGGCTCCGCACCGATGCGCCGGAGCTGCGCCAGCATCTCGGCCAGGGCCGAGTCGGTCACCTCGGTGCGCACTTCGGCGGTGGCGGCGAAGTACCCCGGGCCGCGGGGCCGCACGAGCGACGAATAGGCGCCGTAGGTCCAGCTCTTCTGCTCACGCAGGATCATGAACAACCTCCCGTCCGAGCCGCCGCCCAGGACATGGTTGGCCACGGTCGCCGCATGGATCCGCGGGTCGGTGGGCCGGAACGTCAGGTTGGCCACCACGATGTTGGACTGCACGGAGCCGGGACGATGCACCAGCAGGATGTCGGTCCGGGTCCTTGCCGGTGGCGCCGGCAAGGCGGCCGTGGCCGCTGGCACCCCGGTCCAGCCGGCGAACGCCCTGGTGGCGAGTTCGCGGGCCTTGGCGAGCGACAGATCCCCCGCCACCACCAGCAGCGCGCCGCGAGGCCTGAGCCGCGCCCGCTGGAAGGCCACGAGGTCGGCGCGCGCGATGGCGCGCACGGAGGCGGGCGTGGGCCGGCGCGAGTAGGGGTGCCGCCCGTACAGCTCCCTGAGCTGGAAGCGCTCGGCCAGTTCGCCGGGCTGCGACAGCTCGAGCTGCAGGCCGGAGAGCACCTGCGTCCGGAGCAGCTCGACCTCGGATTCGGGGAACGTCGGGCGCATGACGGCGTCCGCGAGGAGCTCGAAGGCGAGCGGTGCGCTCGGCGCCAGCACGTCCGCCCGCACCGTGAGGAAGTCCTGGCCCGCGATGGCGCTCAGCGTCCCCCCCACGCCCTCGATCGCCGCGGCGATCTGATCGGCCGAGCGAGCACCGGCGCCCTTGGTGAGGAGCCCGGCCACCATGTCCGCGAGCCCTTCCTTGCCCGGCGGATCGTAGACGTCGCCGGCGGGGAAGGACAGCGACAACGAGAGCACCGGCAACCGCTTGCTCTCGACCACCAGCAGTTCCAGCCCGTTGGGCAGCGTGGCCTGCTGGAACGGGGGGAACGGGGCAGGCTTGACCGGCATCGCCGGCGGCGGAGTGGTCGGATAGTCCTGGCCCGCGAGGGCGCCTGGCAGGGTGAGGAAACCGAGCAGCAGACGACGGAACGTCATGACGCGGCCTCCGCGGTCACGATGAGGATCAGCGAATTGGCGGGGACGAGATAGCGGGCGGCGACGCGCTTGATGTCGTCCACCGTGACCGCCATGTACCGGTCGAGTGCCGTGTTGATGGCCTCCGGCGTCCCGCCGAACATGTGGGCCGCCTGCAGTTCCTCGGCGACGAAGAAGGCCCGCTGACGGCGATCGATGATCTGGGCGCGGTACTGGTTCCTGGCCTTGGTCAGTTCCTCGTCGGTGACACCGTCGGTGGCCACCTTCGCGATCTCGGCGGCGAGGAGCGCATCGAGCGAGTCGATCGAGACGCCCTGATTCGCCACTGCCAGGGCGAAGAACACACCGGGGCCGCGGCGCGGACCGAACGGGTTGGCAGCCGCCTGGGCGGCGACCGCCGCCTTGCGCTCGCGGGCCAGCACGCGGTTGAACCGCGAGCTCTCGCCCTGGCCGATGATGGTGGCAAGCAGCTCGAGGGCGGGATAGTCGGCGTCTGCCACGGGGGGAATGCGGAACGCATGCACCACGGCCGGGAGCGTCGCCTTGGGATCGGCGAAGCGCTGCCGGAGCTGCCCGGTGGAGAACCTGGCCTCGCAGACCACAGGCGGCGGCGTTTCACCCCGGGGAATCGAGCCGAAGTACTGCTGGATGAGCTGCTTCGCCTCCGCGGGGTCGAAGTCGCCGACGACCGTGAGGATGGCGTTGTTCGGCTTGTAGTAGAGGTCGTGAAATGCCTTGACGTCCTCGAACCGGGCGGCGTCGAGGTCGGCCATCGAGCCGATGGTGTTGTGGGCGTAGGGGAAACAGCTCGTCGAGTCATACAGCGCCGTCAGCCCGTCCACGATCGCGGCCACATAGGGCTGGTTGTCCACCCGAAGGCGCCGCTCTTCCTTTACCACCTCGCGCTGGTTGTCCAGGTTGTCCGGCGTCACCGCGAGCGAGCGCATCCGGTCGGCTTCGAGCCAGAGGCCGAGATTGAGCCGGTTGGACGGGAGCGTTTCGTAGTAGTTCGTGCGGTCGTCGGCCGTGGAACCGTTGAGGCTGCCGCCGGCCCGCTGCACCAGTTGCAGGAATTCCCCCTTCTTCACGTTGGCGGACCCCTGGAACATCATGTGTTCGAACAGGTGGGCGAACCCGCTGCGGCCGCGCACCTCGTTCCGCGACCCGACATCATACCACACGTCCACCGCCACGACCTGCGCGCCGTTCCGTTGCGGCGCGAGGATGACCGTGAGGCCGTTGGCGAGCCGGTAGGTCTCGACGGCAATCTTCGCCGGCTCCTGCGCGGCGGCTTGCACGGCCAGCACGAGGGCGCCCAGCACGACCACGCTCGATCGCTGCATACAGCGTCTCTCCGATGAAGTTGACCAACGATTACGTCGTATCGTTCTACGGCCGGTCGATCGCGTTGGTTCCAGTCAGTCCGAGCCGGGCCCCTGCGCCACGAGCGCGCGGATGCGCTCGGGGTAGTTGCCGCAGATGCCGTGGACGCCGGCCCGGACCAGCCGGGCGATGTCCGCGGGCTCGTTGGCCGTCCACGCGATGACCTGGCCGCCGGCCCGGGCCACGACGCGTACGAGATCGGCGTCGACAAGGTGCTGTTCCTGCCAGAGGGTCTCGGCTCCGGTCTCGCGCAGGACCTGCGCGGGGTCGAACTGGTAGGATGCCTCGAGCGCGCCGAAGCGGAGGGTCGGCCGGGCGCGGCCCAGCCGGGCGATGATGCGATGATCGAAGCTGTGGACCGCGTAGCGGTCGGGCGTGGGCCCGGCTTCCAGCGCCGCGAACAAGGCGGCATCGGCCGCTGGCGGCAGCGCCTTGACCTCCACCCAGACGTCCAGGCCGCGGAGGAGGTCGAGCGCCTGAACGAGCGTGGGGATCGGCTCGCCGTTGGGGAGGCGCGCGGTGGCGATGGTGGCGCTCGTGAGCTCGCTGATCGGGCCCAGCCCGGGGATGGCCGCGTCGTGGTGGACGATGAGTCCGCCGTCGCGGGTCGCGTGGACGTCGAGTTCCACGCCGTCGGCGCCGAGCTCGTGCGCGAGACGGAACGCGGTGGGGGAGTTTTCCCACGCGTGGCCGGAGGCGCCACGGTGGGCGATGACTAGGGGCGGCACCGGTGCTGAATCTCCCGCTGCCACCGCCCCGGTGCGTCGATGATCTGGTAGAAGTCCGCCACGAATGCCTTGGTCTCCTTCACGTAGCCCCGGTCGAGCCCGGGCAGGGAATCGTAGAGAGCGTCGATCCGGCCGCGCACCGCGCGGAAACGGTCGAAGACGGGAGCGAACCTCTCCGGCGGCCCGCAGATGCCCCGATAGTATCGCTCTTTCACGCTGCCGATGCCGAGCTTCGCGTCGGGTTTCGCGTACTCGGCGTCGACGATGCCCGACCAGTCGAAGTCGTACGGCACTGGATAGTAGATCCGCCCGCTATCCGCCGCGACGAGGCGGACGTTGTGCAGTCCCGGCAGCGACCAGTCCGTGTTCGCGATCAGGAATTCGAACACACTCACGAGCACGGCCTGATAGGGATCGAGGTCCTGGAACCGCGCGCCCTTGAATGCCCGCACCTTGCCGTGGACGCGATCGGCCACGTCGTTGTCGCGCTCGACCAGCATCGCCATGCGGGTCACGGTCGGCGCACCGTCTCGCGAATCCACGTACGTGACCCGCGCGAGCCGGGCGCGAAA
>JBMOPM010000101.1:2845-8450 GCA_049323575.1 Gemmatimonadota bacterium | reverse complement strand
CGGACACTTTCGCTTCCAGGCTCACGAAGAAGCCGAGCGCGAGGGGAATGCGCCGGCCGGCGCCGGCCACCACCGCCGGCCCGGCGACGAAAAAGCCGTCCTGCAGGACGCCGCGGCGTACGCCACGACCGGTGCCGGTGAACGACTTCCCCCGGACGGTGGAAAACGGATGGGCGAGCACGAGCCCGGCACCGGCCGAGAACTGCTGGTTGCCGCGGCGCCAGGCGCGGTTCCCCGTGATGATATTGTAGCCGAACGTGATCCGGAAATCCTGCACGTCCGGCCTGGTGTTCCGGAGGTAGATCTTGTGGTGGAGCAGCTCCGCCATCCAGCCGGTGCGGCGGTGCTCATCCCAGAACCCTATCCGTCCGGCGTAGTACCAGGTTTCCTTGAATGGTCGGGTTTCGTATGCGGCCACGAAGTGGATATCCGGCTGGCCCTGCTGCTCGATCCAGAGCGGGGTGTTGGCGCTCCATGCGCTGCCGCCGAACGCCTCCACCGAGATCCGCTGCGCCATGGCCGGCGCCACCGTCGCCATCGCCCACATCACCAGCGCCACGCACATCCGCATGCACTTCATCTGCGTCCTCACATGATCATCACCCGCGCCCGACGGCCGTTGCTCCGCGGCCGCTGGGCCAACCTGCTGTTGCTCAACTACGACGCGCCGCCAGGGCTCGTGGAACGCTGCCTGCCGCCCGGCGTCGAACCGGACCTGTGGCAGGGGCAGCCGCAGGTGAGCCTGGCGGCCTTCGAACTCCTCGACCTGCGCCTGCGGGGACGCCGGGTCCCGGGCTACGTCAATTTTCCGGTCGTGGCGCTGCGCACCTACGGGCGCCTGGCAGGAGAGCGCGGCCTGGTGTCGATCCGCGCCTGCGTGCCCAGCCGCGTGGTCGCCGCGTTGGGGCGCCTTCGTTTCCGGGAGCCGTTCGTCGCGACGCCGCTCACCAGCCGCGTCGCCGGCATGGCGGACGCGCTCGTCACGGAATATCGCTGGCGGTGGGAGGGGGAGCCTCACCTCCTGCGGGTCACGGGCACGCAGACATCCGCCGCACCCTCGCCGGGCTGCCTTGGCGAACACTTCCTCACGCCCGCCTGGGGCTTCGTCGTGGGCCGGAGCGGCGACACGGAGGCCTATCGGATCGAGCACGCGGTGTCCGCCGTGCGCGAGGTGCGCAGTCTCGAGCGGCGAGTCCGGTTTGCCCAGCTCTACGGCGACGACTGGCGCTTCCTCGACGAACAGCCACCGCATTCGGCCGTCTTCGCGGTCGGCGCACCGGTCAAGGTCTATCCGCCGCGACCGATCCGTCGATCGGCGCGCCCGTAGGGCGACGCTGAAACCTCCTCGTCGAAGCCGGCCGGCAGGCCTGCGAGCACGGCGACTAGGGGCCGCGGAACGCAAAGCGATACGCCTCCGACTGCAACCATCCGGGCTCCCTTGCCCGGAAGCGCGACGGGCTCTACGCCGCGGCCCGCTCCGGCGGCTCACTGGCCGGCGCCGACGGCATGACGTCTCCCGTCCTCCTTGGCAGGCGCGTCCGGTCCAGGGTGATGAGCACCACGGCCGCGAGGATCGCCCCGGCGGCCACCAGCGTGCGGATGCCGAACGGCTCGCCTGCGATCGCCCAGCCGAGCAGCACGGCGACCACCGGGTTCACGTAGGCATAGGTGGACACCTGCGCCGGCGGCGCGTGCCGCAGGAGGAAGGTGAACGCGGTGAAGGCCACGATCGAGCCGAAGACGACGAGATAGAGCAGCGCCCCCAGCGAGCGTGCCGTGAGCGCCGCCGGCGACAGCGCGCCCAGCTCGCCGTGCAGCATGCCGAGCACCACCAGCACCCCACCGCCGGCCAGCATCTGCATGCCGGTGGCCAGCAGGGGAGACGCGGGCTGCGGCAACCGCTTGGCATACACCGATCCGATCGCCCAAGAGAGCGAGGCCAGCGTGAGCATCAGGGCTCCCACCAGATCCACCCCCGTGCCATGCTTCCCGTTCGGGATCACCAGGAGCGCCACGCCCAGGAAGCCGAGCAGCAGACCGCCAGCGGTACGGATCCCCGGCCGCTGGCCGCCCGGGGCGAGCCATTCGACCAGCACCGTCCAGGCCGGCGAACAGGCCACGAGCAGCGAGGTCAGCCCGGTCGGCACCCGCTGCTCGGCCAGCACCACGCCGCCGTTGCCGAGGGTAAGGAACAGGACGCCGAGCAGCAGGGCGGCTCCCCACTCGCGGCGCGTGGGCCGCGCCCGGCTCGTGGCCAGAGCCCAGCCGCCGAGCAGCACTCCCGCCATGAGAAACCGGCTCGCCGCCATGAGGAGCGGCGGCAGTGAGTCGATGGCAATGCGGATCGCGAGGTAGGTGGAGCCCCAGATCGTGTACACGGCGAGGAACGCCAGCACGATCTTGCTGCGGGCGGGCTGGGCGGTGTGCGGGGTCACGATGCCGCGCGAGGAGTCACGGCTCGCGGGAGCCGCATGGCGCGCGCAGGATGGCGCTCGCGCGACGCGCACCGCTCACGCCGCCTCATTCGACCCTACCAGCGCCGGTGAAGCCGATGTCAGGTACTCCGCGCGATACATCTTGAGCAGCTCGAAGAAGTACGAGACGGCGAGCGGCCCGATGAAGAGGCCGAGCAGGCCGAGGTACGGCACGCCCGCGAAGGCGCCGATGAGCGTCGCGAGCGGGTGGATGTTGGCATACCGGCGGGCGACCAGCGGCCGGAGAACGGTGTCCACGTTGCCGATCACCACCACGCCCCAGATCGCCAGGCCGATCGCCCAGCCCGGCTGGCCGTCGAGCCAGAGGACCACCGCGGCCGGTGCCCAGACGAGCCCGCTGCCCACCACCGGCAGGATGGAGACGACCACGGTGACCAGTCCCCACAGCACGGCGTTACCGAGGCCGGTCACCGCGAATGCGAGCGCCACGAGTGCCCCCTGGATGACGGCGACGAGGCCCGTGCCGATCAGGGTGGCGATGGTCACGTCGGCGAAGCGCCTGCGGAGCACGTCGGCGTTCTCGTCGGAGAAGGGGATGTACGGCCGGAAGGCCTCCCACACCACGTCGGAGCCCTGGAGCAGGTAGTACAGGCCGAACAGCGAGATGGTCAGGTTGAGGGCGGCGCGCCCGGCCGAGCCGATGAGGCCGGCGGCGCTGCCGGCGATCCACGACACCACCTTGCCGCCCAGCTCCACGACCTGGTCGCCCAATTGATAGGGGCCGATCCTGAGCGACTGCAGCTTGGCCAGGAGCGGGCTGCTGACCACGCCGCTCGCGATGCTCTGCGCCTCGCCCACGATCAGCCCGAGGAACGAGGCGAGCGGGCCCAGGGTCACCACCATCGCCAGCGCGATCACCACGAGCGCGGCGGCGTTGGGCCGCAGTCCCCGGCCCACCAGCCACCGGTGCACCGGCCGGAAGCAGGTGTACAGCACCGGGATCGCCAGCAGGCCCGTGGCGAATGGCGAGAGGGCAACGAGCAGGACGGCGCCCAGCACCGCGACCAGCAGACCGGCGCGACGGCGCCTGGATTCGAAAATGGACATGGGAGAAGTCTAGTCGGGTGCCGGGGGCTCGCGGCCAGAGGGAGCGAATCGGGATCCGGGCACTCCGAATAGCGGTTCATCGCAAGCGAGTTTGCGGATCGCGTATGGCGCGGAACCACGAGCCTCATAGATTCATGCCGTGCCGACCACCTCCTTGCGCTCATCAGCCCGGCTGGAGGCGCTGCGCCGTACCGGACTGCTCGACGCGCGCGCGGAACCCGCGTTCGATCGTTTTACCAGTCTCGCTGCGCGGCTGCTGAACGCTCCGGCCGCGCTCCTCAACGCGGTCGATGCCGACCAGATCTGGATCAAGGGCAGCGCCGGCGACGCGGTCGTCGATGCCGAGCAGCCCATCCCCGTCGGGCAGACGTTCTGCCGGCTGGTGGTGGAACGCGGCGAGCCGATGATCCTGGAGGATGCGCAGGCGGATCCCGCGAACAGACAGATGCCGCTCGTGAGCCGGCTGAACATCCGGGGCTGTATCACCGTCCCGTTACGCATGGTCGATGGGCACGTGGTCGGCACGCTGTCCGCCATCGACCATCGCCCCCGGGCATGGACGGCGGGCGACGTCGCCGCGCTCACCGAGCTGGCGGAGCTGGTGAACGTCGAGCTCGAGCGGCGGGCCGCGCGAACCCAGCTGAACGCCACCGCGCACGCCTATCAGCAGCTCTTCGATGCCAACCCCGTTCCCGTCCTGGTGTACGACACGGACACGCTGCAATTCCTCGCGGTGAATCAGGCCGCGCTCAGGGAGTACGGCTACACGCGCGAGGAATTCCTGCGGCTCAGGCTCACCGACATCCACCCACCGGAGGAGGTGCCGCGGCTGCTGGAGGCGATCCGCGCCCCCAACTGGGTGCCCGGCCGCTGGAAGGAGTTCAAGCATCGCGCCAAGGACGGCCGCGTGTTCGAGGTCGAGATCCTTTCGCACGGCATCACGTACGAAGGGCGGGACGCGCGGGTCGTGATCGCGCTGGACGTGGCGGAGCGCGCCGCGACCCAGGCCGAGCTGCAGCGGCAGACCCGGATCCTCCAGGCGGTGCTCGACAGCCTCGCCGACGGCGTCGCGGTGGCGGACGAGCACGGGCAGCTCGTCCTCTTCAATCCGGCGGCGCAGCAGATCCTCGGCCGTCCCCGGCTGGACGGCACGCCCGATCAATGGGCCGTCCTGTACCAGCTCCATGACATCAACGACCAGGCGTTGCTCCCCCACGACCAGCTCCCGCTGGTCCGCGCCCTGCGGGGCGAGTCCTGCGACAACGTCGAGCTGATGGCGCACCGGCCCGACGGGACACGCGTCCCGCTCAGCGTGAACGCGCGGCCGGTCCGGGACCGCGGCGGTCGCGTGCTCGGCGCGGTGGCCGTGTTCCATGACATCGCCACGCGGCGCGCCGCGGAGATCGCCCTCCGGTACAGCGAGCAGCGCTACCGCACCTTGGTCGAGTCGGCCCCGTACGGCGTCGTGCTGCACGCCGGCGACGTGATCGAGTTCGCCAACCCCGTGCTCGCACGCATGATCGGCGTGCCCGACGCGTCCGAGCTGGTCGGCCGGTCGGTGATGGAATTCGTGCACCCGGACTCCCGCGGTGAGGTGGAGCAGCGGGTGGCCCGGCTGCTCGCGACCGGCACGCCGACGACGCCCACCCCGCAGCGCCTCGTGCGGGCCGACGGCACGACCTTCGAGGCGGAGACCTACTCGGTGCTCCTGACGCTCGAGGGCCGCCGCGCCGTCCAGACTCTCGTGCTCGACCTCACCGAGAAGCGCACGCTGGAGGCGCAGCTGCTGCAGGCCCAGCGGATGGAGGCGGTGGGCCGCTTCGCCGGCGGGATCGCGCACGACTTCAACAACCTGCTCACGGCAATCCTCAGCTACAGCGACATGATGCTGAGCGAGCTGCGGCCGGAGGACCCGCTGCGGGAGGATCTGCAGCAGATCCACCGGGCGGGCGAACGCGCGGCCTCGCTCACGCGCCAGCTCCTGGCGTTCAGCCGGCGCCAGGTGCTCCGCCCATCGGTGCTCGACCTCAACGCGGTCATCACCGACCTGCAGCGCATGCTCG
>JBMOPM010000101.1:0-2835 GCA_049323575.1 Gemmatimonadota bacterium | reverse complement strand
TCCCTCGCCCCGATCCGCGCGGATCGGAGCCAGCTGGAGCAGGTGCTGCTCAACCTCGCCGTGAACGCCCGCGACGCGATGCCCAACGGAGGCGTGCTCCGGATCGAGACGCGCAACGTGCGCCTGCCCGCCGGGCCCTACATCAGCATCGTCGTCTCGGACACCGGACACGGGATCTCACCCGAGCTGCTGCCCCGCATCTTCGAGCCGTTCTTCACCACCAAGGAAGTCGGCAAGGGCACCGGCCTCGGCCTCTCGACGGTGTACGGCATCGTCACCCAGAGCGGCGGGACGATCGACGTCAAGTCGCGCCCGGGCGAGGGCGCCCGGTTCGTGATCCACCTCCCCGCGGTGGAGGACCAGGTCCCGGCCGCGGTGAGCACCGATCCGGCCACGAAGCCGTCCGGCCGGGAAACCATCTTGCTGGTCGAGGACGAAGCCGTCGTGCGGCGGCTGGCGCACCAGGTGCTCGAGCGCCAGGGGTATCGCGTGCTGGAAGCGCCCTCCGCCCGCGACGCCCTGGACATGGCCGAGCGGGAGGGACAGATCGACCTGCTGGTGACCGACGTCGTCATGCCGGAACTGAGCGGCCGCCAGCTGGCCGAGCAGCTCCGGGCGCGGCGCCCGAACCTCCGGGTCCTGTACATCTCGGGCTACGCGGAGGACGCCGTGGTGCGCGGCGCGTCGGCGGACCAGGTGGAGTTCCTGCCCAAGCCCTTCACCCCGGCCAATCTCGCACGCGCCGTGCGGGTCGCGCTCGACCGCCGGGTGCCGCGCCGTAC
Organism: Gemmatimonadota bacterium; assembly: GCA_049323575.1. Taxonomy (GTDB): domain Bacteria; phylum Gemmatimonadota; class Gemmatimonadetes; order Gemmatimonadales; family GWC2-71-9; genus JBMOPM01. Next base: position 2,053 of record JBMOPM010000101.1, on the reverse strand, counting down.
CCCGCCCGCCTGACCACCCGCCGCCGATCCCAACCTCTCGGGTGCGGGCGGCATCAAAAGAAGCAGACAGGCGGATGACCCGACGGCCGGCGAACCGCTTCAGGGGGCCCCTGCATCGACATGACCGACGCTCCGGCAAGCCATCGCGCCCCGGCGCCGCCCGCGGACAGTGGGCTCGTCGTGCGCGCGAGCGGGGGCGACGAGGCGGCGTTCGCCGAGTTGTACCGCCGCCACGCCGGCCGGGTGTTCGCCCTCTGCCTCCGCCTCGCGGCGAGCCGAGGTGCCGCGGAAGAGCTGACACAGGACGTCTTCGTGCGCACGTGGGAGCGGCTCGCCACGTTTCGCGGCGACAGCGCCTTCTCCACCTGGTTGCACCGGCTCGCGATCAACCTGGTGCTGGCGCGGCGCCGGGCCGACTGCCGGCGGCGGAAACGGATCGGCGAAGACGATGCGCTCGAGGGACTGGAGCCGCCGAGCCACGGCGTGGACCCGGGCCTCCAGCTCGATCTGGAGGGCGCGATCGGCCGGCTGCCGGAAGGAGCTCGCACCGTGCTCGTGCTGCATGACATCGAGGGCTATACCCACGAAGAGATCGGAGACCTGACCGGGATCGCGCCGGGCACCTCGAAAGCCCAGTTGTTCCGTGCCCGGCGGCTGCTGAGGGAGGCACTCGACCGATGATCTTCACCTGCCGGGAAGCGCGCGACCGGATCGAGGCCTACGTCGACCCGCATGAGCGCGCGCTGACTACCGACGATGTCGCCGCCCTCGAGGCCCATCTGGAGAGCTGCGCCGCCTGCCGCCGCCAGGTGGACCTGGCGCGGGCCCTGCTCGGCGAACTGCGCAACCTGCCCCGAAGCATCGAGCCGCCGGCCGCAGTCTGGCCGGCAGTGGCGCGGCAGACCGGCGCCCGGGGGCGTGCACGCGTCGCGCAGCGCTGGCCGTTGCTCGCCGCGGCGGCGCTGCTGCTCGTCGCGCTGTCGTCCGGCATCACCGCATTGCTGGTGCGCCGGACACCTGTCGTGGCCACGGCCCCCACACCGCGGGCCGCGCCCGAGGCGGCATATGCCAGCGCTGCGGCCGAGCTCACCCGCGCCCTCGCCGCGGAACGGCACCGGCTGCGGCCCGAGACCCTGGCCACCCTCGAACGCAATCTTGCCGTGATCGATCAGGCGATCGCGGAATCCCGGGCCGCGCTCGCCCGGGATCCGGCCAACCAGTCCGTCGAGACGCTGCTGCTCGCCGCCTATCGGCAGAAGGTGGGGCTGCTGGAGCAGGCGCTCAGGCTCAGCGCTTCATCATGAGGAGACGACCCATGGGCCGGATCTTCGCCGCGGTCCTCGGCGCGACGCTCGCATCCGCCGCGACCGCCCAGCAGGCGCCGCTCCGCGCCGACGCCGCCGTCGTCGCCGAGCCCACGGTGCGCATCCAGCACCCGGGCGGTGCGGTCCGGGTGACCGGCTGGGACCGGGATTCCATCGCCGCGGTCCTCATCGGATCGGCGCCCGACATGGCCGTCCGGACGGTTGGCGATCGGGAGTCGAGGCGGCTCATCGCATCGGGCGACGGCGTCGCGCTCGAGGTCCGGGTGCCGAGCGGCACGCGGCTCTGGGTGAAGGGCGAGGCGGGCGACATCGAGGTGAGCGGCGTCTCCGGGCCCCTCGAGCTGGCCACGGCGCACGGGCGCATCCGCGTGGACGGTGCCCCGCGACAGGTGTCGGCGGAGACCATGGACGGCAACATCGAGATCGCGGCGACCTCGCCGCTGACGCGCGTGCGCACCGCGAACGGCACGATCGTGCTCCGGAGCGTCACCGGCGACGTCTCGGCCACCAGCGTGACCGGCCCGATCAACGCGGGCGGCAATCCGGTGACCCGGGGCCGCTTCGAGACCGTCTCGGGCGACATCTCCTTCAAGGGCCGTCCCGCCCGCGACGGCGTGCTGGAGTTCGTGAGCCACAGCGGCGCCATCGAGCTGCGCCTGCCGCCGGACGTGTCGGCGGAGTTCGACGTGAGCGGCGTGCGCACCGGCTACGTCAACGAGCTGGCGCCG
>JBMOPM010000100.1:0-8480 GCA_049323575.1 Gemmatimonadota bacterium | reverse complement strand
ACCACCGGCCACTCCAGGCCCTTGGCCGTGTGCACGGTCATCAGCGTGACGCCCTGCTCTTCTCCGGTGATGCTGTCATGAGAAGATAGCAACGCCGCCTCGGCCAGGAATCGCTCGAGCGGCGTCCCCTCGTCCGCCGCGTCCGGCGACACGACCTCGGACCAGTCGGCGGCCGCGGCCACGAGTTCCCGTACGTTCTCCCACCGTTCCGCGCCCTCGGGCCCTTCGGCCAGCAGGAAGGCTTCGTAGTCGATCCCCTGAATGATCTCCGTGAGCACGTCCGCCGGCGGCAGGGTCCGGGCCTGCTCGGCCCGCTGCGCGATGAACTCCGCGAAGCGCCGGAAGGCGTCCCGCACGTTGGGCCGCAGGTCGGGCACCCGGTCGGCGATGGCGGCCGTCTCCAGCAGCGACTTGCCCCAGGTCGCGGCCGTGCCTTGCAGCACGGCGAGCGACGCCTCGCCCAGGCCGCGGCGGGGCACACCGATGGCGCGGAGGAATGCCTCGTCGTCGGACGAGTTCGCGATGAGGCGGAGGTAGGCGAGCAGGTCCTTCACCTCGCGCCGCTCGTAGAAGCTGATGGCGCCGACGATGCGATAGGGCACGCCCGCGCGGCGGAACGCCTCTTCCATGGCCCGCGATTGCGAATTGGTGCGGTAGAGCACGGCCATGTCGCGCAGTGACCAGTCGCCGGCCGCAGCCCGCTGGCTCAACTCCCGCACCACCCATTCGGCCTCGTCGCGATCGTCGGCGGCGGCGAGCAGGGTGATCGACTCGCCACCGCGGCGCGCGGTACGCAGCGTCTTCCCCAGCCGCGAGCGGTTCTCCGCGATCACGGCGTTGGCCGCGTCGAGGATCACCTGGGTGGAGCGGTAGTTATCCTCCAGCCGCACCACCTTCGTCCCCGCGAAGTCCCGCTGGAACTCCAGCATGTTCTTCACCTCGGCGCCACGCCAGCCGTAGATCGACTGGTCGTCATCGCCGACGGCGCACACGTTGCCGTGTGCCCCCAGCAGCCGGATGAACGCGTACTGCGCCAGGTTGGTGTCCTGGAACTCGTCCACGAGCACGAAGCTGAACCGATCGCGGTAGTAGGCCAGGCGATCGGGGAACTCGCGGAACAGCGTGAGCGGATGGAGCAGGAGATCGTCGAAGCCCATCGCGTTCTGCGCGCGCAGCGCGGGGCCCAGCGCGCCGTAGACGTCGGCCGCGACCGCCACGAGCCGGTCGAAGCCGGCCGAGGCCGCAAGTTGCTCCGGTGTCACCAGCCGGTTCTTGGCCGATGAGATCACTGCCTCGACGGCTCGCGGCGTGAAGTTCCTGGTCGAGTGGCCCCGCTGCTCCAGCAGCCGCTTCACCAGGGACGTCATGTCGTCCTGATCGAAGATCGTGAACTGCCGGCCGAAGCCCAGCCGCTCGGCCTCGCGCCGCAGCAGGCGGGCGTTGAGCGAGTGGAACGTGCCGATCCAGAGCCCGGACGGATCCCGGTCGAGCAACTGCCCGATCCGGTGCTTCATTTCGCCGGCGGCCTTGTTGGTGAATGTCACGGCGAAGATGCGCTCGGGCGGCACGCCGTGCTGATCGATCAGCGCGGCAATGCGCGTGGTGAGCACCCTGGTCTTGCCGGAGCCCGCGCCGGCGAGAACCAGCAGCGGACCGTGCACGTGCTCCACGGCCTCGCGCTGGGCGGGGTTGAGCCCTGCGAGCCAGTCGCGGATGGGGGTCTCAGGCGGCATGCTGGGGAAGGCGAATCAGGAAACTGGTGCCGGAATCCACCGACTCGAGCAGGAGCTGTCCCGCATGCGCGTCCTCGATGGCGCGGCGGCAGAGCGCGAGGCCGATGCCCCAGCCGCCCCGCTTGGTGGTGATGCCGGGCTGGAAGATCTCGCGCCGCAGCTCCTTGGGGACACCGGGTCCGTCGTCGATGACTCGCAGCGTGGCCACACCGTCTTCCGACCGGGCCCGGAGCGTGATAGTGCCCTGGCGGCCGCTCAACGCGTCGATGGCGTTCTTGACCAGCGCTTCGAGCGCCCATTCGAGCAGCACCGGATCCCCGAGAACCACGGGCCCGGGCCCGGGGGCATCGACCTTGAGCTCGATCGCGTTGGCGTGCCGGGGCAGGCGCGGCCGGTAGTAGCCCGCTACGCGGTCGGCGAGCGCGCCCAGAGCCACGGGATCCCGCCGCGCCGGGTTGCCGATCCGCTCGAAGCGCTGCGCCACGCGGTCGAGCCGCTCCGCGTCCGCCGTCAGGTGGTCCGCGATCGCCGGCCACTCGCCGGAATGCGCCCGGAGCTGCTCGATCCAGCCGTGCAGGCTGGAGAGCGGCGTGCCGAGCTGGTGCGCGGCCTCGCGGGCCATGCCCACCCACACGCGGTCCTGCTGCGCGTTCATCGCGTTGCGGTAGGCGAAATAGGCCACCCCCACCATGGTCGCGATGGTGAGGCCCTGCAGCACGGCGAGCGCAGTGAGCTGCCGCTTGGCCGGCACCGGGCCGTAGTGCACGGTGCCGATCTGCTCGTCCACGATCGGCGGGTTCTCCAGATCCAGCTCGCGGGCGTACGCCCTGATCTCGGCCTCGGTGGCGGTGCTGTCCAGCGGCAGGTTGGCGCTCGCGGTCACGCGCCCCGTGGCGTCAGTGACCACCAGGGGAATCCCCCGCTGCCGCACTTCCTCCGCGAGGCGCAGCAGCGCCTCGGCCTCGGCGCCGGGCTGCGGGCTGTTCAAGCCGGCAAAGATCCGCGAGTAGATCCGGGTGGTGCTCGCCGCATCCTGGCGGAAGTGGCGCGCGACGAGCCAGCTCGTGCCCGCGCTCAGCACGACGAGCAGTGCCACCAGCCCCACCACGATGTAGGGAGCCAGTCGCTGGGCCGTTCCTCGCTCAGTCACGGGGCACCAGGCGATCGGTGCCGAGGTACGGCACCAGGGCGTCGGGCACCCGCACGGAGCCGTCGGCCGCCTGGTTGTTCTCCAGCAGGGCGATGATGGTCCGGGGGAAGGCGACCCCTGACGCGTTGAGGGTGTGGACGAACTCCGGCTTCGCCTTGGGCGCCGGCCGGTACCGAATGTTCGCGCGGCGGGCCTGGAAGTCGGTGAAGGTACTGGCGCTGGAGGCCTCGAGCCACGTGCCGACGCCGGAAGCCCAGACCTCGAGGTCGTAGGTGTGCGCGCTCGCAAAGCCCAGGTCGCCGGCCGCCAGCTCCACCACGCGATACGGGATATTCAGCCGCTGCAGCACCGTCTCCGCATGCCGGGTGATCAGCGCGTGCTCGGCCTCGGACTCCTCCGGCCGGCAGAGGCGGACGATCTCCACCTTGTCGAACTGGTGCACGCGAATCAGGCCCCGGGTGTCCTTGCCCCCCGAGAACGCCTCGCGGCGGAAACACGGCGTGAAGGCGACGTAGGCACGCGGCAGATCGCGGGCGTCGAGGATCTCGTCGCGGTGGATGTTGGTGACCGGCACCTCGGCCGTGGGGACCAGGAACAGATCGTCCGCCGGCGAGGCGTACATGTCCTCCTCGAACTTCGGCAGCTGGCCCGTGCCGGTGAGCGTGGCCCGGTTCACCAGGAGCGGCGGCGCCACCTCGACGTAGCCGTGCTCGCGGGTGTGCAGATCCAGCATGAAGCCGGCGAGCGCCCGTACCAGGCGCGCGCCCAGCCCGGTGAAGAGCGGGAACCCCGATCCCGTGATCTTCGCGCCGCGCGCCAGGTCGAAGAGACCCAACCGTTCGCCGAGTTCCCAGTGCGGCCGCGGCGGGAAGTCGAACCGGGGGGTCTCGCCCCAGGTGCGAACCACCCGGTTGGCGCTGGCGTCGCCGCCGGGCACCGACGGCAGAGGCAGGTTCGGCAGCAGCATCGCCACCCGCTCGAGCGAGGCCTCCACCTCCCGGAGTTCGGCATCGAGCGCCTTCACCCGCTCACCCGAGGCCTTGAGCGCGGCGAAGAGTTCGTCCACCGGCTCGCCCGCCCGCTTGCGCCGCGCCACCTCCTCGTTGGCGGTGTTGCGCTCGGCCTTGAGCGTCTCGACCGTGGTCACGATCGCTCGGCGGCGCCGATCCAGTTCGGCAAGCTGATCCACCAGCGCATCCACCGATGGATCCAGCCGGCGGAGCAGCGCGGCGCGAACGCCGTCGAGGTCGGCCCTGAGGAGTCTGACGTCGAGCACTGGTCAACTGCTCGGCACGCCCGGCTGCAGCCCGCGATAGCCGCAGTTGGTGTTCACGAGGATCCGGAGGGTGACGGTCCGATTGGCCTCGTCCAGCGCGAGCACCTCCATCTTGCCGTAGACCGGCGAACCGATGAACACGCAGACGACGGACGAGCGAACGTAGTAGACCTGGCCCACCTGCACCGGTACCGGCCCGGTGATGGCGTAGCCGTTGAGTTCCGCGATCGTGATCTCATCGAACGTCTTGGTCGTGAGCATGAGCCCCGGGCTCGCGCCGGTCCTGGCGGCGGCCCCCAGGTCGGCTGCCGTCCGAAAGACCGGCCCCAGCGTGGGCGACACATCGTAGGCCAGGTCGAACGAGGCGGTCTGATCGGTGCGCACGACTCTGCGATCGGAGATCGACAGCGCGCTGGCGACATGGAGCGGCGTGCCCGCCAGCGCCCCCAGCGTCAGGGTGTCGACGACGTTGGCGGCCTGCGCCGGCGCGAGCGGATTGCCGTTGCACGCGGCGAGGGCGGCCGTGAAGGCCAGCACGGGGAGCAACTTCCGGATCATGGAAGCGGAAGGATAGGAGCCGCGCCGGAGGCGGTCAACCCGCCGATTTTCCTTGACTTCCGCGATTCCGGGTCCTACACTCTCGCCTCCTTCGACCAGCCGGTCTCGCATGCGCCATCGCACGTCCCCCTGCCTCCTCGGGCCCGCGCCCGACCTCGCCTGATGCGCTGGGCCATCGTTCTCGCCGGCGGATCCGGCACCCGGTTCTGGCCGCTCTCGACCCCCGAGCGGCCCAAGCAACTCCTGGCGCTTGCCGGGCCTTCCTCGACCGCCGAAGAGACGATTGCCCGACTCGACGGGCTGGTCCCGCGCGAGCGAGTGCTGGTCGTGACCGGCCCTGCGCTGGCCCCGCTGCTCCAGCAGGCCCTCGGCCTGCCGGCCGCGAATCTGCTGGTGGAGCCGCGGGCGGCCTCCACGGGCCCTGCCCTGGTGTGGGGCACCTGGGAGGCGAAACGCCGGGACCCCGAGGCCGATGTCCTCGCCCTGCATGCGGACTGGGCCGTGGGCCAGGCCGCGGCCTTCCGCCGCGTGGCGGCCGAAGCGCTCCGCGTCGCGCGGGCGCACCACCGGCTGGTGACGGTGGGCATCATCCCCACGCGCCCCGAGACCGGCTACGGCTACATCGTGCCTGGCGCACCGCTCGAGGGAGAGGCCCGCACGGTCGAGCGTTTCGTCGAGAAGCCCGACGCCACCGCCGCGCTCGACCTGATGGCGGAGGGCGCGCTGTGGAACAGCGGACTCTTCGCGTGGACGGCCGACGACCTGCTCGCCGAGATCCGGCGCAACACACCCGAGATCGCACCCCATCTCGCCCGCCTCGACGCCGGCGACGTCGCCGGATTCTTCCGGGACGTGCGATCGGTGTCCATCGACGTCGGCCTCCTCGAGCGCAGCGCGTCGATCGCGGTGCTGCCGGGCGCGTTCTCGTGGGACGACGTGGGCACGTGGGAAGCGCTGAGCCGGGTGCGGCCGCTCGATGCCAACGGCAACGTGACCGAGGGGCCGGTCTTTCTCCATGCCAGCCGTGACTGCGTCGCCTGGACGGATGCCGAACCCGTAGTCCTGGTCGGCGTTCACGATCTCGTCGTGGTTCGAGCCAACGAGCGGGTGCTCGTGATGCACCGGTCACAGGCAGCCCATCTCAAGGACGTGCTGGACAAGCTGCCCGCGGAAGTCCGGGAGGTGCATTCGTGACTCGACTCTATCTGCTCGAACCGGAGGATCCGGGCCTCGCGTGGGCGCCCTTCACCGGTGTCCGCCCCATCGCCGAGTTGCGGGCCGGCGCCTGGCGCATCCGCGAGCGATGGGAAGCCGTGATCGGCACCGAGGCGGTCGGCATCATCGGCCCCCACGTGGAGGGTTTCGTCGAGGACGGCGTGCCGCCCGTCGTGCCGGCCACGAGCGTCGTCGGTCCGGCGATCGTGGCCGCGTCCTGGTTTGCGCCCGAGGGCACGCCGGTGCCGGGGCTCGACGAGGCCACCGCGCTGGTCCACGACGGACAGGTGGTGGCGTGGCGGATCGCGCCGGGAGCACGCTGGGAGGGCCCGCGCCAGGCGGGCGGTGGCGTGGAGATCGCGGGACTCCCGTTGCTCGGCACCTACGACCTGCTCACGGCGCTCGAGCACCTGCTCGTGAGCGATTGCGCCGACTTCCTCACCCATGCGGGCGACGAACTGCCCAGCGGGTCCATCGTCCTGGGGGACCCGGCCGAAATCGTGTCGCTCGGCGCCGCCATCGAACCCGGCGTAGTGTTCGATGTGCGCCACGGGGCCGTGGTGCTGGAAGAGGGCGTCGAGGTGCGCAGCGGGACACGGCTGGAGGGCCCGGTCTACGCCGGCCCCGGGACCAGGATCCTGGGCGGCTTCATCCGGCAGGCCGTGTTCGGACCCGAGTGCCGGGTGCGGGGCGAGATCTCCACGTCGGTGTTCCTGGGCTACGGCAACAAGGCTCATGACGGCTTCGTGGGCCATAGCGTGCTTGGCGTGTGGACCAACCTGGGCGCCGGCACCACCACGTCGAACCTCAAGAACACCTACGGCGAGGTGCGCCTCGCCTTCGCCGGCCGGCAGGTCGACACCGGCCGGATCAACGTCGGCAGCCTCATCGGTGACCACGCCAAGACGGCCATCGGCACCCTGCTCTCCACCGGCACCGTCATCGGCGCGGGCGCGAACGTCTTCGGCACCGTGATGCCCCCCAAGTACCTGCCCCCTTTCGCCTGGGGCTGCGAGGCCACCGGGCGACTCGACGAGGAGCGATTCCTCCTCATCGCCGAACGGGTGCTGCCGCGCCGGAATGTGCAGATGACGGACGCGATCCGCGCCTCGTTGCGCGCGATCTACCGGCGCGCCGTGCAGAGCTGATCGCGCGCGAGGCAGCGTGATCACCTTGCACGTCCTGGGCTCCGGCTCGCGAGGCAACTGCATCGCCCTGGCGGCGGACGGGGCCGTGCTGCTGGTGGACGCGGGGTTCAGCGCCCGGGAGATCGAGCGCCGGGCCGCCATCGCGGGACTCGACCTGTCCCTTCTCATCGGCATCGTCCTCACCCACGAGCACGGCGACCACGCCGCCGGCGCCCCCCGGCTGGCGGAACGCCATCGCGTCCCCATCCTGGCCTCGCCGGGCACGTGGTCGGGGTTGCGGACCGGCCGCGGGACGTGTCACGTGCCGATCGGCCTCACGGCGTCCTCGGAGATCGGCCCGTTCCGCGTCGTCGCCTGCCCCACCGTGCACGATGCGGCGGAACCCGTCGCGGTCGCGGTCAGGACGGCGAGCGGCGCCGGCGTCGGCGTCGCGTACGACCTCGGCCGTCCCACCACGCCGGTGCGCTACCTGTTGCGGGACATGTCCGCCATCGTCCTCGAGGCCAACCACGACGAGATCATGCTCCGGACCAGCGGCTACCCTGCGTCGGTGCGTCAGCGGATCGCGGGCTCGGGCGGCCATCTCTCGAACCGGGCCGCGGCCGAGCTGCTCGTCGAATCCTGCCACCCCGGACTCGGCGCCGTGGTGCTCGCCCACCTCAGCCTGCAATGCAACACGGAACTGCTGGCGCGCGCGGCGGTCGATCCGCCGCTCCGCCAGGCGGGATTCCGGGGAGAACTCTACGTGGCGCGGCAGGAGGAGCCGCTGGCACCGATCACGGTGGGACACTAGGACGGCCGGTCCTCGCCCGAAAGCAGACGGTGCTCCACGTCGTCGCGGAGCACCGTCGCCCTCTCGCTCGTCGTCGCCCGGAACTAGCGCCCGTCCGGAGCGGGCGGCACCGGCACACCTTCCGGCCGCGGCGTGGCCGGGCCGACCCGCTGGAGCGTAATCGGCCCGGTGAGGTCGCCGCCGGAGAGCACGATCGACTTGGCCTTCACCTTGATCCGATAGGTCTCCCACTCGCCGCCGATGGCGATCGCGATGCTGTCGCCCGCCGCCTTGAGCCGCCAGCGGACGGTTTCCTTGCCCCAGCTCGCGCTCGAGTCGGGACGGATGATCACCTCGCGCGGTCCTTCCTTCTGCAGCTTCTTCGGATCCACCCGCCAGGTGCCGGTGATGCTCGGGCTACCTCCCTGGGCGGATCGAGCCGGGACGACAGCTGGCGGCACGAGTGCCAGTCCCGCCAGTACGACAAGCAATCTCACGAAGCCCTCTCGTGTTGAGGTCCGGACCTGCGACGTGAAGCGGACAGGAAAAATAAAAGGCCCCGCTGGGCTTCACACCCGCACCAGCTTCCATCGGCCGCGGCGGAAGATCACCGCGCTCACCGCCGCCA
>JBMOPM010000099.1:0-8659 GCA_049323575.1 Gemmatimonadota bacterium | reverse complement strand
CCAGGTGTTCAGCGTCCTCCTGCTCAGCGTGGCCGCCGTGAGCCTCGTCGTGGGCGGCATCGGCATCATGAACATCATGCTGGTGACCGTCACCGAGCGCACCAAGGAGATCGGCATCCGCAAGGCCCTCGGCGCCACCCGCTGGAACATCCTGCTCCAGTTCCTGATCGAGGCCATCGTGCTCTGCCTGGGTGGCGGCCTGCTGGGCGTGCTGCTGGGCACCGCGACGTCGCTGTACATGGCCGCCAATGCCGGCTGGAACACCGAGATCTCGGTGGCATCGATCCTGATCTCGTTCGGATTCGCGGCGGGCGTGGGCCTCTTCTTCGGGCTCTGGCCCGCCAAGCGGGCGGCCTCGCTGGATCCGATCATCGCGCTGCGGTACGAATAGCGCCGGCTGCGGGTTACGGGTTACGCGCGATGCGTAACCCGTAACGCCCTCCGCCCCGCTTTCCTCCAGGCCAGCTACATCTCCGCCTCGAGGCAGACCTCCGCCGATCCGTCGTCCCGATAGCGCACCGTCACCTGCCACGGCCGGCAGCACACCGGGCAGTCCTCCACATACTCCTGACGCGCGCCGCTGCCGGGATCCAGGGCGATCCCCACCCGCTGCCCGCACCACGGGCACCGCACCAGTGCATCGGTGTCGGCGGCGCCGTGGCCCAGCGGGAAGTCTTCGTCCAGGTTCCAGTCCTGCACGTTCGGATGGTACCCCGAGGTACTGCTATATTCCACGCCCGCTTCCCAGCGAGTTTTGATGCGGCGACTGCTCCTTCCGGCCCTGTTGACCGGGACGCTGGTCTTCGCCCGGCTGACCGTCCTGCCCGAGCTGTCCGATCCCACCGGGGCCCCGCTTCCGTCCGGCCTGCACCTGGCCATTCCACCGCTGTACTTCGCGGCTGCGCCGCTGTTCACCCTGTGGGACGGCGTCTCGATGCTGAGCTTGACGCGCCTGAAGGGGTTCCTGGCAGGCTTCGCGGCGCTCTACGTGGTCTGGCGCGTGATCGCCGTGACGCTGGCGCTGCGGGGACCGAACCTGGGCGCGCGCCACGCCGTACCGCTGCGCGTGATGGGACGCGAGGTGGTGCTCCTGATCGCCGCGCTGGTGGCGTTCGTGGCCTTCGTGTTCGTCGGCGCCGTCTGGCACCGGCCGATGCTCGCACTCGCGGGCGTGCCGACGGATGCCGCGGTGGTGGATTTCCATTCCCACACCAATGCGTCGCACGACGTGACCGGTCTGGTGGAGGGATTCGATCTCGCGGCCAACCTCAGGTGGCACGCCCGCGCGGGGTTCGACGCGGTGTTCATCACGGATCACAACACGACCGACGGCTGGCGCAGCGAAGCCCCCGGCGGATCGATCGGCCCTTCGGCCTGCCCCGGCACCGAGGTCTCCGCCAAGGACGCCCACATCGTCCTGCTGGGCGACAGCGCCGAGGTGGACCGGCGTCTGTACGACCGCGACCTGAACGGCGTGCTCACCCTGCTGCGCGAGGCGGGCCCGCGCTACAACGCCCTGTCGGTCGCGTCGCTCCCGGAGTACGAACGCAACCACTGGCAGCACCTCGGCCAGTTCATCGCGGCCGGCCTGGACGGGTTCGAGGTCGTCAACGCGTCGCCCAAGGCCAATGAGATCTCGCGCGCGCGCCGCGACTCGGTCATCGCGATGGCCCGAGCCGCCAACCGGTTCATCGTCGGCGTCAGCGATCAGCACGGCTGGGGCGCCACGAGCATGACCTGGACGCTCGTGACCGTGCCCGGCTGGCGAGCGCGGCCCGCAGCGATCTGCGCCGACGTATTGACCGCGCTGCGAACCGGCGGCTTCGGCTCCACCCGCATCGTGGAGCGCCCCCGCGTGCGCTCCGATGATCCCTGGCCCGGGTGGCTCACCCCGGTGGCGGTGCTGTGGCAGACCTGGCGTGGCATGCCGGCGTCCCTCACATGGAGCTGGGTCGGCTGGATCTGGCTGCCGGTCGCGCTGGGCTCGCTGCGTGCCACCCGACGGGGCCAGCGCGTAACCGGCGGATAGCCAACACCGCGGAACGGGCTGTATCTTCGTCGCCGCCGGATCACCTCGACACTCGGAGCCCCATGCTGCGTTCAGCGATCCTCGGCACCGGCCTCGCCGTGCCCGAACGCGTCGTCACCAACGACGACCTCTCGAAGTTGATGGACACCAGCGATGAATGGATTCGCGTCCGGACCGGCATTCAACAGCGACACTGGGTGAGGGAGGGCGAGACCGGCACCGAGCTGGCCCGGCAGGCCAGTCTCCGGGCGCTCGACGCGGCCGGGCTCGAGCCCGGTGCGGTCGACGCCATCGTCTACGCCACGTCCACCTCCGATCACTTCCTGCCGGGCGGCGGCGTCTTTCTCCAGCGCGAGGTCGGCGTGGGCCATATCCCTGCCATCGACATCCGCACGCAATGCAGCGGCTTCATCTACGCGCTCGCCGTGGCCGACGCGTGGATCCGCACCGGGATGTACCGCCACATCCTCGTGGTGGGCGCGGAGGTCCAGTCCACCGGCATGCAGGTGAGCACCGAGGGCCGCCACACCGCCGTGATCTTTGCCGACGGCGCCGGCGCCGTGGTGCTCGGCGCGATCTCCGAGAACGGCCGCGGCATCCTGGGCTTCGATCTGCACGCCGACGGCGCCAACGCCGAAAAACTCTGGGTGGACGGCCCGGGCGCGATGTACCATCCGCGCACCCAGACGAGACATCTCGAGGAGGGGCGCTACTACCTGCAGATGGACGGCAAGGAAGTATTCCGGCACGCCGTGGCGCGGATGCCGGAATCGGTACGCACCCTGCTCGCCAACCTCCGGCTGGATGTAGCGGACGTCGATCTGCTCATCCCCCACCAGGCCAACCTCCGCATCTCGGAGGCCGTCCAGAAGGAACTGGGGCTCCGGGACGATCAGATCTACAACAACATCCAGTACTACGGAAACACGACCGCGGCCACGATCCCCATTGCGCTGGACGAATGCGTGCGCGACGGCCGGGTGAAACCCGGGGACCTGCTGGTGTTCACCGCGTTCGGGTCGGGGTTCCTGTGGGGGAGCGTAGCGGTGAGGTGGTAGCCCCCGTTTGCCTCGAATCTTTCGGCAGCCATGTTCCGTAGTGCAACATGGAGCGAATCATCGTCTACCCTCAGTCGAGGCACTCCCGATGTTGCAGCTACTTGCCCTGGCCATCGCCATCGCCGCCGGACTGACCGGCTTCGTGATCTCCCGGCGCTTCGTGCGCCGCCGGCTCCGCTCCGTGGATGCGGTCCGTTCGCCGTTCGCGCCACTCATTGCCGGCGTGGCCGGGGCGCTGATCGCCACGCCGGTCACCCTGCTTCCCCTGGTCACCGCCGGTACCGCTGCCGTGTTCGGCATTGGCACCGGGCTCGGCACCGCGACCGGCGTGAAGGATCTCCGCCGACTCGACGGCTGACGGCGACGGCTGGCCCATGACGCCCGGCCGATGGCCGGGGACGACGGGTCGTGAGTGACGGGCGGTGCCTGGCCGCTTAATTTCCCCGCATGGCCACGATCACATGCACCCGCTGCGGTCTCGAGCGGGACCAGATGGCGTTCCAGCCCTTCCAGAATGACCTCGGCCGCCGTGCCTTCGAGCAGATCTGCACCGTCTGCTGGGGCGAGTGGTTGAAGGCCCAGCAGCAGCTCATCAACCACTACGCCCTCAACCTTCGCGACCCCAAGGCGAAGGAATTTCTGTTCAGCAGCATGGAACAGTTCCTGTTCGCGCCCGAACCCAAACCGGAACGGTAGCGTCAGCCCCTCCCTCGCCGAGCCATGGGCGGGCTACCACCGCGTCCCGAACGTCAGCACCAGATCCGGCGCCGGGTCTTGCGTGACCAGGTTCTCGTTCAGTCCGATCCACCAGTCCCGGCCCTTCCCGGTGCGGAACATCAGGCCGAAGTCCGTGGAAAGCTCGCCCCGGTCCACCACCCGAAGCGTGGTGTGGTGGAACGACGACGAGTGGTAGAACAGCGAGCCGAAGAGCGAGGCGCCGTTGAGCACGCGGATCCTGAGCCCGCCGGACAGCGCGTAGAACAGCGTCTTCTGCTCGGGCTGGAAATCCCCGTGGCGCGGCGCATAGCCGCCGTTGACCGACGCCTCGACGGACACCGGCAGATCGAAATCCACGCGGAACGTGTTCAGCAGGTTCACGGTCGGCACGCCCCGCCGATAGCCGGCCGGCCCCGTGCTGGTTGGCGCGGTGACGGACAGCACCGTCTGACCGAACCGACCATAGCGGACGCCGAGACCCACCTGGAGATCGTCGAAGTAGACCGGGGCGCCGGAGTAGACACGTCGTCGCCCGTCCGGTGTCTGGAGCAGGTAGCCGAAGGCGTTGTGGGGACGAGCCTCCCGTTCGGGCATGTCGTAGTTGATCAGCCCGTGGTACCACTCGAAGAAGCCGTCGAAGACGCCGCCCCAGGCGCCCGCCAGCGATGCGGTGCCGAGCAGAAACACCGACCGGCTAAGGTCGCGCTGTACGGTCACGTCCGCCCGATACACTTCGGCATCCACCAGGACGGTCGCGTCGGTCCACGCCGGAGCCATGTAGTCGATGACGCTGGCATAGGCGAATGAGGTCGTCACCGGCCAGCCGGTCCGCGGCTCGACGAGCGGCTGGACGTAGAGTCCGCTGCGGGTCAGCATCAGCGGGTTGAGACGATTGTGTGGCAGCAGGCTGCCCGCCCCTCGGCTCTGTGCCGCCGAAGGCGCGGAGCAGACGAGAGCCAGGCACAGCCCGAGTCCGGGCCAGAACCACGGTGTCGGTCGCAAACGGCCTCGCTTGTCGGGTTGGCGGGCGCCGGGAGGGCGCCCATCGGGGCGCAAGGAAAATACGAACCCCAGGAGAGTCGTCCATGCATGAGTGTTTCCGTCGAATGCCGGGCCTCGTGGTGCTGGCCTCGGTGGCCGCAGCCGGCGGTGTCGCGGGACAGACCGGCGGGCCTCCGCGCAAGCCGACCGTCGCGGAGGCCCGCGCCTTCGTGGCCCGCGCCGAGTCCACCCTCAACGTCCTCGGGATCAACGCGCAGCGGATGAGCTGGGTGCAGTCGACCTACATCACCGACGATACCGAACAGCTGGCCGCAGAGGCGAACGACGCGTTCGTGGCGGCGTCCACCCGGTTCGCCATGGAAGCGGCGCGGTACAACGGCCTGAGGCTCGATCCGGTAACGGCCCGCAAGCTCGACATCCTGAAGCGCTCGCTGGTGCTCGCCGCGCCCAGGGACCCGGGCCAGCGGGCAGAACTGACCCGGATCGCGGCATCCATGGAAGGTGACTACGGCAAGGGGAAGTACTGCCCCGCCGCGGATCGTTGCCTCGATCTCGGTGACCTCTCGCGCATCCTGGCCACGAGCCGGGACCCTGACTCGCTCAAGCAGGCCTGGCTCGGCTGGCACGCCGTGTCGCCGCCGTACCGCCAGCGCTACGCGCGGCTGGTGGAGCTCGGCAACGCGGGGGCACGCAGCCTGGGCTTCCGCGACATGGGAGCGATGTGGCGATCCAACTATGACATGCCGCCCGACGCATTCGCGGCCGAGATGGAGCGGCTCTGGCAGCAGGTGCGCCCGCTCTACGTGGCGCTGCACACCTACGCCCGCAAGAAGCTGCGCGAGAAGTACGGGCCGGACGTGGTGCCCGCCAGCGGCCCGATTCCGGCCCACCTCCTCGGCAACATGTGGAGCCAGGACTGGAGCAACATCTACGACCTCCTCCAGCCGCCGTCGGGCGACCCCGGATTCGATCTCACGAAGATCCTCCGCGCCCGCAAGACCGACGCCCGGCAGATGGTGCGCTACGGCGAGGGCTTCTTCACCTCGCTCGGGCTCCGGCAGCTCCCGGCCACGTTCTGGCAGCGCTCGCTCTTCACCAAGCCGCAGGATCGCGACGTGGTGTGTCATGCGAGCGCGTGGGACATCGACAACCAGCAGGACGTGCGCATCAAGATGTGCATCGAGATCAACGCGGAGGATTTCTCCACCATCCACCACGAGCTCGGGCACAACTACTACCAGATGGCGTACGCCCCCCAGCCCCCGCTGTTCCAGAACAGCGCGAATGACGGTTTCCACGAGGCGATCGGCGATGCCATCGCCCTGTCCGTCACCCCGGAGTACCTCAAGCAGCTCGGGTTCATCGATCGCACGCCGGATGAGAGCGCGGATCTCGGGTTGCTCATGCGCCAGGCGCTGGCCAAGGTGGCCTTCCTGCCCTTCGGCTACCTGGTGGACCAGTGGCGCTGGAAGGTGTTCAGTGGGGAGATCAGCCCCGCGGACTACAACCGGAGCTGGTGGGATCTGCGGCTCAAGTATCAGGGCATCGCGTCCCCGGAACCCCGCACCGAGGCCGACTTCGACGCCGGCGCCAAGTATCACGTCGCGGCCAACGTGCCCTATGCCCGGTACTTCCTGGCCGCGATCCTCCAGTTCCAGTTCCACCGCGCCATGTGCCGCGAGGCGGGCTACAGGGGCCCGCTCCACCGCTGCTCGATCTATGGCAACCGGCAGGCCGGCGCGCGACTGGAGAAGATGATGGCGATGGGCATGTCCCGTCCGTGGCCCGAGGCCCTGGAGGCCCTGACGGGCGAGAAGCAGCTGGATGCGACGGCCATCCTCGACTATTTCGCGCCGCTCAAGGCGTGGCTCGACGAGCAGAACCGCGGCGAACCGCAGGGATGGTGAGCCGCCGCGGGCGCCATTGACAGGATGAGCCGCATCCGGGTACACATTCCGGCATGATGACCATGTGGCGGTTTGCCTACTTTATCGGCTCCGGCGGCGCGAGACGCCCGTCCGGTGCGATGACGTAGTACCAGCCACCGCCACCTGACAGCGTTGATGCCCCGCCGGTGTTCGCCACCGGCGGGGCTTTGTTTTCCAACCCGCCATCTGGAGGGGTCATGCGCGTAGCTATTCAGGGAACTCACGGAGCGTTCAGCGAGGCCGCCGCGCGCCGCCGCTGGCCCGACCTGTCCCTCGTCCCCTGCCGCGAGGTCGCCGACGTCGTTGATGCCGTGCGCCAGGGCCGCGCGGACGCCGGCTGTCTGCCCATCGAGAACACGCTGTTCGGGTCGGTGACCGCGACGTACGACCAGTTGCACGAGGCCTTCGGCGACGGCGCGCTGGCGCTCACCAGCGAGGTACTCCTGCCGGTCCACCACTGCCTGATGGCGCTGCCCGGCGTGCGGCTCGGTGACGTCCGCCGCATCCTCTCGCATCCGGTGGCGCTGGGCCAGTGCCGCGTCTGGCTCGGCCGTCACGCCGCCCACGCGGAGCTGGTGGGCGCCTGGGACACGGCGGGCAGCGCGGAGATCGTGGCCACGGCCGGCGACCGCACCCAGGCCGCCATCGCCCCCAGGCATGCCGCCGAATCGTACGGGCTCGAGCCCATCGCCGAGCGGATCGAAGACGATCCGAGCAACCAGACCCGGTTTCTGATGTTCCGCCGCACCGACACGGTGGACGACGCTGCGGGGTCCGGCCCGTTCAAGACGTCGCTCATCGTCTCCCTGGATCACAAGGCGGGGTCGCTCGCGCAGACGCTGCTGGCCTTCAGCGCCCGGGGCGTGAACCTCACGGCGCTCCAGTCGCGGCCCGAGCCGGCCACGCCCTGGACCTACCGATTCTATCTCGATGTGGAGGGCGCCGCGCATGAGCCGCGCGTGGCCGAGGCGCTCGAGGAGGTCGAGGCCCTGGCCTCGTCGGTCGTAGTGCTGGGCAGCTACGAGGCGTGGACGGTGGGCGTGCCCGCGTTCACGGTGACGCACCCGACGCCAGCACACCGCATCCAGAAGCCCGACATCCCGCTCATGGATCGCCGCCGCGCCCCGGGCGGCACCGTGGTCAAGGTGCGGCACGTCACCTTCGGGGGTGATCAGCCGGTGCTCATCGCCGGGCCGTGCTCGGTCGAGAGCCGCGAAATGATCCTCGAGACGGCGCAGGCCGTGGCGGCCGCGGGCGCCGACATGCTGCGCGGCGGCGCGTTCAAGCCCCGCACGTCCCCCTATGACTTCCAGGGTCTGGGCGTGAAGGGCCTGCACCACCTCGCGGAGGCGAGGGAACGAACCGGGCTGCCGGTGGTGACGGAGGTGCTGAGCTGGGAGGAAGTGCCGCTCGTGGCCAAGTTCGCCGACATGCTGCAGATCGGCGCGCGCAACATGCAGAACTTCAGCCTGCTGCGCGCCGCGGCCCGGAGCGGCATGCCCGTGCTGCTCAAGCGTGGCGCCGGCGCCACGGTGGACGAATGGCTCATGGCAGCCGAGTACATCCTTGCGGAGGGGAATCCGAACGTCGTGCTGTGCGAACGGGGGATCCGCACGTTCGAACGGGCCACCCGGCACACGCTCGATCTCAACGCCGTGGCACTCGTGAAGGAGCGCTCGCATCTGCCGGTGATCGTGGACCCGAGCCACGCCGCCGGCATCGCGAGCCTGGTGCCGGCGCTGAGCCTCGCCGCCATCGCGGCGGGGGCCGCGGGCCTCATCATCGAGGTGCACCCGGACCCCGCCTGTGCGCTGAGCGACGGCAACCAGAGTCTCGATTTCCTGCAGTTTACCGAGCTGGCCCGGCAGGTCCACCCGACGCGGGAGACGAGGGCGCGGGTGGCGGTGGTGTAGGCGGCAACGGGG
>JBMOPM010000098.1:0-8740 GCA_049323575.1 Gemmatimonadota bacterium | reverse complement strand
CGCGTGCGCCAGCCAGGCGACGTCTTCGTCGCGATACTCGTGGTGGTCCTTCCATGTGGCCACCTGCACCGCCGCACCGGTGGCCTTGGTCTGGGCGATGAAAGCGTCGGGATCGCCGATCGCCGACGCGGCTACCACCCGCTTGCCTGCGAGCAGGTCGGGCGGGTGCGGCATGCCGCTCACCAGGCCCTCGAAGGAGCGGAGCCCGAGGTGGGCGATCGCGACGGGTCCGCGCACATGCCGCTCCAGTTCCCGGGCCAGCGCCTGTGCCGCCTCGCCGGTGGCACGCTTGCGGGTGACGATGGCGAGGTCGGCCCGGTCGAGCGCGCCCCAGTCTTCACGCCACGGGCCGGCGGGGAGCGGCCAGCGGACCGCGCGCGTGGTCTCCGCGCTCATCACCACGAGGTTCAGATCCCGCCGCACATCGAGCCGCTGGTACGCGTCGTCCAGCACGAGCACCTGCGCCCCGGCCGCCATCGCCTCGAGCGCGCCCGCCCGCCGGTCGGGGTTCACGATCACGCGCGCCTCGGGGACGGCACGCCGGTGCACCAGCGCCTCGTCGCCGCCGCCGTACCCGCGGAGGAGGATGCCCGGCACCAGGCCCATCGCGGCGTAGTGCTGCGCGATCCAGATGGCGACCGGCGTCTTGCCGGAGCCGCCCACGGTGAGGTTGCCCACCGCCACGCTCGGCAGCGGGAGCGGCGCCGCCCGCGCCAGCCCGCTCCGGTACGCCAGCGCCCGCGCCTTCATCCAGCACCACCACACGGACGCCGCGGGCAACAGCGCCGTCCGCGCCAGACGCGCGTCCATGCGCCGGCTCGTCCAGAGCCACCGGATCCTGCGATGGGTGTCGCCTCTGCGTCCCGTCATTCCTCGGTATCCGCTTCGTTCGTCAGGGCCTCGAGCGCTGCGTAGGCCCGCGCGATCCCGGCCTCGACCTGGTCCTCACCTGGCGGGATCCCGAACGGCTCGCCGTAGAGCACTTTCACGCGGGCAAACGGCTTGGGCACCACGAACCGATCCCACGAGCCCAGGCGCCATGCCCGATCGGCCGCGGCATGCAGCGGCACGATGAGCCCGCCCCCCCGCTGCGCCGCCACCACGACGCCCGGCTTGATCTCCCGCCGGGGCCCCCGTGGACCGTCGGGGGTGAACGCCACCGTGTAGCCCGCCTGCAGTTCCCGCACCGCGCCGAGCAGGGCCCGCGCCCCGCCGCGAGTGCTCGAGCCCCGCACCAGCCGGTAGCCCAGCGCCGATGCATACTCGGCGAGATGCTGCCCGTCCTGCGCCTCGCTCACCACGATGCTGATGGCCTGGCCCCGGTGCCGCCAGAGGAGCGGCAGCAGCGCCTCGTGCCACAGCAGGAACACATGGGGCCGACGGGCCTCGTAGAGCGGCCGCCAGCGTTCCTCATGCACCGGCTCCATTCGCCACGTGGCGGCGAGCCCTGTCACCACGGGCCAGCCGATCGCGCGGACGGCGGCTGGCGGTACCCTCACCGGCCCATGAGCTCGGCCGCGAACGCCGCCACGCGGCTCGCGGCTCCCGCCGTCCCCAGCCGTTCCCGCACCTGACGGAGCCCCTCGCGCTGCGCGATGGTGCGCGGATCTGCCGGGTCGAGCAGCGGGCGGAGTTCCGCCGCCAGGCGTTCCGCGGTCACGTTTTCCTGCAACAGCTCCGGCACGACCTCGCGCTCCGCCACCAGGTTCACCAGGCTGATCCACCGCACGGTGGCGAGGCGCCGCGCCACCCAGTGGGTAAGCGGATGCACCTGGTACGCCACCACCATCGGCGCGTCCGCCAGTGCCGCCTCGAGCGTCGTGGTGCCCGACTTGGCAAGGACCGCGTCCGCCGCCGCGAACACCGGCACGGGATCGCCGCAAAGCACTTCGACCGGCCCCGCATCGGGGTACGACCCTGCCGGCGTGCCCGCGACAACGGCCCGATCACAGCGGCCCTCGTCGAGCATCAGCCGCGCGGCGTCCCGGAACGGGCCCCAGAGCCGGTGGACCTCCTCGCGCCGACTGCCGGGGAAGATCCCCAGCACGCGCTCGCCCTCCCCGATACCCAGGGCGCGGCGCGCTTCGGCGCGACCGGGCCACGGACCGCGATCCACCAGCGGGTGGCCCACGAAGACCGCGTCGATGCCCATGCCGCGGAAGAACGCCTCCTCGAACGGCAGGATCACCGCCATCCGGTCCACCGCCCGCGCCAGCCGCTTGGCCCGCTCCGGCCGCCAGGCCCAGAGCTGCGGGGCGATGTAGTACAGCACCTTGAGCCCCCGGGCCCTGGCCGCCTCCGCCAGCCGGAGATGAAACCCCGGGTAGTCGATCGGCAGCAGCAGGTCGTAACGGCCGGCGGCGAAATCGCGGCGCAGCTCCCGCAGCAGTCGCACGTGCGCCGGCGCCTTGCCGAGCACCTCCACGATGCCGAGCGCGCTGAGTCGCTCCATCGGGAAGCGGATCGTGGCGCCCGCCGCGCGCATAGCGGGCCCGCCCACCGCATCGATGGCGGCGTCCGGCCAGCGCTCCCGGAGCGCGCGCACCAGCCGCGCACCGTGCACATCCCCTGACGGCTCGCCCGCGGACACGAGGATCCGCGGGGCCGGCCCCCCGCTGGTCAACGCGCCCTGAGCGCGACCGGGTTTCGCCCGACGGCCGCGGACACCGCGAGGGCCAGCGCCAGCGCCGCCCGGCCCTCCGCGCCGGTAACCACCGTCTCGCGCCCGCCGCGGACCGCATGCACGAAGCTCTCGAGCTCGGCCCGCAGGGCGTCGACCTCGGGGGCTTCGAGGACGATTCGCTCCAGCGCGTCCTCCAGTTGCGACCCCTCGCCCGGCGCCCATCCCTTGCGCACCCGCAGAAACTCGCCCGTGCCCTGGGCCAGGTCGAGCCGCAGGTACCCCGTCTCCTGAAAGATCCGCAGCAGCCGCCGCCGCTCCCGCGCGACACGCGATGCGGTCACCGACGCCACCGTGCCGTTGTCGAACTCCACCCGGGCGTTGACGATGTCGAGGTGGGAGGAAAGCACCTGTGCCCCGGAGGCCCGCACGTCGACCAGCTCCGCGCCCCCGGTCAGGTGGAGGATGAGATCGAGGTCGTGGATCATGAGGTCCAGAACCACGGCCACGTCCGTCCCGCGCGGCTGGAACGGCGCCAGTCGGTGCCCTTCCACGAAGCGGGGTTCCTCCAGGTACGGCGCCGCCGCGCGGACCGCCCGGTTGAACCGCTCGATGTGGCCCACCTGGAGCTGCAGCCCGCGCGCGGCCGCCGCGGCCACGAGCTGATCCGCTTCCTCCAGCGTCGCCGCGAGCGGCTTCTCCATCAGGACCGGCACGCCCGCGCCAAGCGCCCGCAGTCCCACCGCGACGTGGGAGGCCGTCGGCACGACCACGGAGACGGCCTCCACCTCGGCCAGCAGGGCGTCCAGGTCGGCGAACGCGCGGCAGCCGTACTCGTTCGCGATGGCCCGGGCCCGCTCCTGGTCCACGTCGTACACGCCGACGAGCCGTGCCTCCGGCATCTGCGCGAGATGACGCGCGTGGTGCCGCCCGAGCGCACCCACGCCCACGACGCCGACAGGGAGCGGCGCGGTCACGCCGGCACCCCTCGCTGCGAGCTCTCGACGAACTCGATGAGCCGCTCGACCTCGGGCGACATCGGCAGTTCGGCCCGCGCCCGCTCCACCGCCTGCGAGAGATTCAGGTCCGAGTTGAAGAAGAGCCGGTATGCCCGCTTGAGTGCCTGAATCGTCTCCGGCGGGAAGCCGGCGCGCTGCAGACCGATGGTGTTGAGCCCGTAGAGCTCCATCGGGTTCCCGACTGCCTTCACGTACGGCGGGATGTCCTGGCTCACCCGGGTCGCCCCGCCCACGAAGGCGTAGGAGCCGATGGTGACGAACTGATGGATGGCGTTGAGACCGGACAGGATGGCGTGATCGTGGATGGTGACATGCCCGGCGAGCTGCGTGCTGTTCGCGATGATCACCCCGTCGCCCACGTGGCAGTCATGCGCGATGTGGACGTAGGTCATGAGAAAACAGCCGGCGCCCACCGTCGTGCGGAACGAGTGGGTCGTCGCCCGGTTGATCGTGGTGTACTCGCGGATCACCGTGCCCGCGCCCACCTCGACCCACGTCTCCTCGCCCCGGTACTTGAGGTCCTGCGGGTCGCCGCCCAGGATCGCGCCCGCGCCCACCTTGACGCCCTCGGCCAGGCGGACGTTGCGCTCCAGCGTGGCCCGGGGCCCGATGATGCAGCGGTCGCCCACGAAGACATCCGGCCCGATGATCGCCCACGGGCCGATCTCGACGTCCTCGCCCAGCTCGGCCGCCGGATCGATGATCGCGCTGGGGTGGATACGCCGGCTCATCGATCCACGATCCGCGCCATCATCTCCGCCTCGCAGACCACGTTGCCGTCCACGTAGGCGACACCCTGCATCCGGCAGGTCTTGCCCCGGAACTGCAGCATCTCCAGCTCGCAGCGCAACTGGTCCCCCGGGAGCACGGGCCGGCGGAACTTCACGTTGTCGAGCGACATGAAGTACACCACCTTCTCCTCGCGGTCCTCCGGTGCCACCTGGCCCAGCAGCAGCATCCCGCCCACCTGCGCCATCGCTTCGATGATGAGCACGCCGGGCATGATCGGATGCCCGGGGAAGTGCCCCTGGAAGAAGGGTTCGTTGATCGTGACGTTCTTGATCCCGACGATCCGCTTCGTCCCCTCGATCTCGATGATGCGGTCCACCAGCAGGAACGGATAGCGGTGCGGGATGACGTCGAGGATCTGGCCGATGTCCATGGCGATCCCTCCGGCGCGCTGCCCGGTGCGCTGGAGCGCGCGGGCCAGCGCCACGTTGCCGCGGTGGCTGGGTCTGGTGGCCACGATGTGCGCCTGCACGCGGCCGCCGATGAGGGCGAGGTCGCCGACGAGGTCCGCGGCCTTGTGGCGCACGAACTCGTCGGGCCAGTGAAGGTCGGCGCCGGCCAGACCGTCTTCGGTCAGGACGATGGCGTTCTCGATGGTGGCGCCCTTGAGCAGCCCCTTCTCGCGCAGCGCGTCCACCTCGTCCGCGAAGCCGAACGTGCGTGCCGGAGCGAGATCCCTCGCAAACGCCTCCGGCGTGATGTCGAACGAACCCGCCTGACGACCGATGAGCGGGTGCGGCCACTCGATGGTCGCCGTGACCCGGAGCTGCCGGGCCGGCGAGACCACGTAGGTGGCGTCGCCTTCCGTCACCTGAAACGGCGCGGCCACCCGGTAGATGGCGGGCTCGCCCGGCTGCTCACGGACCCCCGCCGAGCGCACGAGTTCGACGAACGGCTGGAAGGAGCCGTCCAGGATCGGTGCCTCGGGACCGTCGATCGCGATGGAGAGGTCATCCAGCTCGAATGCCGCCACCGCCGCGAGCAGATGCTCCACCGTGTGCACCGCCTGTTCGCCCGTGCCGAGCACGGTTCGCCGTTCGGTCTCCGCCACCTCGGAGAGCCGGGCCGGGATCGTCGGCTGACCGGCGAGATCGGTCCGGCGGAACAGGATGCCCTGCCCCGACGGCGCCGGCTCCAGGCGTACCGTGGCCGGCGCTCCCGTATGCAGCCCCTGCCCCGACACCTCCACCACCCGCTCCACCGTCCTACGCGCCACCTTCCCCTCCCCTGGCCCCGCCCCGGGGCCGCTCCCGCTTGCGATAGAGCTCGGCCATCGCCCGCAGAAACTGCCGGTGCGGACGCGCCGGATAGCCTCCCCAGGTCTCACCCGCGGGCACGTCGCCGAAGACCCCGCTCTTGGCGGCAATCGCGGCGCGCGGGCCGATGGTGACGTGATCGGCGATGCCGACGGCGCCGCCGATCACGGCCCAGTCGCCCACGGTCACGCTGCCCGCAATGCCGGTCATCGCGGCGACGAACACATGCGATCCGATCCGGCAGTTGTGCCCGATCTGCACGAGATTGTCGATCTTGGTGCCGCGGCCGATCACCGTGTCGCCCAGCTTGCCGCGGTCAATGGCGCTGTTGACGCCCACCTCCACGTCGTCCTCCAGGATGCAGAGGCCCACGTGCGGAATCCGCCGATGGCCGCCGCGGTCGGCAGCGTAACCGAAGCCCGTGTCGCCGATCACGGCACCGGCCTCCAGCACCACCCGGTTGCCCAGCCGCGCGCCCGCAGCCACCACCGCGCGTGGCCCGATCCGGCAGTCCTCCCCGATCACCGCGCCGCCTTCCACCACGGCGCCGGGCCCGAGCCGCGTGCGAGCGCCGATCACGGCCTCCGCGCCGATGACCACATACGGCCCGATGACCACATCGGCGCCCAGCCTGGCGCCGGGGCCGATCCTCGCCGTGGCGTCCACCCCGGGCGTAACCGGCGGCTCCGGGTGGAGCGCCTCCGCCGCGCGCGCCAGCGCGGCGGCCGCGTCCGCCACCACGATGCGGGTGGCCGGGCCTGCCGGCTCGCCCGCGAAGCGCTCCGTCACGAGTACGGCTCCGGCCTGCGAAATCCGGAAGGCCGGCAGGTACTCCGCCGCCGACAGCACCGCCAGCGCGTCGGCGCCGGCCTGCTCCAGCGTGTTCACGCGGCGAAGCAGCACCGCCCCGTTGCCAAGCAGGCGGCCGCCGACCAGATCGGCGACCGCCTGCGCGGTGAGCGGAGTTCGAGACACGAGATCAGTTCTTCGCCGTCGCCTGCAGCCGTTGGACGACGCGCTGGGTCAGGTCGAGCGACTTGTCGGCCGCGATGATGCCGGTATTCGGGTTGTTGACGTCGAAGATCATCGCGTAATTGCCTTCGGCCCGGATACCCTCGATCACGGCCGTCACGCGCTCCTGGATCGGCGCCAGCAGCTCACGCTCCCGCTGGCCGGCCTTCTGCTGGAGCTCCTGCGTCCGCTGCGCGAACTGCTCCTGCTTGGCCTGGAGATCCTTCTGCTTCGCCTGGCGCTGCGTGGGGCTCAACATCACCGAGGACTGCTCGAAATCCGCCACCAGCGAATCCATCGTCGCCTGCAGCCTGCTGACCTCCGCCCGGAACGCCTCTACCTCCTTCGTGAAGGTCGACTCCGCCTGGGCGTAGCCCGGCGCAGCCGCGAGGATCTGGCGCGTATTCACGTAGGCGATCCTGGTCGGCTGGGTCGCCTGCGCTCCCTGCGCCGCGCCGAGGCTCGCCGTCCCCGCAACCAGACACATTCCGACCATCGCCGTCCTGCACACAGCCGCTACCTTCATCAGTCGAACTCCGGTGAGAGTAGGCCGCCGGCCGCAGCCAGCATTCGCTAGAAGAAATTGCCCAGCCGGAAATGCACCTTCCACCCCGGGGCCGGCCTCCCCAGGACATCGACCCGGTCGAAGCCATAGCCCAGGTCCACACCAATCGGGCCCAGGGGAGACACTAAAGCTACTCCGAAGCCCGCCCCGCGGAAAAGCCGTGTGGGGTCGTACTGGCGGACGGAGCGATACACGTTGCCCGCGTCCAGGAAGGCGTTGACATACAGCGCCTGGCTCAGCCGGGCGCCAGCCTCCACCGTGAAGGCGGCGTAGGCCTTGCCGAAGGAGTTCCGGTTCGCCTGGTTCGAGCTGGCGAACGGATCGTAGCCCGCCGGCGTGATCGCGAACTCGTCATAGCCCCGGAGCGGGATGCCGAACTGGACGCCGCCCATCGTGTACATCTCGGTGAAGAACGGCCCCGCATCCCCGGTGATGAATCCCGACTTGGCCGTGAGGCCCAGCACGAACCGCACCCCGCCGCCGAAGGCGCCGCCGGCGCCCCCACCCACCTGCCCGAGCGGGGCGTAGAAGCGGCCTTCCAGGTCGAGTTTCTGGTAGCGGCCCGTGCCGCCCAGGAACCCGCCGTTCTGCTCCACCGCCGCGGTCAGGAATGAGCCGGCCGTCGCGAACGGCAGGTCGATCCGGGTGTCCCGGAGCAGGCTCAGGCCGATGGTCGACCGGCTGCACGGGTCACACGCGAAACCGGCGCGGAGATCTTCGGACCCCTCGGTGAAGCGAATCCGCTGGAAGCCGTACGACGCGTACAGCCTGGTGTAGCGCGACCCGAAGAACGGGAAGCCGAGCTGCAGGCTGCCGCCTTCCTGCCGCCGGCGCCCGAGGTCGCCGACGATGAACCGCTGCCTCGAGTTGAACAGCGAGAGCATGCCCGAAATCCGGCTCTCGTTGATCGAAGGATCGGTGTAGCTCAGCGTGAAGTCGTTGATGTTCTGCCCGAACTGCCACTGCAACCGGCCGCGCTTGCCGCGGCCGAAGAGGTTGGGCTCCTCCAGGCCGATGAAGCCGCCCACGCCGGTGCCCTGGCCCAGCGACGCGCCGAAGTTGATGTTGCCCGTCCGCCGCTCCTCGACCCGGAAGACGATGTCCACGTCGATCTTGTTCTCGGCCGGCCGGACGTCCGGCGGCGGCAACGGCTGGTTGAAGAAGCCCAGATTCGAGATGTTCTGATACGAGCGGATCAGCCGGTCGCGGTTGAACACGTCGCCGGGCAGCATGACGATCGCTTCGCGGATCACGCGCTCGTGCGTCACGTCGTTGCCCACGATCTCGATCTTGTTGATCGTGGCCGGCGCGCCCTCGCGGATCACCCAGCGCAGGTCGATGTACGGCTTGCCATCGGGCCCGGTCCGACGGCTCTCCTCCGGCTGCACCTGCGCGTAGATATAGCCGTTGTTCGCGTAGAGCTCCTGCACCTTCTCGGTGGCCGACGCCCAGGCGCTGCGGTCGAAGACGCGCTCCGCCA
>JBMOPM010000097.1:0-8772 GCA_049323575.1 Gemmatimonadota bacterium | reverse complement strand
AGCTGGTCGACGCGCGGCTCGCGTATCTAGACGCGTTCGCCGAGGTTGTCCGGCGCCAGGCGGATCTCGCCCTGGCGGTCGGCGACATCAGTGCGATCCCCACCCAACGATGATGCCGACCATGAGACCCCGTCGATCCGTCCGTCCAATCTCCTTGCCGCTCCTGCTCCTCGCCGCTCTGATCGCCGCGGGCGGGGCCGCTGCCTGTGACGGCGGGGCGCAGGAGCGACCCGACGAGCCGCGTACCGTGCAGCACGGCGGACCGGCCGACTCGGCTCCGCATGAGGCCGGTCCGCGCCCGCCCGAGAGCCGCGAGGCCAGCCCACCAGCCGGGAGAGAGGGGGCGGGCACGGGATCGGCGCCGGCCCGGCTGGAGCTCACCCCCGAGCAGATGGCGGCGGCGCGGTTCGCGTTCGGCGTCGTCGTGCGCCGCCCTGCCGGCGGGACGCTCGAGGCGACGGCGGTGATCGAGCCCGCGCCGAAGCGGTACGCCCAGCTCGGCGCGCGCGTGGCCGGACGGGTGACCGATGTCCGCGTCGCCGAAGGCGATTCGGTGCGGGCGGGCCAAACGCTCGTCATCATCGACTCTCCCGAGCTGGGCCAGGCGACCGGTGACTATCTGGCTGCATTCGCCAGCGCCGACGTCGCGCGGAGCATCGCCGAGCGCGAGCGGGCGTTGTATGAGCGGCAGATCAGCTCGGAGCGGGAGTGGCGCTTGGCGGAAGCGGAAGCGATCCGCACTCGCGCCGCGAAGGAGGTGGCGGAGAATCGCCTCCATGCCCTCGGCCTGAGCGAGGCCGACGTCCGCCGGCTTCAGATCGAGAAGCACTTCGCCTCGCTGGTGAATGTGCGGACGCCCATGGGGGGCGTCGTCGCCACGCGCTCCGCCGCGATCGGACAAATCGTGCAGCCTGGCGAAAGCCTCGTCGGCGTCGTCGATCCGCGCGAGGTCGCCATCGCGGTGGACATCTACGAGCAGGCGATCAGCCAAGTGCGTCCGGGCCAGTCGGTGGAGGTGCGAACGACGACGACCGGTGACCGCGTCTTCCGGGGCCGAGTCCGCACCGTGGGCGCCGTGGTCGAGCCCCGGAGCCGTACGGTCAAGCTGCGGGTCGATCTGCCCAATCCGGACGGCGTCCTCCGCCCCGGCATGTTCGCCACCGTGCGCGTGCTGGGTGTGCGCCCGGCGGTGGCTGGCGGGGACCGCGCCAGGCCCGATTCCGCGCTCTACGTGCCCAGCGCCGCCGTCCAGCGGGACGGCGACACGGCGGTCGTGTTCGTCAAAGTAGGCCCCCGCGCATTCGAGCCGCGCGTGGTGCAGGCCGCAGGTGAGGAGGACGGCTTCACGCGCGTGGTGCAAGGCGTGGCGCCCGGCGACACCGTCGTCACGACGGGATCGTTCGCGCTCAAGTCCGAGCTCCGGCGCAGCGAACTCGGCGAAAAGGAGTAAGGCACAGCCATGATTGAACGTCTGCTTGAATGGTCGCTCCGGAACCGCTTTCTGGTGATCGCCATGTCGGCGTTGCTCGTCGCGGGCGGCCTGGTGGCGCTCCGGGAGCTCCCCATCGACGCGGTTCCCGACGTCACGAACGTGCAGGTCCAGGTGCTGACGACCGCGCCGGCCCTCGGCCCGGAAGAGGTGGAGCGCTTCGTGACCACGCCGGTCGAGCTCACGATGAGCGGCATCCCCCGACTGGCGGAGATCCGCTCGGTGTCCCGCTTCGGGCTCTCGGCCGTGACGGTCGTCTTCCAGGACGGCACCGACATCTACTGGGCACGCCAGCTCGTCAACGAGCGGCTGCAGGCTGCCCGCGAGGCGATCCCGGCCGGGTACGGCCAGCCGGAGCTCGGGCCGATCAGCACGGGACTCGGCGAGATCTACCAGTTCGCGGTCCGCGGGCGGGACAAGAGCCCGATGGAGCTCCGGACGATCCTCGAGTGGGATATCGCTCCCCGCCTGCGTAGGGTGCCTGGCGTGGTCGAGGTGAACGCCTTCGGCGGTGAGCTCAAGACGTACGAGGTGCAGGTTCACACCGAGCGCTTGGCCCAGTACGGCGTCTCGCTCACCGAGCTTTTCGATGCGCTCGAGCGCAACAACGCGAATGCCGGCGGCGCCTACATCGAGCGGAACGCCGAGCAGTACCTGATCCGCGGCGAGGGCCTGGTAGGCACCCTGGCCGACGTCGGCAACATCGTCGTGGCCACGGACCCGGCCGACGGCACCCCCATCTATGTGCGGCAGCTGGCCGAGGTGCGCTTCGCGCCGATGGTCCGCCAGGGCGCCGTGACCCAGGACGGCCGCGGCGAGATCGTGGCCGGCATCACGATGATGCTTCTGGGCGCGAACTCGCGCGAGGTCGTCACCAACGTGAAGGCGGCGGTGGCGCAGATGCAGCCCTCACTGGCCAAGCTCGGCGTCACGATCGAGCCGTTCTACGACCGGACCGAGCTGGTCCAGAAGACCATCCGCACGGTGGCGAAGAACCTGGTCGAGGGCGGCCTGCTCGTGATCGTGGTCCTCTTCCTCATGCTGCGGAACCTGCGCGCCGGCCTCATCGTCGCCACGGCGATCCCGCTCTCGATGCTCATCGCCTTCATGGGGATGCGGTATTTCGGCATCTCGGGCAACCTCATGTCGCTCGGCGCCATTGACTTCGGCCTCATCGTGGACGGCGCCGTCATTGTCATCGAGAACTCCGTGCGGCTCATCGCCGAGCGCTCGCACCACCTCGGGCGGCCGCTCACGGCGGACGAGCGCTCGGCGATCGTGCTGAAGGGCAGCCGTGAGATACTCCGCTCCATGGTCTTCGGCGTCACGATCATCGCGATCGTTTACCTGCCCATCCTCTCGCTCGTGGGGATCGAGGGCAAGATGTTCCGGCCGATGGCGATGACGGTGCTCTTTGCGCTCGCGGGCTCGCTCGTGCTGGCTTTGACCCTCATCCCGGTGCTCGCCTCGCTTCTGCTGCCGGCGCGGCTCACCGAGCAGGAGAGCTTCATCGTGCGCGGCGCCCGCCGGCTGTACGAGCCGTTGCTCCGCCGAGCCATGGGGCGGCCGGCCCTCGCAGCCGGGATCGCGGCGATGCTCTTTGCCGTCAGCCTCGCGATCGCGCCGCTGCTCGGCGCGGAGTTCGTGCCGCGCCTGGACGAAGGCGCGATCGCGGTTCAGGCGTGGCGCCTTCCCAGTGTCGCGCTGGAGGAGTCGGTGCGGCAGACGACCACGTTGGAAACGGTGCTGCGCCGGTTCCCCGAGGTGACGACGGTCGTCTCCAAGACCGGCCGGGCCGAGATCGCGACCGATCCGATGGGCGTCGAGATCTCGGACATCCTCGTGATGCTCAAGCCGCACGGCGAATGGACGACGGCGACGACCCGCGAGGGGCTCATCGCCGCCATGGACTCGGCCCTGCGCCGGACGTTCGCGGGCGTGGTGTTCAGTTACTCGCAGCCAATCGAGCTTCGGGTAAGCGAGCTCATCTCGGGGGTGCGTTCCGACGTCGCGCTCAAGATCTACGGTGACGACCTGGCGACCCTCGAGCGGACCGCCGCCGCTGCAGTGAACGTGCTTTCCAAGGTGCCCGGCGCGGCCGACGTCAAGGCGGAACAGACGGCCGGCCTCCCCGTTCTCCGCGTGCGGTTGGACCGCAGCGCGATGGCCCGCTACGGCATCAACGCGTCCGACGTGCTCGATGTGGTCCGGGCGCTCGGCGGGCGGGAGACCGGCGTGGTGCTGGAGGGGCAGCGGCGGTTCGCGCTCCAGGTGCGCTACGCGGCCGAGGACCGGAACGACCCCGGCCGCATTTCGGCGCTCCGGGTTCGCACCCCGACGGGCCAACTCATCCCGCTGTCCCAACTCGCCGATGTACGGGTCGAGGACGGGCCCGCCCAGATCAGCCACGAGGCGGGGCGGCGCCGGATCACCGTGGAGATGAACGTGCGCGGGCGCGACCTGGCCGGATTCGTGGCCGACGCGCAGGCGGCCGTCACGCGCGCCAACATACTGCCGGGCGGGTACTACACGGAGTGGGGCGGCCAGTTCCGCAACCTGCAGGAGGCGACGCGCCGCCTCGCCGTCGTCGTGCCCGTCGCCCTCGGCCTCATCTTCGTGCTGCTGTTCGCCAGCCAGGGCTCGGCGCTGCTGGCCGGCATCGTGTTCCTGAACGTGCCCTTCGCCGTGTCCGGCGGCGTACTGGCGCTCGCGCTCCGCGGCATGCCGCTCTCGATTTCGGCCGGCGTCGGGTTCATCGCGCTCTTTGGCGTGGCGGTGCTCAACGGTCTGGTGCTGCTGAGCTTCATCCAGCAGCGCCGGGCCGAGGGCGCCGACCCGGCAACGGCCGCCTTCGACGGCGGCCGCGTGCGGCTGCGGCCGGTCCTCACCACCGCCCTCGTCGCGTCACTTGGCTTCGTGCCGATGGCCGTCGCGACGGGAGCGGGGGCCGAGGTCCAGAAGCCGCTGGCCACCGTGGTCATCGGTGGACTCGTGACGTCGACGCTGCTCACGCTGGTCGTGCTGCCGTCCATTTATACCTGGGTCGAGACATGGCGGCTCCGCCGTGCCGGACAGGTGAACCGCGAGGAGGTACCCGCATGAAGCTGGTCGTCGCGTACATCAGGGTGAGCATGGCCGGCGCCGCGCTCGAGGCACTGCTCGAGCGGGGGTGCCCCGCGGTGTCGGTGACCGAGGTGCAGGGTGTCACACCCGGCCTGCTGCGGGAGTCGTACGATTTCTCCGTGCGCCTGTCGCAGCCGGTGGAGCGCGTCGCCAAGCTCGAGATCGTCGCGGCCGACGCCGATGTCGAGCATTGGACGGATGCCATCGCCGGCGCGGCGCGGACCGGTGCCGAGGGCGACGGCATCCTCTTCGTCCTGCCGGTCGAAGAGGTCCGGCGGATCCGCACGGGCGTGAGAGGCGTGGCGGCACTGGCGCCACGCCCACCGCGGGGAGGCAGGGACCCGTGACGAAATCGACGCGGCTCGAGCTCCCGGTGCTGCTCCCCGGGGTGCCGGACGCGCACGATAGCTGTGTCGGCCGGCTGCAGGCCCTGCTGGGCGCACGCGCGGGCATCGAGCGGAGCCATCTCGTGTTGGCTGACAGCGATGCGGCAGGGGGGCAGGCGCTCATCTGCATCCATTACGATCCCGACGTGCTTACCCTGAGCCGGGTCGAGGCGCTCGCCCGCGCGGCGGGCGCCGAGGTCTCGGCGCGTTACGGACACGCCGTGTTCCCCGTGCATGCCGTCGGCGCCGAGGACGCAGGGCGGCGCGTCGAGGCAGTGCTGCGCGCGCTGGACGGAGTCCTCGACGTGGCCGCGAACCTGGCGGCGCAGCGGGTCCGGGTGGAGTGGGATCGCGTGCGGACGGACGAGGCGGCGATCCGCACCGCGCTCGACCGTCACGGCTATGCGTCGGCCTCCCCGACGCGTGGTGCCTGCTGCGCGCCGCGGCCGCCCGCGCCGGAGGACGCGAGCTGGTTGCGGCGGCATCGCGAGCTGGCCCTGAGCCTCACTGCCGCCGTGTGTCTCGCGATTGCCTGGGGCGGCACGCGCTGGTTCGGCTGGCCGCGTCCGCTCGCGATCGGGCTCTACCTCCTCGCCTACGGGCTGGGCGCCTTCGATCTCGTTCGCCACTGGATCGGCGCCCTGCGCCGGGGCAAGCTCGCGCTCGACATCGACCTCCTGATGCTGGTCGCCGCAAGCGGGGCGGCGGTGCTTGGCGAATGGGCGGAGGGCGCGTTCCTGCTCGTCCTCTTTTCGCTGGCACACGCGCTGGAACACTATGCGACGGCGCGCGCCCGGAATGCGATCCGCGGCCTCGCGGAGCTCAGTCCACCCACCGCGCGGGTACGCCGCGACGGGAGTCTGCTGGATGTGCCGGTCGAGCAGGTCGCAGCCGGCGAGGTGGTGCTGGTGCGGCCGGGCGAGCGGATGCCGGTGGACGGTCAAGTCACCGGCGGCCGGTCGGCCGTGAACCAGGCGCCGATCACCGGGGAGTCCGTCCCAGCGGAGAAATCGCCGGGCGACGCCGTCTTCGCCGGGACGATCAACGGCGACGGCACGCTCGAGATCCGCACCGAGCGTGTCGCCGGCGACCGGACGCTCGACCGCATCGTCCGGCTCGTCGAGGAGGCCCAGACGCAGAAGGCCCCGACCCAGCAGTTCACCGAGCGGTTCGAGCGAATCTTCGTGCCGGCGGTGCTCATCGCCGACGTTCTGCTCATCGTCGTGCCCCCGCTCATCGGCCTGTGGCCCTGGGACATCGCCTTCTACCGCGGCATGGCCCTCCTGGTGGCCGCCTCGCCCTGCGCGCTCGCCCTCGGCACCCCGTCAGCGGTGCTCGCCGGCATCGCCCAGGCCGCCCGGCACGGGGTGCTGATCAAGGGTGGTGCGCACCTGGAGAACCTCGGCACCCTACGCGCCATGGCCCTGGACAAAACGGGGACGCTCACCCGCGGCACGCCCGAGCTCACGGACGCGGAGTCGCTCGACGGCGTGGCGACGGACGAGCTGCTGGCGATTGCGGCGAGCGTTGAAGCGCACTCGCAGCACCCACTCGCCGCTGCAATTGTCCGGCACGCCGAACGAGTCGGCGTCGCGCTACGGCAGACTGGCGAGCTGCAGAGCGTTACCGGCCGCGGAGTGCGTTCGTCGCTCGACGGCGCCCCGGTAGAGATTGGCACCCTGCGATTGTGGGAAGAGCCCGGCATCACGGTGCCGGACGGCGTGCGAGACCGCGTGCACCACCTGCAGGCTGCCGGGCGCAGCACGGTCGTCGTCCGCCACGGCGAGCGCTGGCTCGGTGTTCTTGGTGTCGTTGACCGCCCACGCGACGGCATCCGGCAGGTCCTCGTCCGCCTCCGGGCCTTAGGCATACATCCGCTCGTCATGCTGACCGGCGACAATGCCCGTGTGGCCCGGGCGATTGCCCACGAAGTCGGCGTGGACCAGGTCCGTCCCGAGCTGCTCCCCGAGGACAAGGTGACGCAAGTCCGCGAGCTGCTCCAGCGACACGGCCAGGTTGCCATGGTTGGGGACGGTGTGAACGATGCGCCCGCCCTGGCGCACGCCACGGTCGGCATCGCCATGGGCGGGGCGGGAACAGCGGTCGCGCTCGAGACGGCGGATGTCGCGCTGATGGGTGACGATCTGGGAAAGCTGCCATTCGCGGTCGGGCTCTCGCGCCGAGCTCGTGCGATCATCCGGCAGAACCTGTTCATCGCCCTCGGCGTGCTCGCGCTGCTCGTGCTCGCCACGGCAACCGGGGTGCTCGGGATCGGCGCGACCGTCGTGCTCCACGAAGGCAGCACGCTCATCGTCATCGGCAACGCGCTCCGGCTGCTCACGTTCGACGACACCTGACCGGCGAGGACCTCGCGCGGCGCAGCTCACCGGGCAAGCCACGTGTGCGCGAGCGCCTTCGTCACGGCGTCTGCGGCAGGCACCGTCGCCGTGATCAGCCAGAAAGTCCGCGCCTTCCGCATCTCGCTGAGCATCGTGGTTACTCGAGGCTCCGCGGCCGGGGCGTCGCTGCCCACGCCGATGACGCGCGAGTCGTGTGGTGCGCCCCATCACCCCCGCGCCGCCGAAGCCGGAGGACAAGCGCCGGGAGTGCCACGACCACGACGAGAGCGACCCATTGTTCGGGCGTCAGCCCCGCATACCGCGCGTCACTCACGCGCAGAGAGTCGAAGGCGAACCGCAGCGGAGGTACAGGGCGAGGAAGACGGCCACGAAGAACCCGGCCGGACACGGCTGAGCTCCGAGGCCGGAGGGAGCTCGGCGAGGCGTCCCGCGCCGCGATATACCTGCCCGCACGGGCTGCTCGACGTACGGGATCATGCGCGGTACGGGATCATGCGCGGCCCCTCAGGCCCGCAGCATCCGGAGGCCGGAGGCGATCACGGCGAACTCGCTCAGCTCGTGCCCCAGCACGGCAACCGGGAGGGTGAACGCATCGGTCACCGCCCCGGCGACGAGGCCGGCGATGACGACGGCGGAGAGGGCGAGGTTCTGCCGCACTACGCGCTGGTTCCGCCGCGCGAGCTTGAGCGCGTCGACCAGTTTCTCGAGGTCGTCCGCCATCAGCGCGACGTCGGCCGTCTCCAGCGCGACGTCGGTGCCGGCCGCGCCCATCGCGATGCCCACCGTCGCCTCGGCCAACGCCGGCGCGTCGTTCACCCCGTCGCCCACCATGGCGACGTGGCCGTGCCGCTGGGTGAGCTCGCGCACCTTCGCCGCCTTGTCCTCGGGCCGGAGTCCCGCGATGACCTCGTCGACCCCGACCTCGCGGGCGATCGCCGCCGCCGTCCGCTCGTTGTCCCCAGTGAGCATCACCACCTTCTCGATGCCGGCGTCGCGCAGCGCGCGGATCGCGGCCTTGGCATTGGGCCGCACCGTGTCGCGGATGGCGATCAGCGCCCACGGCGCCCGCTCGTCGCCGACGATGACGACCGTCTTGCCCTGGTCCTGCAGCTGCGCGATGTCGGAGGCGGCCGCCGCCAGCGAGGCGCCGAGCTGGCGCCCGAAGAGCTCGGGGCTGCCGACGTACGCGGCCGTCCCGGTTACGCGCGCCATGGCGCCGGCGCCGGTGAGCGAACGGAAGTCCGTGATCTCGGCGGGGCGGATCCCCCGGGCCTCCGCGTAGCGCGCGATCGCGAGCGCAAGCGGGTGCTGGCTCCGCGCCTCGATCCCCGCGGCGACGGCGAGCGCCTCTTCGGGCGACACGTCGCCGAGGCCGAACGGAATCACGTCGGTCACCTCCGGCACGCCGGAGGTG
>JBMOPM010000096.1:0-8806 GCA_049323575.1 Gemmatimonadota bacterium | reverse complement strand
TCGCTCTACTTCGTGCTGCCGACCGCGGCGGCGCTCTATCGCTGGATTCTGGCCTGATGCAGGGCGTCGCGATCCTCGGCTCCACCGGCTCGATCGGCCGGAGCACGCTGGCGGTGCTGGACCGCCATCGCGACGAGTTCCGGCTGGTGGCGCTCACCGCGCATCGGAATGCCGCGCTTCTCGCCGAGCAGGCGGCCGCGTGGCAACCGGCGTTCACCGGGCTCGTCGAGAACGGCGCGGGCCTCGGGGTGCCCGTGGGGCCGGAGGTGCTGATCGAGGCCGCCACCCGCCCGGATGTGGACATCGTGGTCAACGCCATCGTGGGCGCCGCCGGCCTCGATGCGACGCTCGCTGCCCTCCGTGCGGGCAAGCGGGTGGCGCTGGCCAACAAGGAGACGCTGGTGATGGCCGGGCCGCTGGTCACCGAGGCGGCCCGGGCCGGCGGCGGCGAACTGGTGCCCGTGGATTCGGAACACAGCGCGGTGCTCCAGTGCGTATGCGGCAGCGGCCATGCCCTGTCGCGCCTCATCCTCACCGCGTCGGGGGGGCCGTTCCGCGACTGGCCCGCCGAGCGGATCGCGCGGGCGTCGGTGGCCGAGGCGCTCAACCATCCCACGTGGCGCATGGGCCAGAAGATCACGGTCGACAGCGCGACGCTGGCCAACAAGGCGCTCGAACTCATCGAGGCCCACTTTCTCTTCGGCCTTGACTATGACCGCCTCGAGGTCGTCGTGCACCCCCAGAGCGTGGTGCATGCCTTCGTGGAGTTCTGCGACGGGAGCGTGCTGGCCCAGCTCGGCTTCCCGTCGATGGAGCTGCCGATCCTGTACGCGCTGACCCATCCGCGGCGCCTCGCCGATCAGGGCATCCGCCGCTTCGATCCCGCCGCGATCGCCGCGCTGACGTTCGAGCCCGTTCGCCACGACGCCTTCCCGGCCCTGGGGCTGGGCCTGGCGGCGGCCCGGACGGGCGGCACCGCCCCCGCCGTGTTCAACGCCGCCAACGAGGTTGCGGTCGCGGCGTTTCTCGACGGGGCCATTCCGTTCGGCGGGATCGCCGACACCATCGCCCGCGTGCTGGACGTCCACCGGGCCGAGCCGGCGACGGACCTGGCCACGGTCCGCGCCGCCGATCACTGGGCGCGCGCCGAAGCCCGTGCCGCGGTGACGCGAGAGGCCGCATGCTGATTACCATCGTTGCCCTGCTCGTCGTTCTCGGTGTGCTCGTGTTCATCCACGAGCTGGGCCACTTCCTGGCCGCGCGCTGGGCCGGGATCTTCGTTCACCGCTTCTCCCTTGGCATCGGCAATCCGATCAAGGCGCTTACCATCACGCGCGGCGGGACGGAGTACTCCGTCTCGTGGCTCCCGCTCGGCGGCTACGTCAAGATGGCCACCGCCGAGGAGGAGGTGACGAGCAGCGCGCTCGAGGGCGGCAAGCCACAGGTGCAGGTGCCGCCCGACCAGTACTTCGAGGTCAAGCCGGTCTGGAAGCGGATGGTGGTGATCCTCGCCGGCGTCGCCATGAACGCGCTGTTCGCGTTCGTGGTGTTCAGCGGGCTCGCGGCCAAGAATGGCCGGCGGCTGGACCCGGTGACGACGGTCGGGCGCGTGATCGACAGCCTGGTGCCGCCGGGCGCGGAAGCCCTGCGTCAACTGCGCGAGGGCGATCGCATCACGGCCGTCAACGGCAAGCCGGTCGCGTCCTGGGATGATATCGTGTCCGGCATCTCCCTGGGCGGCGGCGGCACGATCACGCTCGAGGTGGAGGGGCGGGCACCGCTCACCCTGGCCATTCCCGCGGACGCCCTGGAGGACCGGCTCAAGGCCAGCCTGGCGCTCGAGCCGTCCCGCGCGCCGGTGGTGGGCCAGGTGTTGCCCGGCCGGCCGGGCGAGCGGGCCGGACTCGAGGTGGGCGATTCCATCCTGGCCGCGAATGGCGAGCCGCTCACCCAGTGGTGGCAGCTCGTGAACATCATCCAGCAGAGCGCGGGGAAGCCGCTCACGCTGGCGGTGGCCCGCGGTGGCCAGCGGCTCGAGGTGGTGGTCACCCCCGAGCCGGAGCGCGTCCCGTCGGCGGGCGGGCCACTGCGGGAGGTGGGCAAGATCGGGGTGGGGGTGAAGACCGAAACCCGCTCCGAGCCCTACACCGTTCTCGGCGCCGTCCGGGCGGGGGCGGAGGCGACGTTCTCCGCCTCGACCCAGATCGTGCGGGCGGTGCAGGGGATGATCAGCGGGCGGACCAGCGCTAGATCGGTGGGCGGGCCCATCCTCATCGGCCAGATGGCGGGGCAGGCCGCGCGGCTCGGGCTGGACGACTTCCTGGCCTTCATGGCCCTGATCTCGGTGAACCTCGCCGTGCTGAACCTGCTGCCCATCCCGGTGCTGGACGGCGGCCAGTTCCTGTTCCTGGTGGCCGAGGCGGTGCTCCGGCGCCCGCTGTCGCTCCGGCTCAGGGAGCGGCTCACCATGGCGGGGCTCGCGGTAGTCGCCATGCTGATACTGCTCGCGTTCTCGAACGACATCATGCGGCTGGTGGGGCGGTAGCGCGGGCAGGCGGCCGGCCCTCGGCGGAGGGCCCGATCCCCCTTGCCAGGGGCGGCCTATCCCCATTATCCTTGGCAGCTTGCAATGATTTGACCACAGCGCAGCCCGGCTTGGGCTGCCCACACGCGAAGAACCAGGAATGACCACTCAGTCGGCCGCGGCAAAGTATCGTCTGCACGAGAAGGACACGGGTTCCACACGGGTACAGATCGCGCTCCTCACCGAGCGGATCAACGAGCTCACGGGACACTTCAAGCAGCACCCGAAGGACCATCACGGTCGCCGCGGGCTGCTCAAGATGGTGGGCACCCGCCGTCGCCTCCTGACGTACTTGAAGCGAACGGACCTCGACAGCTATCGGGCGCTCATCGACGAGCTCGGGCTGCGGCACTAAGTGAATCGCGTGGGCAGGGGCGTCCCGATCGAGCACATTGGGGCGCCCCTTTGGCATTGGGGTGCTCTCTGACGAAGAGAAGGTTGTGACGGTACATCGGATCGATACGGAGTTCGCGGGGCGCCCGCTCACCATCGAGACCGGCCGGATGGCCAAGCAGGCCGCGGGCTCCGCGGTCGTGCGTTTCGGCGACACGATGGTGCTGGCTGCGGTGACGGTCTCGCCCAACCAGTCGGCGCTGCCGTTCTTCCCGCTGACCGTGGAGTACCGGGAGAAGACCTACGCCGCGGGCAAGATCCCGGGCGGGTTCCTGAAGCGGGAGGGCCGGCCGTCGGACAAGGAAATCCTGGCGAGCCGCCTGATTGACCGGTCGATCCGGCCGCTGTTTCCCGAGGGCTTCAAGAACGAAGTGCAGGTGTTCGTGACCGTCCTCTCCGCCGACCAGGAGAACGATGCGGACATTCTGGGCGGGCTCGCGGCGTCCGTGGCCCTCAGCACCTCGACGGTGCCGTGGAACGGGCCGCTCGGGATGGTGCGCGTGGGCCGGGTGGACGGCAAATGGATCCTGAACCCCACGTTCCAGCAGCTCGAGTTCTCCACCATCGACCTGACCGTGAGCGGCTCGGTCGACTCGATCGTGATGGTGGAGGGCGGCGCGCTCGAGGTGAGCGAGGCCGAGATGCTCGAGGCGCTCAAGGTCGCGCACAAGGGCATCAAGGACGTGATCGCGATCGAGCGGCAGGTCATCGACGCGCACCCCGTCACCAAGCTCGAGTGGACCAAGGCCGAGCCGGATCCCGCGGTCATCACGCGGGTCCGCGAGCTGGCCGAGGACGCCATGGCCAAGGCCATCAACGCCAAGGACAAGCGGGCGCGGGCGGCCAATGTCGCGGCGGTCAAGACCGATGTGCTGACCAGGCTCCTCGAGGAGTTCCCCGAGGGCGCGAGGGACATCGCCGCCGAGCTGGACGAGATCGAATACCGGGTGATGCGGGCGCAGGTGCTCGAGAAGGGCGAGCGGGTGGACGGCCGCGACCTCGACACCATCCGGCCGATCACCATCGAGACCAGCGTGCTGCCGCGGGTGCACGGGTCGGCGCTCTTCACCCGGGGTGAGACGCAGGCGCTGGTGGCCGTGACGCTGGGCACCACCGAGGACGAGCAGCGGATCGACAGCATCGACGTGGCCGGCGAGACGACCAAGTCGTTCATGCTGCACTACAACTTCCCGCCCTACTCGACGGGCGAGGTGAAGATGATCCGCGGCACCAGCCGCCGCGAGATCGGCCATGGGGCGCTCGCCGAGCGGGCGCTGCAGCCGCTGCTGCCCCACTACGAGGAATTCCCCTACACCCTGCGCGTCGTGTCGGAGATCCTCGAGTCGAACGGATCGTCGTCGATGGCGACGGTCTGCGGCGGCTCGCTCGCGCTGATGGATGCCGGGGTGCCGATGAAGGCCGCCTGCGCCGGCGTCGCGATGGGCCTGGTGAAGGAGGGCAAGAAGGTCGCCATCCTGACCGACATCCTCGGCTCCGAGGACGCCCTCGGCGACATGGACTTCAAGGTCGCCGGCACCACGGCGGGCATCACCTCGATCCAGATGGACATCAAGATCGAGGGCCTCGACCTCAGGATCATGGAAGAGGCGCTGGAGAAGGCCCGCAAGGGACGGCTGCACATCCTGGCCGAGATGGCCAAGGCGCTCCCTGCGCCGCGGCCGGAGCTGTCGAAGTACGCGCCGCGCATCATCACGCTGCAGATCAAGCCGGACAAGATCGGGGACGTCATCGGCCCCAAGGGCAAGACCATCCGCGGCATCCAGGATGCCACGGGCGCCCGGATCTCGATCGACGACTCCGGCCTCGTGACGATCTCCGCCGTGGGCCGCGAGGCGGGCGAGAAGGCGCGCGACATGGTGAGCCAGATCGTGGCCGAGCCGGAGGTGGGCCGCGTGTATGAGGGCCCGGTGAAGAGCACGACGCCGTTCGGCGCGTTCGTCGAGATCATGCCGGGCGTGGAGGGCCTGCTCCACATCAGCGAGCTCCAGCACGGCCGCACCGAGCGGACCGAGGACGTGGTCAAGAAGGGCGATATCGTCCAGGTCAAGCTTCTCGAGGTGGATGAGCGGGGCCGGATGAAGCTGTCCCGGAAAGCACTCCTCCCGAAGGAGTGACTGCGCGTGGAGACGGTCGCCCTCGATGAGGGCCTCCTCCAGACCACGGCGCGCAATGGTCTGATCGTGCTCAGCGAACGGCTGCCGGGTGTGCGCTCGGCGGCCGTTGGCATCTTTGTCCGCTCCGCGAGCGTCCACGAGCCGCGCTCCCGCATGGGCGTCTCGCACATGCTCGAGCACATGGTGTTCAAGGGTACCGAGCGGCGCACCGCCCGGGAGCTCGCGACCGGGCTCGAGGTGCGCGGCGGCTCGCTCGACGCCTACACCTCGCGCGATCACACGAGCTATCAGGCGCACATCCTCGACGCGGACCTTCCCCTCGCGGTGGAGATCCTGACGGACCTCGTCCGTCACCCGCTGCTGCGCGACGAGGACCTCGCCAACGAGAAGAACGTGGTGCTCGAAGAGATCAACGGCGTCGAGGACACCCCGGACGACCTCGTCTTCGAACTCCACGCCGCGACGCTCTGGCCGGACCACCCCTGCGGCTACTCCATCCTGGGCACCCGGGCGACCGTAAGCGCCCTCACGGCCGAGCAGCTCCGGGAGACGCACGCCGCCGGCTACTACCGCGGCAACTGCGTGGTCGCGGCTGCGGGCCACGTGGATCACACTCAGCTCCTCACGGTGCTCGAGCGCGAAGGATGGTTCGAGGGCGCGGAGCGCGAGCCGCCCCGCCCGGGCGTGGCCGCGCCGCCGGCCGCGCGGGGCGTGGAGCGGCGCGAGTTCCGGGACACCACGCAGGAGCATGTGGTCTTCGGCACCGACTGCTTTCCCAGCCGCGATCCGAGGCGCTACGCGCTCGCGATCCTGACCAATGTCTTCGGCGGCGGGATGTCGAGCCGGCTGTTCCAGCGCGTGCGGGAGGAACTGGGGCTCGCGTACTCGGTGTACGCCTACCAGCAGCTCTATGAAGGCGCCGGCCAGCTCGGGGTCTACGTGGGCACCCAGCCGGCCACGGCCGGGCGGGCGATCGATGCCATCCGCGAGGAATACGCCCGGCTCGCGCGCCACGGGCTCTCTCCGGCCGAGCTGGCCGACGGCAAGCAGCAGCTCAAGGGCCAGGTGATGCTCGCGCTGGAGAGCCCGGTGAGCCGGATGAACCGGCTCGCGAACGGTCCTCTCCGGGGCGACCGCTACCGCACGCTGGACGAGATCCTGGCGGAGATCGACGCCATCACGCCGGACGAGATCGCGGCGCTGGCGGCAGACTGCTTCGACCCCGGCCGGCAGACGGTGGTGCGGCTCGGGCCGGATGGCAACGGACGACGGTAGACGACGCTTACTCTCATGCAGGGAGCGGGGATGAAGATCGGTGTACCGAAGGAGATCAAGACGAACGAAAACCGCGTCGCGCTGGTCCCGGCCGGCGCCGAGGCGCTGCTGGCCCAGGGGCACGAGGTCCTGATCGAGCAGGGCGCCGGCCTGGGCAGCGGCTTCGACGACGCTGCCTATACGGCCGTCGGGGCCCGCGTCGTCCCGCGCGCGGCGGACGTCTGGGCTCAGGCCGAGATGATCATGAAGGTCAAGGAGCCGATCGCCACCGAGTGGCCGCTCATGCGCCCCGGGCAGGTGCTGTACACGTACTTCCACTTCGCGGCGGCGGAGGACCTCACCCGCGCGGTGATCAAGTCGGGGGCGGTGGCCGTGGCCTACGAGACGGTACAACTGCCCGACGGCCAGCTCCCGCTGCTCACGCCGATGTCGGAGGTGGCCGGCCGGATGGCGGTCCAGGCGGGCGCCAAGTACCTGGAGAAGGTCTACGGCGGACGCGGGATCCTGCTGGGTGGCGTCCCCGGCGTCGCCCCGGCCGAGGTGGTGATCCTGGGCGGCGGCACCGTCGGCATCAACGCCGCGAAGATGGCCGCCGGCCTGGGCGCGCACGTGACCATCCTCGACGTCTCCCTCGATCGCCTGCGCTACCTCGCGGATGTCCTCCCCGCCAATGTCGACACGGTCTATTCCAACCGGCACAATATCCTCGAGGCGATCACCGGGGCCGACCTGCTGGTGGGCGCCGTGCTGCTGCCGGGGGCGCGCGCGCCGCATCTCGTCAAGCGCGCCGACCTCAAGCTGATGAAGCCCGGCGCGGTGATCGTGGACGTCGCGGTGGACCAGGGCGGCTGTGTGGAGACCATCCGGCCGACGACCCATGAAGATCCCACGTACGTCGTCGACGGCATCCTCCACTACGGCGTCGCCAACATGCCGGGCGGCGTGCCGCGCACGTCGACGCTCGCCCTGACCAATGCCACCCTGCCGTATGCCCTCAAGCTCGCGCGCCTGGGCTGGCAGCAGGCCTGCCAGAGCGACCAGGCGCTGCGCCGCGGCCTCAACGTGGTGGAGGGGAAGGTGGTCTATCCGGGCGTCGCCGAGGCGTTCGGTCTGCCGCTGGTGGACGTGGACACCGTGCTGTAGACATGGGTGGCGGGGCGGCCTCCGAGCCGCCCCGTGGCCTGGTGACCGAGCCCTGCGACCCGAGACCTGCGACCCGTGACCATCCCCCCCGTTCCCGTCCTCATCACCCGCCTCCCCCATGGCGAAGGCCTGCCGCTGCCCGCGCAGGCCACCCCGGGCTCGGCCGGCTACGACCTCGCCAGCGCAGAGGAGGCGGTGCTGGAGCCGTTCGAGCGCCGGCTGTTCGCCACCGGGTTCGCGATCGCGCTGCCCGAGGGCTATGAGTGCCAGCTCCGGCCGCGCTCGGGGCTCGCGTTCAAGCACGGGATCACCCTGCCCAACACGCCGGCCACCATCGACAGCGACTACCGGGGCGAGCTCAAGGTGGCCCTGGTCAACCTGAGCCGGGAGCCGTTCCGGGTCACCCGGGGGATGCGGATCGCGCAGATGGTGGTGGCCCGGGTGGAGCAGGCAGCCTTTCGGCTGGTGGAGGCCCTTCCGGCCACCAGCCGGGGCGACGGGGGGTTCGGCAGCACGGGCGCCGGGGCCTGAAGCGGGAACCCGTGATCTGAGGCGCATTTAGGGCGCTTGTTGTGCCCCGGTGGCAGGTTTAGCTTTTCGCGTCCGTCTGCTCGTCTACGCCTGCCACCGGCCGCGCGATGAAACTGTCGTCCTTCAATTTCGGCTCATTCCTGCCTGCCAAC
This sequence comes from Gemmatimonadota bacterium, assembly GCA_049323575.1. Lineage (GTDB taxonomy): Bacteria > Gemmatimonadota > Gemmatimonadetes > Gemmatimonadales > GWC2-71-9 > JBMOPM01. Next base: position 593 of record JBMOPM010000096.1, on the reverse strand, counting down.
GAGATTGCCGTCGATCTCGGCACCGCGAATACCCTCATCTACGTGAAGGGCGAGGGCATCGTGCTGAACGAGCCGTCCGTGGTGGCCATCGAGAAGGCCACCGGCAAGATCAAGGGGATCGGGCTCGAGGCGAAGCGCATGCTCGGTCGCACACCGGATGGCATCATGGCCGTCCGTCCGCTCAAGGACGGCGTGATCGCGGACTTCGACGTGACCGAGAAGATGCTCCGCTACTTCCTCAAGACGATCATCGACAAGCACGTCTTCCGGGTGAAGCCCAAGGTGATCGTGTGCGTGCCGTCGGGGATTACCGAGGTGGAGCGGCGCGCCGTGCGGGACTCGGCCGAGACCGCCGGGGCCAAGCAGGTACTGATGGTGGCGGAGCCGATGGCGGCGGCGATCGGCGTGGGCCTGCCGGTGGAGACGCCCACCGGCAACATGGTGATCGACATCGGTGGCGGCACCACGGAGATCGCGGTGATCGCGCTGTCGGGCATCGTGTCCGACACGTCCATCCGCACGGGCGGCGACGAGCTGGACCAGGCCATCGTCCAGTTCATGCGCAAGAACTACAATCTGCTGGTGGGCGAGCC
>JBMOPM010000095.1:0-8843 GCA_049323575.1 Gemmatimonadota bacterium | reverse complement strand
CCGAACCGAGGAGACCACAATGGCCAAGGTTTCAATCCACGCGCGCACGCGAGCGCGCGACGTGTCCACGCCACTCTCCAGGATGTCGCCGTAGTTTCAATCCACGCGCGCACGCGAGCGCGCGACGACATCGCCGCCGACGTACCGGGTCGTATAGTTTCAATCCACGCGCGCACGCGAGCGCGCGACCTGCCGTGTCCAGATGTTCAGGTGCAGCCGCAGGTTTCAATCCACGCGCGCACGCGAGCGCGCGACAGCGGACACCGCAAGTGCCCACCGGTCCTGCAGTTCCGCGAAGCATTCCGCGGATCACCAGATCTTCGACACCCATACCCGGCAGCCGTTACCGCCGCTGCCCGGCCAACTCGCTTCCCCTCAATCAGTTGCGGCGCGGCGCGAACCCGCCGGCCTTTCCCCGGTCACCGGAGGTTCGCGCAACGATCCGTCTAGATGACCAGCGGCCCGTCCGGGTCGACCGCTGGTTTGGTTCCGTGGTGTTCCACTCGGCCCCGCCAACTGGCGCCCAGAAAGTAGAAGCGAAGACTGTCCTCCTCCACGTTCATGATCCCCAGCAGGCGATGGCGGAGCGTGGTCCACTGAGCCGGGTCCACGACGCACTCGAACACGGAGTTCTGCACCCGTTGCCCGAAGTCGAGACAGGCCTTCGCGATGGCCCGCAGGCGCTTCCGCCCCGCCCTGGTTTCCGTGGAGACGTCATACGTCACCAGCACGAGCACCGATCGACCTCAACGCCAGACGAACGCCGGATAGGCATCGAGGTCGCCGCGAAGATGCCGTGCCAGAAGACGAGCCTGGAGATGCGGCAGGAGGCCGACGGTCGTCTCCTCGCCCAGAAACGGGTGGGTGATCGTCTCCTGCTTGCGCCGTTGATAGGCCACGAGGAGTGTCTTCCTGGTCGCATCGTTCATCCGCACTGCACCGTCCTCGTCACGGAAGCCGTCCGGCGAGACCTGCTGGCGGTTGATCAGCGACAGCACCAGCCGGTCGGCCAGGAAGGCGCGGAACTCCTCCATGAGATCGAGCGCCAGACCCGGCCGGCCGGGCCGGTCGCGATGCAGGAAGCCCACGGCGGCGTCCAGACCGGCCGCCGCACACGCCGCGCGGGCGTCGTGGGCCAGCAAGGCATAGGTGAACGAGAGCATGGCGTTGACCAGGTCGCGGGGCGGCCGCCGGTTACGGCCGTCGAAGGCGAACCCGCCGGCGCGCGCCGCGATCAGATCGCCGAAGACGCTGAAGTACGCATTCGCCCCTTCTCCTTCGATCCCGCGCAGGACATCGAGCGATCCGGCGCTCTGCGCCCGCTCGACCCCGCGGGCGAGCAGGGCCGCCGCCTCGCGGAGCCCCGCGCGATTCGGGCCGGCCGGCGCGTCCCGGGCAGCGCGGAGCAGCACGGTCCGACTGTTGGCCAGCTTCGCCGCCACGATGGCCCGGGCCACCGCGGGCGCCGCCGCCGGATCGTCCGCCCGGCGGTATTGCTCCCGCCGAAGCAGGACATTGCCCGGCGTGAACCCGTGGACCGCAGCGAGAAACCGGCCAGTCTGGGACAGGAAACTCACCGTCACACCCAGCTCCGCGCAGCGCCCGAGCAGCCAGGGGCTGGCGCCGATGCTGCCGAAGCACACGATGCCGCCCAGCGTGTGGAGCGGGAGGTGCAGCTTGACCTCGTCCTCGATCCGGACTTCGACGGCCTCGCCCCGCCGCGCGAGATACGCCCCTTCGGTGGTCACGAACAGCGTATTGAGGTGCTGCTTCACGGAGCGCCCCCCTCGGCGGCCAGGCTCGAGGCGAGCGCGCGCCGGAGGTAGGCCGCGGCGCTCTTGCGGGGGCCCAGGGCGGACGGCAGGCACAGATGCAGCAGCGAGCAGCGTTCGCACTTGGGCTCCCGCACGGCGGGCGGCGTGCGGCGCGCCGTGATCAGCTCGTGCAGCCGAGTGACCGCGGCCTCGGTACGGGTCCGGAGCCCCTCGTCGAAGACGACCTCCTCCCGGCGGCGGGTCTGACCGTAGTAGAGCGCACCGCGCGGGATCCGGCAGCCATGGATCTCCTCCAGGCAGAGCGCCTGAGCGCAGAGCTGGACCCGGTCGCAGTCGTCCCGCTTCGGGCGGCCGCGTTTGTATTCGACCGGCAGGATCGTCCCGTTCGCATGAAACTCCACCACATCCGCACGACCGGTGAGACGGAGCCGCTGCGAAGCCAGGGGCACCCCCCGCGCGATCCGGACGTCACCGCGGGATTCCGAGCCCCGCTCGTCGGCCCGCTCGTGCAACTGGCGCCCCTCCACGGTGAGGACGTTCTCGGCCCAGAGCCCCTCGATGTGGATCAGGGCGCACTGCCGCTCGCAGAACAGCAGGTGCTGGAGCGCGGACAGAGGGAGAAAGTCGTCGTCGGCCGCGGCCCCGGCGGGTGTCGTGATCACCGGTGCTCGTGGATCGTGATTCCCGGCGGAAGGTTGTCCCGGTCGACCTCCACGACATAGTCCGCGAACGAGCGCGGGGGACGGCTCGGATCGACCCGACGGACGCGCACGCGCTCGAACAACCGGTGGGCCGGCGCGTTCCCGAGGGCGCTGGCATGTTCGAAGACGAACAGACCCCTGGTGGCCATTTCGCCCCGCGCCGCCGAACGATCATGCTCGAACATGTGCATGAGCGCCTGCCACAGAAGGTCGAGGTCATCCATGTTGAAGCCGGTCTGCGCGGCCAGGTGGGGGGACACGAACCCATGCGCGCGGTACAGCCCGTATGGCACGATCTCCTTGCGACCCATCGTGCGGTTCCCGCCAGCCTGCTTCTTGGCCTCTTCTTCGGTTGTCACGGCCATCCTCGTGATGGCCTGCTCCAGTGATACGATGGGATCGATGGACCGCGAGAAGGTGATCTGCACCGGACCTCGGACCTGGCCCGCGTTGACATCGGTGCTCATCACCGCCCCGAACGTGCGGATATCGAAGAACTCCTGACACATCCATGCCCGCGCACGATCCGCGTTGGACTGGCGATCCTGACCCTTGGATTTGGCGTCGAGCCCGAGCGCATCGTAGGCTCGCTGGTGGACGAGATTGAGCACCGACCGTTCCTTGACATACACGTCGTAGCCCGGCGCGGGTGTGCCGACCCCGGGGGTAGATTTCGCCAGCATCACATAGTTGCGGATTTTCCGCTTGATGCACACATCGGAGACCAGGCCTTGCCCCGTCTCCGGGTCCAGGCGCGGCGCATTGCCGGCATCGGGGTCTCCGTTGGGGTTGCCGTTCACGACGTCGAAGAGCAGCACAAAGTCGTAGCGCCGGTCAACGGTCGCGGCAGTGCCGGTTACGGTCATGGTAATTGCTCCTGGCTCGAGGGATGTCGGTCAGTTGATCGCGGGCTGCCGCGATGGGGTCACACGATCGCGCTCCTCTTTCGGAAGCCACAGCCAGTGGCGCTGCTGATGGTAGCCGAGCATGAACAGCCCTTGCTGGTCGAGCGGGAGGAATGCCGGGAACCCCGCGGTCGAACGCCCATCGGCGCTCACGTCCAGCGCGGCGCAGATTTCGTCCACCTGCCGGTCGAGCATCACGGCAAGTGCGGCCTTCTTGTCGTCGTCCTTGGCCTTCCGGGCGTGATGCCTGGCCCCCTTCAGGAGACGAGGGAATACGGCGACAGGCGTGGCCGACGCAGCGCCAAAGTACCGGTCCACCACACCCGCATTGATATCGTCCAGCGCGAGGTCCTGGAGGCGCTCGAGGACGGCCATCAGACGGCCAAGCAGGTAACCTGGGTCACGGTTCGTCGGGTCCATGGCGGGACTGAGCTCCTTGTCGAAACGGCGGATAAAAACGGCCTTGATGATGGCGGCCCGGGCATCGCGGCGTTCGAGATCGGCCCACTCCCCGCGACCGGCCTCGGCGCGCTCCCGTTCGAGCGCGCGCAACATCAGTGACATGGGATACGGCGTTCCCCGGAGCGCGGCGCCTACGAGTCCCGCGAGCAGCGGCGCTGGCGCCAGCGCCGGATCACCAGACGGCGCCAAGGCCCCTATCATCGCTTTCATGGGGAGCCACGGCGAGGGCATCATGCCTTTCGCGGGAGGCGTGTTCCGCACGACTTCGAGGTGTCGGAAGTGTTTTGCCACGTTGGCCGCGATGGTATCGACCGTGGATTCCAGCCAATCGCGGACAATGATGCGGCCTTGCGCACCGGAAAGAAGCAAGGCGTAGAACGGCGACGTATCCGTCAGCTCGATGGGCGTGCCGCGCCAGATCGACTGGTAGACGCCACCGACTGCGCGAGGGTCGTCTGCCTCGAGCAGAGCCGCCAGGATGTCGACGAAGTCGCGGTTGGGCCCCGGGCGGCTCCAGAACGTGAGGATGGTGTCCCCGCCCAACCGGACATGCCACCGCGGCAAGGCGGAGTCGGGGTCGCTTGCCCTGCGGAAGTCGGGGTCCACGAGCCGCGTAAGCGCAGTTGCGCACGCCTCCGCGACCTCCCGCGAGATCGGGGCGTTCTCGTTTCCGTCCAGGCCAAATGACTCGAACGCCCGCGCGTTGAAGCCGACCAGCGACCCACCCGAAGTTGTCGCGCCGGGGATCTTCTTGACCAGCGGAAAGAGCCCGGGCTCGCCAATCGGCTGCCCTGTCACCACACAACGCCGACCACTATTCCCCGCCGATGCAGCGGGTGTCCGTCGGGCCCGCCAATACGCCACCACCGCCGGCCGTTCGTGGACCAGCCGGTCCACGTCGGGCGAGTACACGAAGGCAAACAAGTCATTGGACTTCACCTCGGCCGGAAGCCTCACGGAGGCAGGATCACGCGCGACTTGCTGGAGAAAGGCAAGCACCGCTTTGACGCCTTCGTCCCCCGTTGCGGCGAGGCAGTCCTCCACTTCAATCCTGAACCACCCCGATTTTTCACGACCGTCGGCTTCCCCGACTGGCTTGTCCGGGGTTCCGACTCCGAAGACGTACTTGGCGTTGTCCACAAGAAAATCCGGCGGAGCCTTGGTGCCAGATCGGCCCGTTCGCCGCCGCGGAACACGGAAGCTTCTGACCAGCCGACGGGGCCTGCGATTCCCGGCCTGCGGCTCCTCGTAATGCGTGCCGTTGATCGCCACCAGGCGACCGCCGCGGTCGACCTCGACCAGCCAGGCAACGGGACGCACTTCAAAGTCCGGGTCATCGATGAGGTTGTCGGCGACGGCGAGTTCGTGGAGGGCCCGGAGGATCATGCCGCCACCTCCGCGATCGTCGCCTCAGGGTCTTCCGGGACGTGCAGTACACCCGATTCGAGCCGGGCCCGGAAGAACCGGGCACGGTTGCCGTCCGCCGCATAGATGATGTCCCAGAGCATGAGGCCAAGATCTCGGGACTCTTCGATTGGTCGTTCGGTGCCAGCAGAGGCCTCGATATCGGCCGGGAATTCCCGAGAACCCAAATAGGGGTGGTGGAAATACTGCCCTCGTTCAACCCGGCGTGTGAACATGTCCACGAACTTCGGGACGTTATCGCCGTCGCCGGCTCGATCAGTCAGGGAGAAATCGGCGTGAATCAGGTAGTCCACGTCGCGAAGCGCGATCGTGTTCCGCTGGGCTCTGTCGAGGTCTGCGAAGTAGGGATCAAACATCCCCCCCTCATTGATCAGCCTGGCATCCGGGCGGCGGGCTTTCGAATTGACCTCGTTGCGACGAAACGCGATGAACTTGATAGGGGCGAGAACGGCAATCCGGCGTACGTGCCAACGGATCGCTGGCTTCCACAGCACGGCTTCAAGGATTCCGCGAGCCGCAGAGGGCGTCATGACGGGATAGGAGACCCGTTCCGCCTTGAACTCGGGGATGGTGAACAGTGCCATCGGGCCTCGGACCCGGAGGGACAGCATAGGCGATCGTGGGTTCATTGTCTCATCCCCTTGATATGTCTGAGCAGCACAACTACACCCGCGGCCAGTGATCCGGTGCGGAAACACCGGCGGATTGAAATAGCGTTGTCGTTCTGCTAGTAATCGGCCGCCCGATCGCGATCTGGTCGCAGAATCTCATATCGGGCGACCAGACCGCCGGGATCGGGCATGGGCGCATCCGCTCCCAAGAGCAGGCCGAAGGCCTCGTGGTACAGATGGGCGTAGGTTGGCATTATTGCCACCAAACCGTTCGCCACGTTCTCCACTGCCCCCATTTGTTGCAGATCCAGGATGCTTGCCGGATATACCTGGACCAGATAGGGCTGCAGCGCTCGAAGCGCCTCGCGGGACGGATGTGCCCGGTAGCTCGCCAGTCGTTTGGCCGAATCGCCCCAGGGTACGATGACCGCAGTTGTGACGTCGGCAATGAGGCGGAACTCGGCGCCCACGGTCGCGAAGTCGAGCTCCTTCCGGTGCATCTGAACGTTGGCGCGGTCCAGGTTGGTTGCGTGGTACAGCCGCCGAAAGTATTCCTCCATCACACACGGGTCGTTCAGGCTGAGCTTGCCGCCGTGCGCATTCAGCATCGCCTCGGCGACCCTGAGTCCCCGCGCAAGATCGGCCGGCGGCGCGGTTGGTGCGCGGAACACCTCGAAGCGGCCGAGCAGGGGAACACCATCAGGGCCGGTCAGCTTGCCCTCGCGGTTGCAGCGCCCTGCCGCCTGCACCACCGAGTCGAGGCCGCCCAACGCTCGGAAGACGACGGGAAAGTCGATGTCGACGCCTGCTTCCACGAGTTGTGTGCTGACCAACCGACAGGGCTCACCCGCCTTCAATCGGCGACGGACCTCCTGCAGGATCTCCAGGCGATGCGCAGGGCACATGAGCGCCGACAGATGGAAGCGATCCTCCTCCGGTATCAGCTCGGCCAGCCTCCTCGCGTCATGGCGGCGATGAACGATGGCGAGTACCTGTGACTCTGAGGCGATGCGCCGCGCCAGCTCCTCGTAGGGAGTCGCCTGACCGTCCGACGGCCAGGTTACCGACACTCGTTCCAGGCGCTGGGCCAGCTCGGAAGGCGATTGAACGATCTCCCGAATGTTGTCGAGACCAGCAGGCAGGGTTTCCCGCTTCTGGAGCGCCGGTTGCGTCGCGGTCGAGAGCACAACGGAGCAGCCAAAATTCGTGCATAGTTCGCGGATGGCATCAATGGCGGGCAGCAGGAAATCGGCGGGAAGCGATTGTGCTTCGTCGAGAATGAGCACGCTGCGCGCAATGCGGTGAAGCTTCCGGCATCGTCCCGGGCGGTTCGCAAACAGCGATTCGAATAGCTGAACGTTGGTGGTGACGATGATGGGCGCATCCCAGTTCTCGCACGCGAGGCGGCGCCGGATCTCTGTCTCGCCCAGCTGCTTCACCCGAGCGTCCTCGTCAACATTGGAGTGGTGCTCGATCACCGCATCGTTGCCGAGGATCTCCCGGTACACCATCGCGTTCTGCTCGATGATCGTCGTGTACGGCACGGCGACGATGACGCGAGCGAGACCGTATCGCACCGCGTGGTCGAGGGCGAACGCCATGGACGACAGTGTCTTGCCACCGCCGGTCGGCACGGTGAGGCTGAAGAGACCGGGCTCCCGGTGCGCGGCGGCGCGGCAGGCGTTCAAGACGTCAGCGCGAACGCGGTTGACCGGCGAGTCGGGCGTGAATCGGCGGAGGTGTGCATCGAGTCGGTCTCGCAGGTGCACCAGCGAATGCGCCGGCCCTCGAGCCGCAGAGCGCTGTCCATCGAGGAAGCGCTCGGTGGCGAGGTAGTCGGCGTCAACCAGAGCCGAGAACACAAAGCGCGTCCACATTTCGAGCGCTCGCACTGTGTCCGGATCCGGCCTGCCCTGAAGACGGGGTGGAAGTGCAGGGACCGGGACGTCGAGCACCTCCAATGGCACTGACGGCCGGACGGCCGCAAGGATCGGTGCATTCGCCTTGACCCGTTCAATCAGCGGTCGCTGCTCCACGTCCCCTTGAGCCCTGAAATTGGCCAGGCCAGCGTGGTGCCCCGCGATGGCAAAGGCGAGCGGAACCAGACCGCGCTCGAACGCCAGCGCGGCACCCGCGCCTGCATGCTCGACCGCGATGCGTTCACCACGAAGTCGGGCTTGGAATTCTGGCTGGTATTTCCCCAGGTCGTGCCAGAGCCCGGCCAACCGACCCCATTCCGCAGCGCCGAACGTGCCGGCGAAATCGGCCGCGAGTTCGGCCACCTCTCGCAGATGTACCTCGAGAGGCTCCCACCGCTCCGGGGGCTCCCCCGGCCGGCTATGCGCGTAGCACCGCCCAGCGGATGAATCGGACGTCATCGGTTGTGAGAAGGACAGAGCAAGAAAGCCGAGGCATGCCAATATCGCACCTGGGGGCCGCCGGCGATAGGCCCGTTTGGTCGCATTTGGGCACGATTTGTGACACGCATGCCCCGTCGGGGGGCTATCCCCCTTCCGCGAGCCTCCGGCCACGATCGCACAGCGCCACATTCCAGCCCAACCGAAGCAGATTCCTCGCCGCTGGCGCGGCTCGGAATGACATCGCGATCACTCCGCGTCAGCAGACTCGATGGCCGAGCCTCGGCTTCAGCCGTGGGCGGGGCGACGTCCCGGTCGTGCAAAACGACGTTCCGGACCACGCCCGCCGGATTCCTCGCCGCTGGCGCGGCTCGGAATGACAGCCTTTCCGCTTCAGCCGAGCGCGGACGCCCCCTCGCCGCCGCATCGGTCGCAGTGTCACACGAAACGGGACAGTGTCAGCAGAAAAGCAGCGTTGGGCGCGCAAAGGCGATGTCCCGGACCACGCCGGCCAGATTCCTCGCCGGTGGCGCGGCTCGGAATGACAAGCCTCTCGGCTTCAGCCGAGGGCGGGTGATGCCCCCCCGCCGTTGGCGCGGCTCGGAAT
>JBMOPM010000094.1:0-8984 GCA_049323575.1 Gemmatimonadota bacterium | reverse complement strand
GGCGTTCTCAGCGCGGGGCCCGAGGAACCAGGCGTTCAGGGCGTCATGGGACATGGGCCGGATTATAGACGGCGCGAGTGAGGAAAGAATGAAGCCGCGGGGCACCCCGACTCCCTCGCGGGCATCGGCGCGGCGGGATGCCACCGGAACTTTCCGCCTGCCGCCATCGTCTCATGTTGCAACACCACTCGAGTCCGGCCATGACTCGCTTCTGGACCAGGATCATCATCGCCGCGCTGGCCATCTTCGCCGCCGGCCTGGTGATCATCCACTACTCCCACAAGCAGGTGGACCGGATCGTCACCGCGCTCGGCTCCACCCGCGTCGCGATCGCCTCGGGGAAGGCACCGCTTCTCATGGGCGGGAAGCAGGTGTGGGGCACATGACCAGCGTCCGGATCGACCCCGCCGACCCCGATGGCCTGATCATGCGGTTCGACATCGCGCTCGCACCCGGCGCCGCTGGGCCGGACTGCCCACTCGCCTTCGGGAGCGAAAAGGCCTCGGGCTTCATCTGCGTCTCGGACAGCCCGCGAACCGACCTGGTGCAAGGCGGCGAGGTGACCGAAACGGTCCACCCGCTCGCGCGGCTCGACTCGGGTCGCCCGGGCGAGGCACAGCCGCTGGTCGACATTCGCGCCGATTCGCACGGCGCGCGGATTCGCGTGACGGACACGAGCGCGAACGAGATCGTCCACCTGAAGGCGGATTCATCGGGCGCCGAGCTGCGGGTCAAGGGGAAGCCGAAGGCCCCGTGAACTCGGCTGGGTTCAGGGCCTCCCCCCGGGCTTCCACTCGACCCTTGGGCCGTTCCCCAGCAGCCGCACGGCGGTCGCCGCATCCTGGATGACCTGCGCCATGTGCTCGGCGTCGATCTTCGACGCGTCGTCGCCGGGCTGGTGGTAATCCTGGTGCAGGTTGTAGGACGACAGCGTGTGCGCGGGGATGCCGAGCCGGGCGAACGCGATGTTGTCGCTGCGCTCGAAGAAGTCGAGCTCGGGCCGGGCATCCGGCTTCACGCCCACGCCGGCCCGGGCCAGCATGTCGCCCATGGTGGAGCGCTCGTAGCCCGTGAGCCAGCTCTTGCCCGTGCCCCCGATCAGCGAGTCGGGTCGCCCGACCATCTCGATGTTCAGGTTGGCGACGATGCTGTGGAGCGGATACGGCGGGTGCGCGATGAACCAGCGCGTGCCGAGCAGTCCGAGTTCCTCACCCGTGGTGGCGAGGAAGACGACGGTGCGCTTGAGTGCCGGCCCCGCGGCAAGGAGCTTCGCCACGCCGATGACCGCCGTCGTCCCCGATGCGTCGTCATCGGCGCCGTTGTAGATCGAGTCGCCCTGGACCGCCCGGCCGACTCCGAGATGATCGTAGTGCGCGGTGACCAGCACCACCTCCCCCCGGAGCGCGGGATCGGCGCCGGGGAGCACCCCGACGACATTCCCTTCCATCACGCGCTGGCCCGGCGGCAGCGCGTCGTACGCCGCCCGGTCCGCGACGAACTCCAGCTGTCGCCCGCCGGCAGTGTCCACCGCGAGCTGGAGCGGTACCCGCTGGATGTAGCCGCTGTCCCCCGCGGGAGCGAGCCCTGCCGCCTCGAACTCCCGCGCGATGAACCGCGCCGCCCGCGCGCTGCCGGCCGTGCCGGTGCGCCGCCCCTCGAGCGAGTCCGCGGCCAGGACCCCGATCCACCGGGAGACGTCGGCCGCGCTGACGGTTGCCGGCGGGGCTTTGGAACGGGAATTGGGAGACGGAGTGCCGAAACAGGCGCCGAGGAGGATCGCGGCTCCTGCGGCCGCGCGAGGCGAGACGATGTGAACGGTCATGGCGGCTACAGGTTCCTCCCGTTCACCGGTGGCGTCGCGGCAAGCGCCTCCTCCCGCGCCGACGGCGCCTCCGGGGTGAAGTCCTCGCCCGGGTTCACGAAGCGGTCCTGTTCGATGCGGTACTGGGTGTCGTGGAGCTGGCGGTAGCGTCCGCCCAGCGCCATCAGCTCGGCGTGGGTGCCCTGCTCCACGATCTGCCCCTCCTCCAGCACGAGGATCTGGTCCGCGCTCTCGATGGTCGACAGCCGATGCGCGATGACGAACGTGGTCCGGCCGGCGCGCAGCGCCCGCAGCCCGTCCTGGATCAGCGCCTCGCTCTCGCTGTCGAGGCTCGAGGTGGCCTCGTCGAGGATGAGGATGCGCGGGTCCGCCAGGATCGCGCGCGCGATGGCCACCCGCTGCCGCTGCCCGCCCGACAGCTTCACCCCGCGCTCGCCGACGATCGTGTCGTACTTGTCGGGGAACTCCTGGATGAACTCGTCGCAGTGCGCGATGCGGCTCACGGTCATGATTTCCTCGTCCGTCGCATCGGGCTTGGCGAAAGCGATGTTCTCGCGGATGGTGCCGTCGAAGAGGAAGTTGTCCTGCATCACCACACCCAGAAGCCGCCGATACTCGCGGAGCCGGAGCGACTGGAGATCCCGGCCGTCCACCAGCACCCGGCCCGATCCGGGCCGGGTGAACGCCATCACGAGGCCGATCAGCGTGCTCTTGCCCGAGCCGCTCGAGCCCACCAGCGCCGTGGTGGATCCCGCGGGTGCGCGGAACGACACGTCGCGAAGCACCGGCACGCCCGGCGTGTAGCTGAAGCTCACGTGATCGAACTCGACCTCGCCCTCCAGGTCCGCCACCGCGGCGCGCCTGGCATCCTCCGCGTCCTCGGTCACCATTTCGCGGATCTCGCGGATGCGATCCAGCCCGGCGAACGCCTCGGTGATCTGCGTGCCGATCGACGCGATTCCCACCAGCGGTGCGGCCACCAGCCCCACGAAGAACACGTACATCACGAAATCGCCGAGGGTCATGGTGCCGGCGATGATGGCCCGGCCCCCCACGATCATCATCAGCATGCCGATCACGCCGACGATCACCGTCGTCGCCGCGGTGACGGCCGAGGTGCCGGTGATCGTCTTGCGCACGTTGTCGAACAGCCGATCCACGCCCTCCGCGAAGACCCGATGCTCGCGCTCCTCGGCCGTGTACACTTTCACCACGCGGATGCCGCCCAGCGTCTCGCCGAGCCGGCCCGTCACCTCGGCGTTGATCTTGCCGCGTTCGCGGAACACCGGGCGCAGTCGCTGAAACGCGATCGCCATCATGGCCCCGAACACCAGCAGGATGACCAGTGTGATCGTGGTGAGCTGCCAGTTGAGGTAGAAGAGCACCCCGAGCGCGAGGCCCGCGGTGACGAATCCGCCCACCAGCTGCACGATCCCGGTGCCCACCAGGTTCCGGACACCCTCGGCGTCGGTCATGATGCGGCTGATGAGGACGCCGGTGCGGGTGGAGTCGAAGTAGGAGACGGGGAGATGGATGACGTGCTGCGCCACGTCCTGCCTGAGCCGCGTGATGGCCCGCTGCCCCGCGATGCTCACCACCTGGGAGAGCGAGAACGACGTGATCGCCTGCACCAGCGTAGCGGCGCCCGCGATGAGCGCCAGCGGCACCAGCATGTCGTGACGCTGCTTGCCGATGATGTCATCGATCAGGAACTTGGAACTCGCCGGCAGCACGAGACCGCTCACGCGATTGATCAGCATGAGCACGAGCCCCAGCACGAGCGAACCGCGGTGCTCCCAGATCAGCGCCCGCGCCTCGGCCCAGGCCCGAGCCGCGTCGAACTTCCGTTTCGATCGTGCCATGGAGGGAAGGTAATCGGGACCGCGGGCCGACGTCCCCGACCCGCTCTTGAAGGACGGCTTGAGGCTCAGCGTGCGGTCGAGCTTGGCCATGCCGGATAATACCCGGGCGGTGCGCCCGGGTGCCGGTCAGTCCCGCGCCATCTTGCGCAGTTCCGCCGGCGGTAGCGACCACGCCAGCAGTCCCTTGGCCCGCCCGACCTCGTCACCGAACTCGATGCAGATCGCACCGCCCTTGCGGAGTTGAATGAACGACGTATCGGTCCCGGCCAGAAGCCAGCTCGCCAGCCGGCCGAGATGGGGTTCATGCCCCACCGCGGCCACGTACTCGTGGTCGGTGCGGGGCGCGAGCCACTCGAGGAAGGCCGCGTTGCTGGCGGCAGGGAGCAGCACGTCGGTCTCCTCGAACGCGAGGCCCCGGTACGCCTTCGCGATGATCTCCGCGGTCTGGACGGCCCGGACCCAGGGGCTCGTGGCCAGCAGGTCCAGACGGGAGACGGTGCGCTTCAGGCCCGCCGCCGCCCGCCGCATCTTGAAGCGGCCTTCGCGGGTGAGGGGGCGGAGCGAGTCGTCCTCGCCGGTGGACGCAAACTCCTCGCGCTCCACGGCGATGGCATGGCGGATCAGAAGAAGGCGCATGGTGGAGGTGCTGGGTCCCGAGTATCAGGTGCCAGGGGGTACGGACCGGGCACATGGCCAACAGAATGAACCGGGGGCATGGGTAACACGTCACCTGCCTCCCCGGCTGTTCAGGGGTACGAACTCAGATATGGGGAGACGACGCGGAAGCGGCAAGGCGGCGTCACCGGGTTGTTACGATCGCGGAGCGGCTGTCAGCGCTTCATGGATCGGCCGTTTCCGCCTGACTACGCGCCCTCGCTCCTCACGATGTGCCCCGGCATCGCCAGCCAATCGCAGTCCCCGTCTTCCACGGCGTAGCGGCGAATCCAGGCCTCACCCTGGCCGCCAGACGTGACCACCTGATCGAGCACGAGCAGCGTGTCCCCTTGCGCGGCGAAGATCGGCCGGCCGGCACCGGCGGACGGCACGGCAGCGTCCACGCAGGCTCGGCGCCGCAGCACCTGGATGATCGAGATCCACGACTTGGCGGTCACGAGGTTCTCCTGGACGGTTACATGTTACATCCTGATGGATGGTGAACGCCCGGCCATTGCCGCCCCGCAGCAAGGCGACAAGCGTGGATCCCGTTGACGCGATCGCCGAATCGGACATGCCCCGAGCGACACGCTCCACCATGTCGTTCGGCATCGATCGCCGGCGCACTGCCGGCACTTCCACGGCCTGCGCCGGGCTGTAGTGGAGCGAATCGATCAGGACGTTGGAGCCGCTGAATCCGACGAGCACATGCTGCCCCACCGTGGTGGCCGAGACGTACGGAAACGCCGACCGGACTCCCGCAGATCGGCGGTAATCCGCCGGAACGGATCCCGTGAAATAGGGCTCCTTGGCCCAAGGATCCAGGCTGCCAATCGGAGCCCGTCTGAGCAGCCCCACGAGAACGGTGTCGCCGTGATCGGCCACGGAGAAGGGAGTGCCGCCCAGCTCGAAGGCCCGCAGGAAAGATCCCGTATGGAACTCGAACAGACTGCGCCGCTCGAGCTGGACGTCCACCACCGCGAGCAGCGATTCGCCGACCTGGGCCACGGCGGCCGGCACCACCAACTTCCCTGGACCACGCCCCCGCCGGCCGGCCACCGACAGCAGGCGGCCGTCGGGCTGGTACCGGAGAATCTGGCTGGACATCCGGTCCGCAACGAGCAGCGACCCGTCCCGTGCGACGGCCGGCGAGGTCGGCAGGCCAACGATGACGGTGTCACGCTGCTCCAACCGCACCGAGTCGATCAGGCGAAGACGCGGCGCTCCCGCGGAAGGCTGCTCGTGTTCCGCGTCGGGTCGACAGGCGCCCATGGCGCTGGCCGCCAGCGCCAGGATGCAAAGCGTCGCGCAAGGGCGGCTCGGGGAGGATCGGAGAAGGTATGTACTGAAGCGATAACGACCTCGCGAGAGCGCTACGGCGGCATCGGGGTCCTCGTTTGCGACACCGCGCCCATTCCCTGCTCACGAGGGAGCCGGCTTGCTACAGGCCCTGGCCGTTCAGCATGATCGACGAGATCCGGAAGCGTACCGCTCTTCGAAACCGATCTGGTCGCCGCGCTGGCTCCGCCGGAGCGGGCAGGAGGAGCCCCCCCCCGGGCCACCCTCCGGCCGACCCCGGGCCACCCGCTGGCGAGCGGCGGTCTGGTGCAGTACCTTGTGCGCCGCCCGGGGCAGGGATCGAGCGGGACGGCATTGTTCCTGCTGGGCTGGACCCTGGCAGGGACCTCACATTATATGGAGTAATTGGTTGATCGCCGTGGAGGGAAGACGATGAACCGCGAGTACAAGGCTTTTCTGCGGAAGGTGGCACAGATCGCCGAGGCCGTCGAGCAGCTCAAGGAGGATCCGATCGTGAACACCGCGATCGATGCCGCGCTCGATGACGCCCTCGAGGCGCTGGAAGCCGTCCGCGAGACGGTCAGGGACGAGCTGCAGGTCGGCGCCTAGACCGCCCGTCCTGCCCAGGCGGGGACGCGTGCTGGGGCGATGTCCGTTCCCCCGGCGCGGTCCCCGCCGTGTCGTTTCTACTTCCGTCAGGCCGACCGCCGTCCCGCGTTGCGCCAGTCGCACTGGCAGCCCGCCGGTCGCGAAATCGGCCATGCCGACTGCCATCCGAATCGACCAGGCGCCGGCCGCACAATCCGTCATCCCGCGTTTCGCGAGCGCTATCCCCGTCCCTCGTCCAGCCAGCGCTCGGCGTCGAGGCGCAGGGTGAAGGGCCGCATGGCGACTCCGGCACTCGCCGCAAAGGCAGCGACCTGGTTGGCCACGCCATAGCCGAAGCGGGGCCTGAGGAGCAGCGCCACCCGGCCCGTGATGGCCGGTCGGATCGATCCGAGGAGCTGCGCGAGCGACCAGGCCTCCTCGAGTCTGGGCGTGTAGCGCTGCTCGCAGAGGTCCGCCAGGACATCATGCGTCGCGCGGTAGAGCGGGTCCTCCAGAATGGACCGGATCAGCCCCACGATTTCGGCGTAGGACCGCAGTCCCACCACGCGGACGTGGATGCGGCCGATCCGCTGGTCGATGGCATAGTCGTATGGCACAGGGTCCCTTCGAGCCTGGGACAGGCATGAGGCGGGGGCGGCCTACCAGCGCGCGCGCACCCCTCGGGTATCGGTATGCACCGAGCCTGGGTACACGCCCAGGCCTCCCTTGAGGTCGGGATAGAAGGACTCGACCCGCTCGATCACGGCGCCGAGCAGCCGTGCGTCCCGCCAATCGGAGCGGCCGTCCCGATTGAGGTCGTCCATGATGCCGTCGCGGTCCTGGTCGATGATGATGTCCGCGGCGTCGCCGTACATGTGCCGGCTGTCGCTCGCCCCGCCCACTTCGCGCGTGCGGTTGTGCTCCGGGGTGCGGAAGCCGGACAGGATCACCACCCGCGAGGGCCGGCCCATGCGGGTCAGCTCGTCGCTGATGAGCTCGAGTTTGTCCACGACGCTCTGGTCGATCACCACGAACTTGGGCCACACGCCGCCCTGATCCTTGGTGACGAAATCCTTCAGCTCGAATCGCTTCGACAGCTTGGTGAACTGGTTTCCCCGCGTCACCTCGACGAAGCCCTGCGGCAGCGGATAGCGCGGGGAGCGCGTGCGGCGGGCCTCGTCGGGCCAGAAGCCGATGGAGTAGCCCTTGAGCGCCGGGCCGATCTTGGCGCGGAACGGCACCAGCGACAGCACGGCGATGCGGTCGCCGTCCGGGGCATGGAGACCGATGTCGTACACGCCGGGGGGACGGCCGACGAGCGGCGCGAGGTAGTCCTTGAGGAGCGGATCGACGATGGGTTCGCCGGCGGTGACCTGCACGAAGCGCAGGCTCCCGCTCTGGCCCAGGAACAGCCCTTCCACCGTGCGCGGCACTTCCATCCCGGGGTCGGGGCCCCGGGGAGCGGGCGCGGGGGCCGCGGGCAGCGCCGGTTCGAGCGGGCCCCGCCCGCCGAACGCCACGCCCACGAGGAGGGCCCCTACCAGGAGCCCTCCGCCGACGACGGCGACATCAGCCAGACGCTTCACGTTGCAGTTCCCGTCCTGCCCGGAATTCGAGTCAGCCAATCAACGTAGCGCATCGTCCTGCCCGGCAGAACCCATACCGGGCCGCCTGTGCACTGTTCCGGCGAACGAATCGGCGACTCCGGCCCGCGCCACGGGGCGGAATCGCACCGCACCTGACCCCCGATTCGCTGAGCGGGGTACTATTCTCTCTTCGGAACCATCCCGGGGCCGCCCGATGTGCTCTCTCCGTCGACCGTCGCCGCTGGCCGGGCTCGTCCTGCCGGCCAGGGCACTGCTCATCGCCGGCGCCTGCCGCGACGCCGCCGTCCCGCGCGCCCGCGCCCGCTCCATCGATCGACCGCAAGCCCCAGGGCGATCGCGCAGGGCCAATGCCGGCCTCGCCTGACACCGGCGATCCCGCGCGGGCCGTGGTCCCCGTCGACTCCCCCGGCCTGCGGCGCTTCCGGGCGCTCGCATGGCTGCTCGACGAAGCCATCGCCATCCCCGGCACGCGGTACCGGGTCGGCGTGGACGCGATCGTGGGTCTCGTCCCCGGCGTGGGCGACGTGGCCGGCGGGATCGTGGGCGGCTACGGCATCCTGGTGGCCTTCCGGGCAGGCGTGTCCCGCGCCGTGGTGCTGCGCATGGTCGGCAACATTCTCCTCGACGCGCTGGTGGGCCAACTGCCCATCCTCGGCGATCTCTTCGACGTCGCGTTCAAGTCCAACATCCGTAACCGCGATCTCATCGATCGCTACCTGGCCAATCCGACGGGCACAGCACGCGCCAGTCGGGCGCTGATAATCGGCATCCTCGCCGCACTCCTCGTCCTGTTCACGGGTGCGGCGGGGCTCAGCGTCTACCTGGTGGTGCTGCTCGTGCGGCTCCTTACCCCCGGATGATCCACCGGCGCGGGTTCCTGGCGCTCGCCGGCGCAGGACTGCTGGGGCCCGCGCTGACGGGCCGATGGCCCCGGGCGGTGCCACCGCGGCTGCGGATCGGCCTGCAGCTGTACACCGTCCGCGCGCTGATGGCCAGGGACCCGGACGCGACCCTGGCCCGCGTGGCCGCGATCGGCTACGAGGAGGTAGAGTTCGCGGGGTACCTGGGACATCGGCCCGAGGACCTTGCGCGCGCGCTCGACCGCCATGGGCTCGCGGCGCCGTCCGCGCAGGTACCGCTCGCCGCCGGGGG
>JBMOPM010000093.1:0-9032 GCA_049323575.1 Gemmatimonadota bacterium | reverse complement strand
TGACCGCCGATACCCTCACCGAGGCGGCCGAGAAGGTGGTGGCGGTACTGAGGGCAGCGTCGCCGCGATCAGCACGAGCAGCCACCATCAGCGACCGACAGGACCCATGAGCATCCTCCTCGACGGCACGACCCGGGTCATCATCCAGGGGTTCACGGGCGACAAGGGCACCTTCCACGCGAAGGAAATGATCGGCTACGGCACCAACGTGGTTGGCGGCGTCACGCCGGGAAAGGGCGGGACCCGGCACCTCGATCGGCCGGTCTTCAACACGGTGAAAGAGGCGGTGGCAGCCACCGGCGCCGAGGCCAGCATCATCTTCGTGCCGGCGGCGTTCTGCGCCGACTCGATCATGGAGGCGGCCGACGCGGGCATCCGTCTGGTGTGTGCCATTACCGACGGGATTCCGGCGCAGGACATGATGATGGTCAAGCGCTATCTGCGCCGCTATCCCCGCGAACGGCGCACCATGCTGGTGGGGCCGAACTGCGCCGGCATCATCAGCCCGGGCAAGGCGATGCTGGGCATCATGCCGGGCCACATCTACATGCAGGGCAGCGTGGGCCTCGTGACCCGATCGGGGACGCTGGGCTATGAGGCGGCGAGCCAGATGAAGGCGCTCGGCATCGGCATCTCCACCTCGGTGGGCATCGGCGGCGACCCGATCAACGGCTCGAGCTTCGTGGACGTCCTCAAGCTGTTCGAGGAGGACCCGGAGACGGAGGCGGTGATGATGATCGGTGAGATCGGCGGACCGCAGGAGGCCGAGGCCGCGCTGTTCGCCAAGGAGAACATGACGAAGCCGGTCATCGGCTATGTGGCCGGCCTCACGGCGCCGCGGGGCCGCCGCATGGGCCACGCCGGTGCCATCATCTCCGCCTTCGGCGAGAGTGCGGCGGAGAAGGTGGAGATCATGAAGTCGGCGGGGCTCCGGGTGGCGCCCGGGCCGGATGCGCTGGGCAGGACCGTCGCCGAGGCGCTCGCTGCACGGAAGACGGCGGGGACGGCATGAGCGCGCGGCCCAGGGTTCTCATCACCCGCCGCATTCCCGCGGTGGTGGAGCGCGAGGCGGCCGAGCGCTTCGACGTGACGCTGAACGAGCGCGACGTCCCGCTCACGCCGGAGGAACTGAAGGCGGCACTCACCCAGTATGATGCGCTCATGCCCACCGTGACCGACCGGCTCACCGCCGAGGTGCTCGCCGCCGAGCCGTTGCGCACGAGGCTGCTCGCCAACTTCGGCGTGGGCTTCAACCACATCGACGTGGATGCGGCCAGGGCCCGCGGGATCGCCGTCGCCAACACGCCCGATGTTCTCACCGATGCCACAGCGGACCTCGCCATGACGCTGCTGCTCATGGTGGCCCGGCGGGCGGGCGAGGGGGAGCGCCATGTGCGGAGCCGCGCATGGACGGGCTGGCGGCCCACGCACATGCTGGGCACGCAGGTCAGCGGCAAGACGCTGGGGCTCGTCGGCATGGGCCGGATCGCCAAGGCGGTGGCGAAGCGGGCGCACCACGGGTTCGGCATGAGGGTGATCTACCACGATCCCTTCCCGCCCGCGCCGGAGGTGGCGGCGGCGCTCGGCGCCGAGGGGCGCGCGACGGTGGAGGAGGTGCTGACCGAGGCGGATTTCGTCTCGCTCCATTGTCCGGCCACGCCCGGGACGCGACACCTCATCGATGCCGCGCGCTTGAAGCTCATGAAGCCCTCGGCCTGCCTCATCAACACCGCGCGCGGCGACGTCGTGGACGAGGCCGCGCTCCTCGAGGCGCTCGCCAACGGCACCATCCGGGGCGCCGGACTCGACGTGTTCGAGCGCGAGCCGGAGGTCCCCGAGGGACTGCTGGCGCTGGAGAACGTCGTGCTGCTCCCGCATCTGGGTTCCGCCACGACGGAAACGCGCGAGGCCATGGGGCGCCGGGCCCTGGAGAACATCACCCTCTTCTTCGACGGCAAGCCGCTGCGCGATCGCGTCGTGTGACGGACGAGACGCTCCACCCGGCGCCGGCCGGCCCGCTCGCCCCTTCGACCGACCCGCTGGCGGCCGAGGCGGCGCAGTACGCCACCGAGGTGGCGGATCTCCTCTTCACCCAGTTGCTGGAAGTGCTCCGGGTCCGCCAGCCGGCGATCGTCCCGATCCTGGAAGGCGCGCCACCCGATGACCTGGCGCCCGCCCTGGCGGCGCGGGCCCTGCAGGCGCAGGGAATGTGGCTGCACCTGCTCAGTATCGTCGAGCAGAACGCGGCCATGCGGCGCCGTCGGCGGATCGAAAGCGAGCGCGGCCAGGAGTCGCTCCGCGGGACGTTCCTGCAGTCGATCCGATGGGCGGCCGATCACGGTGTGAGCGCGGACGATCTCCGGATCCTGCTCTCTGCGCTGCGCATCCGGCCCGTCATCACGGCGCATCCCACCGAATCCAAGCGGGTCACCGTCCTGGAGAAGCACCGCCGGCTCTACCGGCGGCTGGTGGATCTCGAGTCGCCGCGCTGGACGCCGCGCGAGCGGGAGGATCTGATCCTCGCTCTCCGCAACGAGATCGACCTGCTCTGGATGACCGGCGAGCTCCGGCTCGAGCGGCCTACCGTGATGCAGGAGGTGGCGTGGGCGCTCTACTTCCTCAACGAGAACCTGTACGAGCAGATCCCCGTCCTGATGGAGAAACTGGATCGGGCGCTCGCCCGGTACTATCCGGGCGAATCCTTCCAGATCCCGCCGTTCTTCCAGATCGGCGCGTGGGTGGGTGGCGATCGTGACGGCAATCCGTTCGTGACGAACGACGTGACCCGGGCCGCCCTCTTCGAGTACCGGCTCTCGGCGCTCCGGCGCTACCGCGCGCGGCTCACTGAACTGCTGCGCACGCTGAGCGTGACCGAGCGGCAGTTGCCGGTGCCGGCGAGCTTCCGGGCGGCGCTGGACCGCGCGCTCGAGCGGAGCGGCGAGCGGGAGCGCCTGGTCCGGCGCAATCCCGGCGAGGTGTTCCGCCAGTTTCTGGGCTGCATGCTGCTCCGGCTCGACGCGACGCTGGCCGCCACCGAGCGCGACGAGGGGCCGGCGCCGGAGCGGGGCTACGCCACGGCCGACGAGCTGGTCGCCGACCTGCGCACGATCGAGCAGGCCCTGCTCGACACGAACTGCGAGTCGATCGCCGTTACGGTGGTGCGCCCGGTGCGCCGGGAAGTGGAAGCCTGCCGCTTCAGTAGCGTCCGGCTCGATCTGCGGGAGAACGCGACGAAACTGAACGCGGCGCTCGCCGATCTCTGGCGCCTGCGCTCCGGCCACACGGGCGACGCGCCGTCGCCTATGTGCGCGGCATGGAAAGCCTGGCTCAAGGACGAGCTGCAGCGGCCGCGGCGGCCGGATGCCCCCGCGTCGGGCCTGCCGGCGGAGTCTGCCGAGACGTTGGGGATGTTCACGCTGGTGGCCGAGGTGCGGGGCCGGGTGGACCGGGAGGCGATCGGCAGCTTCATCGTCTCCATGACCCGGAGCGCGAGCGACCTGCTCGGCGCCTACGTCCTCGCCAAGGAGGCGGGGCTCTTCTCCGATCCCGCGGGCCTCGAGAGCTGCGCGCTGCCGATCGTCCCGCTGTTCGAGACCATCGACGACCTCGAGCACGCGCCTGCCATCATGCGCGAGCTGCTCAGCATCCCGATGGTGCGGCGCAGCGTGACGGCGCAGGGCGGGACACAGGAGGTGATGATCGGCTACTCCGATTCCAACAAGGATGGCGGCTTCTTTACCTCCAACTGGGAGCTGTACAAGGCGCAGAGCAGACTGACCCGCCTGGGACGCGAGCTCGGGGTGCCGATCAGCTTCTTCCACGGGCGGGGCGGCTCGGTGAGCCGGGGCGGCGCGCCCACCGGCCGGGCCATCGCGGCCCAGCCTGCCGGCTCCATCCGCGGCCGGATGCGCATCACCGAGCAGGGGGAGGTGGTGAGCTTCAAGTACGCCAACCGGGGTACCGCGGCCTACCAGATGGAGCTGCTGGCGGCGAGCGTGTTCGACCACTCGCTGCGCTCCGAGCATGAGGACGCGCTGGTACCCACGGCGGAATTCGACGAGGCGATGGAGGCGCTGTCCGGGCCCGCGCGCGCCGCGTACCGCCGGCTGGCCGAGCATCCGCAGCTCCTTGAGTACTACCAGGCGGCGAGTCCCCTCGAGGAGATGGCGCTGCTCAACATGGGCTCCCGGCCGGCCCGGCGCTCCGGCGCGCGCACCCTGGCGGATCTGCGTGCGATTCCCTGGGTGTTTGCCTGGCAGCAGAACCGCCACTTCATCCCGGGCTGGTACGGACTCGGCAGCGCGCTCGACAACTTTGTCGCCGTGCGAGGGGCGCGCGGGGAAGCGTTGCTCCGGCGCATGTTCTGTGACTCGCGGATCTTCCGGCTGGTGATGGACGAGGTGGAGAAGACGCTGGCCCACGTCAACCTCGACATGGCCCGCGGGTATGCCATGCTCGTGCCGGACCCGGCGCTCCGGGACGAGATCTTCGGCATGGTGGAGGACGAATACCATCGCACGGTGGCGGCGGTGCTGCGGATCAGCGGCGGCACGGAGCTGGCCGAGCGGTTCCCGCGCTTCCGCCGGAAACTCGCGCGGCGTTTGCCCACCGTGGACCAGGTGAACCGGCAGCAGATCGAGCTGCTGCGTCGCTACCGTGCGGTGGCGCCCGGTCCCGAGCGGGACGACCTGCTGGCGGCCCTGCTGGTGTCGATGAACTGCATCGCCGCAGGGTTCGGGGCGACGGGGTAGGGAATCGGGTCGGCTCAGGCACCCGGCTTGAGCCGCGCTGCATACTGCGTTCGCAGCTTGGCGACCTTGGGCGCGACCATGGCCCGACAGTACGGCTGCTCCGGGTTGCGGTCGAAATAGCTCTGGTGATACGGCTCGGCGGGATAGAACGCGGTGAGCGGTGCCACCTCGGTGACGATGGGGCGATCGAACACCCGGTCGCGTTCGAGCGCCGCGATCACTTCGCGGGCCGTCCGCGCCTGCTCCGGTGAGTGCGTGAAGATGGCCGAGCGGTACTGCGTGCCGACGTCGGGGCCTTGCCGGTCGAGGGTCGTCGGATCGTGGAAGGCGAAAAAGATCCCCAGGATCTCGCGATACGGGATCACGGCCGGGTCGAAGGTGACCTGCACGACCTCGGCATGCCCGGTCCTCCCGGTGCAGACCAGCTCGTACGATGGATCGGGGACGATCCCGCCGGCGTAGCCCGAGACCACCGCATCCACCCCCTCGAGGCGGGCGAAGACGGCCTCCAGGCACCAGAAGCAGCCGCCAGCGAGGGTTGCCTGTTCCCGGGGCCCCGTCACACGGTGTGCTCCGCCCGCCGCTTCTTCTTTTCCATCTCCACGAAGAGCTGACCGCAGGCTGCGTTGATGTCGAGGCCCCGGCTGCGGCGCACCACCGCCTCCACACCCTGATTGCGCAGCCGCTCGGCGAAGGCGCGAATGCGGGCCGGCGCCGTGGGCGTGAGGCCCGGCGCGCCCCCGGGGTGCAGCGGCAGCAGGTTGACCAGCGCGCCCATCCGCCGCGCGAGCCTGACCAGCTGGTCAGCGTCCTGGTCGGTGTCGTTCTTCCCCGCGATGAGCACGTATTCGAAGGTGATCCGCTTCCTGAACGTCCTGGCGGCCTCGAGCACGGCCGTGAGATCGTATTTCTTCTCCACGGGCATGATGGCCCGGCGCCGCTCCGAGCTGGGCGCGTGGAGCGAGATCGCGAGGCGGAACTGCTCGGGCCGTTTCGCCAGCTCCGCCATGCCGGGGATGATGCCCACGGTGGAGATCGTGATGTGGCGGGCGCCCACGCCGAGGCCGTCCGGATGGTTGAGGATGGAGAGCGCCGTGTTCACCCCGGGCCAGTTGAGCAGCGGCTCACCCATCCCCATGAACACGATGTTCGTGGGCGTGTCGGCCGGGTTGCGCAGCACGATCTCCCGCGCCTGGCCCGCGATCTCGAACGGGCTGAGGTTGCGCCGGAAGCCCATGCGGCCGGTGGCGCAGAACACACAGCCCAGCGCGCAGCCGGCCTGGGAGGAGATGCACAGCGTGCGGCGGGAGGCGGTGGGGATCAGTACCGATTCGATGGCCTCCCCGTCGGCGAGGCGCCACAGGAACTTGACGGTGCCGTCCGCGGACTGCTCGACCGTCCGGGGCGTGAGCCGCGGAAGCGGCAGGTCGCGGTCGAGGTGCTCACGCAGGGCGCGGGGCAGTTCGGTGGCCTCGGCCCAGTTGCCGACGGGGTTGGTCCACAGTCGGCGGACCAACTGGTCGACGCGGTAGCGCGGGAGCCCCTGCGCCTCGACCCATGCGGTGAGGCGATCGCGCGCGCGGTCGGGGGCGAGATCGAGGATCGTTTCGGTCGGCACGGTGGAAATCTAAGGGTGTGGTCGGGCGACGGGCCCCCGCCGGCGGATCCCGATGGCCTAAATCGTTGTCCCGGAATGCATTGTCGCCCCTCATCGGACCGTGTAGGTTACAGGCGTCTATGAATGGGCCCCCCACGTCGTGCTGCTGAGCGAAATCCTGGCCCCGGATCGCATCCGGGTCCCGATCCGCGCTGGGGACAAGGCGGGGGTGATCGCCGAGTTGACCGGGCTCCTGGTGGACCGGGCGGGTGGAGTGTATCAGGACGTTCTCGCCGCCATCCTCGAGCGCGAGGCCGTCCTCAGCACCGGTATCGGCCACGGTGTCGCGCTGCCGCACGGTCGCTCGCCGTCGCTCCGCGAACTCTGCATCGTGGGCGGAACGACTGCGTACCCGGTGCCGTTCGATGCGATCGACGGCGAGCCGGTGCGCGTGTGCTTCGTCGTTGCCGGCCCCGAATCCGCCGCGGGTCAGCACGTCAAGGTGCTGAGCCGGATCGCGCGCCTGGTGCGCCGGGAGCCGGTGCGGGCGGCGCTGATTGGCGCAACGACGCCGCGGGAGTTCTATGATGCCATCGTTGCGGCGGAAGAGCAGTAGGACGACGGTTGGTGGTGATTCACGCCGTGTGGCCCGCGACCCGTGACTCGAGACCCGTGACGCTTCACTCGTGCCTCGTAACTTGCACCCCGTGACCCCCGTGCCCGCAACCCTGACGCCGTCTCCGTCTCCCATCGCCACCGCGCTTCGCACCCACCGCTGCGGGTCGCTGACCCGCGCCGACGTCGGCCAACGCGTCCGCCTCGGCGGCTGGGTGCACCGTCGCCGCGACCTGGGCGGGCTCGTCTTCATCGACCTGCGCGACCGCGACGGGCTGGTCCAGCTCTCCTGCGATCCGCGCTGGACCCCATCCGAGGTGATGGCGCGCGCGGCCGGTGCGGGCGTGGAGTCGGTGGTGCTGGTGGAGGGGACGGTGGCGTTCCGCCCCGAATCGGCGCGGGATACGGCAATGAGCACGCGGGACATCGAGGTGCACGTCGAGGCATTCCAGGTGGTCGGCCCCGCGGTCACGCCGGCGATCCCGGTGGCCCGCAAGGAGGGGGAGGACCTGCCGGCCGAGGAACTGCGGCTCAAGCATCGTGTGCTGGACCTGCGCCGGCCCGAGCTGCAGCGGAACCTGATCCTCCGCCATCGCCTGCTGCAGCGGGCGCGGCGCACGCTCTCGGCGCTCGACTTTCTCGAGATCGAAACGCCGATCCTGACCAAGCCCACACCGGAGGGTGCGCGGGATTACCTGGTGCCCAGCCGGATCCACGTGGGCGAGTTCTATGCCCTCCCGCAGTCGCCGCAGATCTACAAGCAGCTGCTGATGGTCGCCGGCTACGACCGGTATTTCCAGATCGCCCGCTGCTTCCGGGACGAGGACCTGCGCGCGGATCGGCAGCCCGAGTTCACCCAGATCGACCTCGAGGCCTCCTTCGTGAGCCAGGAGGACGTGCAGGCGGTGGTCGAGCGGGTGTTGGTAGAGCTCTGGGCCGAGGCGGGACACGAGGTGGCGGTGCCGTTCCCGCGCCTGGCCTGGCGCGAGGCGATGGAGCGGTTCGGCGTCGACAAGCCCGATCTGCGTTTCGGCTGTGAGATCCAGGATCTGACTCGCCGTGTCGGCGCTGACGCCGCGCCCTTCGTGCACGAGGCGCTGGCCGCGCAGGGCCGCCTGCGCGGTATCGTGGTGCCGGGTGGCGCCGCGTTGAGCCGCAAGGAACTGGATGCCCTTGCGCAGGCCGCGAAGGACAACGGGGCGGGCGGCCTGATCTGGGCCAGGCGCATGGCGGCCGGGTGGGAAGGGCAGGGCGTCAAGGCGCTGGGGCAGCAGACGCTGGACGCCGTAGCCGTCGCCGAGGGCGACCTGCTCCTCGCCGTGGCGGGGCGGGATGCGGTCACCTCGCCGGCGCTGCACGCCGTGCGCTCCGCCGTCATCCGGCGGGGCGACATGAAGCCGCTGACCGAGCACGCGTTCTGCTGGATCGTGGACTTCCCGCTGTTCGAGCAGGATCCCGAGACCGGCCAGCATGTGCCGGCCCATCATCCGTTCACCGCGCCGCATCCGGACGACCGGGCGCGCATGGAGAGCGAGCCGGACCGCTGCCGCGCGCTCCACTATGATGCGGTGTACAACGGCAACGAGCTGGGCAGCGGATCGATCCGGATCACCGACCCCGCGCTCCAGGCCAGGATCTTCCAACTGCTCGGCATCGGGCCCGAGGAGCAGCGGCGCCGCTTCGGCTTCCTGCTCGACGGTCTGGCCGCGGGAGCGCCGCCGCACGGTGGTTTCGCGCTGGGCTTCGATCGGATCGCGATGCTGCTCTCGGGCGCGCCCAGCCTGCGAGACGTGATCGCGTTCCCCAAGACCACGGCCGCGCGGGCGCTCTTCGAGGGCGCACCGACGCCGGTGCAGCCGGAGGATCTCGCGGCGCTGCACCTGCGGGTGGTGGAGGACTGACGGTCGCCGAGCGTTGTTTCCGGCCGGCCCGGCCGCGCCCGGTGTCTGGCGTGATCCCGCCGCGACCGGCGACCTGCCACCCGAGACCCGCGATCAGACTGCGGAGGACCCTTGGCCGACGACACCACCACCCGTCTCTCCATTGAAGGCGCCGACCCGCTCCTCCTG
>JBMOPM010000092.1:0-9084 GCA_049323575.1 Gemmatimonadota bacterium | reverse complement strand
CCGTGCGGCCCGCGCGCGGGGCCGCGTGGCATTCCGCCGCCTCATCGCCGTCGACCGCGATCCCGCCTGCCAGCTCATCCGGGAGGTGGTCGATCCCGCGGTGCTGCTCGAGGTGGCTGAGTGGGGCGAGTTCTTCGATCGCTGGCTGGCCGAGCCGCGCGCGACGGCGCCCGACTCGTCGGGCCCGCCCGATGCCATCGTGCCGTCTCCCCTGATGCCGCATCTCATGTACGAGTGGCTGGAGCGTCGGGCCCGGGCGCGCTGGCCTGGGCGCTCCATTGCGCGTGCGCCGCTCGCCCTGCCCCTGGGCACACCCTACGAGCACGTGGGCAAGGATGGCACGTCGTACGTCTCCTTTGCCGACTGGCTCTGCCCCACGCACTGCGTCGAACCCGCCATCTGCCCGGTGATCGACGGGCCGCGTACGTGGGAGATGTCCGACGCCGTGACCGCCCTCACCGCCCGCCTCGCGCGCCTGAGTCCGGCGGCAGGCCCGGCCCTCTTCCACTGCCGGCACCAGGTGTTCGGCGTCGGGATGTTCACGGTGCCCGAGGTGCTGGCGTGCGACCGGCTGGTGGCGGCGGCCGGTGCGTCCGGCGCACAGGTGGATGTGGTCGTCGGCACGGTGTCGGCCTGCCACGGGGCGCTGAGCGTTCTGCGGCTGGGTCCGGAGGAGGGAAATGGCTGATCAGGCGAGTATATTTCGTGATCGCGTCGCGGACGGCCGGTCGGCCGCTGGCCGATGACGCCAACTCAGTGAAAGGCTGAGCGATGAACCACGAATTCGACGTCGTCATCGTGGGCGGCGGGCCCGCCGGCCTCTGTGCCGCCATGTACTGCGGGCGCGCCATGCTCCGGACCGCCCTGCTGGAGCGCGGCATCCCGGGCGGCGAGCTCCTCAACACCGAGAAGATCGAGGACTATCCCGGCTTCGAAAGCATTCTCGGGCGGGAGCTGGCCGAGCGGTTCGCCGAGCATGCGCTCAAGTTCGGCGCCGTCATCAAGCAGGAGAACGTGGAAGGCATCTGGCGGATGCCGGACGGCACCTTCGAGGTGAGGACCTCGAGGGGCAACACCTTCACCGCGCCCGCCGTGATCCTCGCGGCCGGCGGCACGCCCAACAAGCTCGGGGTCCCCGGCGAGGCCGAGTATGCCGGGCGCGGTGTGTCCTACTGCGCGGTGTGCGACGGCGCCTTTTTCAAGGGCGAGGTCATCGCGGTCATCGGCGGTGGCGATGCCGCGGTCGAAGAGGCCGACTACCTCACCCGCTATGCGGAGAAGGTGTATGTCGTGCATCGCCGCAACGAGTTTCGCGCGTCGAAGATCCTGCAGGAGCGGCTGTTTGCCAACCCGAAGATCGAGGTCATCTTCAACGCCAAGGTCATCGAGATGGCGGGCGACGCGACCGGCCTCCGGCACCTCGTGCTGGAGGACACGGTGACGGGCGATCACACCCTGCTCCCGGTGACGGGCGCGTTCGTGTTCATCGGCTTCACGCCGAACAGCTGGCTGATCAAGGACGAGGTGGCGAAGGATCCGAGCGGCTATCTCATCACGGATGACCGGATGATGACCTCGATCCCCGGCCTGTTCGCCGCCGGCGACCTCCGCGTGCAGCTCACCCGGCAGGTGACGACGGCCGTGGGCGATGCGACCACCGCCGCCATCGCCGCGGAGAAGTACCTCGCCCAGCGGCGGATGCCGAAGGGCACGGAGGCGTCGGTGGCCGCGTGAGCGAGCCGGCGGGACGGGCCTTGGCGCCCGTCGTGGTGACCATTCCGAACGGGTCCTTCGCCCAGAACTGCTACCTCGTGGCGGACCCGCAGGCCGGCGTGGCGGCGATGATCGACCCCGGCGAGGAGCATCAACGGATCCTGGCCAGCCTGCGCCACCGGGGCTGGCGCCTCGAGGCGATCTGGCTGACCCACGCGCACATCGACCACATCCTCGGCGTCGCCGCGGTGAAGCGGGAAACGGGCGCGCCGATCTGGCTCCACCCGGACGACCGGGCCTGGTACGACCGCCTGGCCGACCAGGCCGCCTACTTCGGCCTGGCCCGCGTCGAGACGCCGCCACCCCCCGACCATGGGCTTGCCCACGGACAGCGGGTGCGGATCGGCGGGTTCGAGTTCGCCGTGCGGCACACCCCGGGGCACTCGCCGGGAAGCGTGAGTTTCGTGGGCCATGGCATGGTCTTCGGCGGCGACGTGCTGTTCCAGGGTTCGGTGGGACGGACCGATCTCGCCGGCGGGGACCCGCGCATACTCGCTCAGACGCTCGAACGCGAGTTTCTCGGCCTGCCCGACGACACCGTGGTCCACAGCGGGCACGGCCCGGCAACCACCATCGGCGCCGAGCGCGCAGGGAATCCCTTTCTCCGGGCCGGGGCGCTCATTGGCTGACACCGGCGTTTCCCGGCGGAGCGCGGATGGGCCGCCCGCCATCCCCACCGGCATCTGCAACCGCTGCGGTTTCGAAGTGGTGATCAAGCCGCAGGGCTGCAAGAACCCCTGCCCCAACTGCGGCACGGTGTATCCGCTGGGGGATTGCTCGGACTAGGCGGCGGATGGCATGCGCCTCGATCCGCCCCTTCGCTCCGGCTCACGCCCGCCCATGCTCGTCACGCGCACGTACCTCGAAATGACCGACCCCGCGGACCTCCGCGATGACGGCGTATCCGCGCCACCAGGCGCCCGCGTAGTCGCGGTCGATGGCTGCACGCCCGAACTCTACCGGTTCCTGTACGGCACGGTGGGCCGGAACTACCACTGGGTGGACCGGCTGGCCTGGGATGACGATACGCTCCGGGCGCACCTCGCGCGGCCGGACATCCTGATCCGGATGCTCTGGCAGGACGACGAACCCGCGGGGTACTATGAGCTCGCGCGGCACGACGACGACTCGGTGGAGATTGCGTACTTCGGCCTGCTGCCCGGGTGGCTGGGCCGCGGGCTCGGCCGCTTTCTGCTGGTGCATGCGGTGCGCGAGGCCTGGTCACTCGGCGCCACGCGCGTGTGGCTCCACACCTGCACACTCGATGACCCGGCTGCGCTGCCCAACTATCTGCGCCGCGGGTTCCAGCCCTGTCGAACCGAGCAGTACGAGCAACACCTCGACGCCTGACGCGTCTCGCCATCACTCGGTGGCGCCCTGGCTCCGTCCGGGCGGCGGAGCGATCGCCACCAGCATCACCGTCCGCTCCAGCGCCTCCTCGACGCCGTGCGGCACGTCAGCCGGCGCCCACACCAATGTGCCCGCTTCCGCGACGCACGTCTCGTCACCCACTGTCATCCTCGCCTTTCCCGAGAGCAGCAGGTAGAATTTGTCCGCGCCGCGATGGGCATGGAGCTTCTGCTGCTGCCCGGGCTCGAAGCAGTTGAGTCCCACGAAAAGATGAGCGCCCGCCGCGAGATCGGCCTTGGTGGCCTTCTCGGCGCGGAAAGTGGCGGATGCGGCCGCAGAGATGAAGCAGGTCGGCATGCTGTTGTCGCGGGTTACGGGGTTACCAGGGTTACGACCACTCACCACTCACTACGCCCTATTCACACTCATGTCCACCCGAATCGAAAAAGATCCCCTGGGCGAGAAGGCGGTGCCCGGTGAGGCACTCTACGGCATCCAGACGCTCCGCGCGGCCGAGAACTTTCCGATCTCCGGGCTCAGGCCCCTGCCACAGTTCGTCGACGCGGTGGTGTGGATCAAGCGCGCGGCCGCGCTCACCCACAAGGAGACCGGGCGCCTCGAGGCGCGGCTGGCCGATGCTATCGTGCAGGCGGCCGACGAGGTCCTGAGCGGGCAGCATCGCGATCAGTTCATCGTGGACGTCTACCAGGCGGGCGCGGGGACGAGCCACAACATGAACACTAACGAGGTGCTCGCCAACCGGGCCAACGAACTCCTCGGCGCGCCGCGCGGCAGCTACGCGCCCGTCCATCCCAACGATCACGTGAACATGGCGCAGAGCACCAACGACGTGATCCCCACGGCGATGCGGCTGGCGACGCTCGCCACGCTGCCCGGATTCCTCGCGAGCCTGGACGCCCTGGCCGACGCCTTCCTCGCCAAGGGCCGCGAGTTCGACCACATCGTCAAGTCGGGGCGGACGCATCTGCAGGACGCGACCCCCATCCGCCTGGGCCAGGAGTTCACCGCGTACGGGCGCACCATCGCGCGGCACCGGGAGAAGCTGGCGCAGGCCGCGGACTGGCTGCGCGAACTGAACATCGGCGGGACGGCCGTGGGCACCGGTATCAATGCCGAGCCGGAGTATCCGCGCCTGATGGTCAAGTACCTCCAGCAGGTGAGCGGGCTCGAGCTGCGCGAGGGGGCCGACCGCGTCCAGCTCATGCAGTCGATGGGCGACATCGCCACCTTCAGCGGCGCGTTCCGCGCCTACGTGCTCGACCTCGGCAAGATCGCCAACGACATCCGCCTTCTGGCGTCCGGGCCGCGCACTGGCCTGGCCGAGATCCGGCTGCCGGCGGTGCAGCCTGGCTCGAGCATCATGCCGGGCAAGGTCAATCCGTCGATTGCCGAGATGGTGAACCAGGTCTGCTACCAGGCGCTCGGGTTCGACACCACGGTGGCGCTGGCAGCCGAGGCCGGCCAGCTCGAGCTCAACGTGATGATGCCGGTCATGGCCCACAACATTCTCTTCGGGCTCATCATCGTGGGCAACGCGAGCCGCGTGTTCGCCGAGAAGTGCGTGGCCGGCATCGAGGCCGATGAGGCCCAGTGCGCCTATTGGCTGGAGCGGAGCCCGGCGCTGGTCACGGCCCTCGCACCGAAGATCGGCTACGCCGAGGCGGCGAAGCTCGCCAAGGAAGCGATCGCGACCGGGCTCACCGTGAAGCAGCTCGTGATGCAGAAGGGCATCCTCGAGGGCGCCGAGCTCGAGGAGGTGCTCGATCTGCGGGCCATGACCGAGCTGGGCGTACCGGGCGGGAAGGGGCTTCCGGCCGGCGGGTGAGACCGGTCGTGCCGGCAGGGGGCGAACCTTCAGGCACGCCCCCTGCCTATTTCGCCTTCCTCCGTTTCGCGTTACCTTAGCGCTGCAATCCCCAGCACAGCAGCCTCAGCGCTCCGTTGCCTCTCGAGGACGAGCGCAGTCTCCACCGAGGCCCGATCTCGATTCCGCCAGCGCAGACGTTCCTTCCCGGCCCCCACCGGACCGGTTGGCCTTCCCGCCAGCAGGAGACGTCCTATGCAACCAGGAGTTCGATTGGTCGGCATTGCCCTGGTGTTCGCCGCCGCGCCGCTCATGGGCCAGGAGCGCGCCATCACAGGCACGGTGACCGATTCCCTGAGCCGAGCGCCGATTGCGGGGGCGGTGCTCTCGGTTCGCGGCACCAGCATCTCGGCTGTGGCCCGCGACAACGGGCAGTTCACGCTGTAACGGGTTCCCGCTGGCGACGTCGTGGTCGCGGTGCGGGCCCTGGGGTACCGGCGGCGGGAGGCGGTGGTGTCGGCCACTACGAATACGGTGGACTTCGCCCTCGCGCGGGACGTGTTCCGGGCCGAGGAGATCGTGGTCACGGGCCAGGCGACAGGGGTGGCGCGGCGCAACCTCGCCAATGCCGTGGCCACCGTGAGTGCATCGGACCTCGGCGGCCCCCCGACGCCGAGCCTGGAGCAGCAGTTGCAAGGCAAGGTGGCCGGCGCCGACATCCAGACCAACAGCGGCGCGCCGGGGGGTGGCGTGCAGGTGCGGCTCCGGGGCATCACGTCGGTCAACGCCGACGCCCAGCCGCTCTACGTGGTGGACGGCGTGGTGGTGGCCGATGTCGCGATCGCATCCAACCAGAACGCGGTGACTGCGGCTGCCAGCGGATCGAACCCCAACCTCAATCAGGACGGCCAGGTCAACCGGATCGCCGATCTCAATCCCAGCGACATCCAGTCGATCGAAATCCTCAAAGGCGCTTCCGCCGCCGCCATCTACGGCGGCCGCGCGTCCAACGGCGTGGTGATCATCACGACCAAGCGCGGGAGCCCGGGCGCCCCGCGGTTCAACTTCACGCAGCGCTTCGGCTATTTCGAACTGCTCAACAAGTTCAACTTCCGCCGGTTCAACTCGGCCCAGGAAATCGACGCCGCGTACGGCGCTGGCACCGCGGCTGCGAACAACTTCACCCCCGGTACCTTCTACGATCACGAAGAGGAGCTCGCGGGCCGCCGGGCGTTGAGCTACGAGACGCTGGCGAGCATTTCGGGCGGCGATGCGAACACCCAGTACTTTGCCTCGGGCATCGTGAAGAACGACGAGGGGATCATCAGGAACACCGGCTTCCAGCGCCAGAGCATCCGGGTCAACGTCGACCAGCGCCTGGGCAGCCGGGTGCGGGCCAGCATCAACGCCAACGTGCTTCACACCAATGCCGAACGCGGCCTGACCAACAACGACAACACCAACACCAGCTACTACGTCGTGTTCTCGTTCACGCCGAGCTTCGTGAACCTGGGCGGTCGGAACGGCCCGTTCCTCGACAACACCTTCGTGCGGTCCAATCCGCTCCAGACGGCGGCGCTGTCGACGAACAAGGAGGAGGTCTGGCGGTCGATCGTGTCGGCCTCGACGACCGTGGATCTGTGGCACAGCGGGACGGGCAGCCTGTCATTCAGTGCCAACGGCGGCCTCGACTATTTCAATCAGGACAACACGCTGTTCTTCCCCCCGGAACTGCAATTCGAGCCCGCCGACGGACAGCCCGGCACGTCGCTGAAGACCGGGGCGAACAACCTCAACCTCAACCTCGATGGGGCGCTGGTACACCGGTGGAGCGCGGAGCGGGTGTCGCTTACCACGTCGGCCGGCGTGCAGCACGCGCGCCGGGACCTGGACGTCAATCGCGTCGTGGCCAGGAACCTCGTCGGCGGCCAGCAGAACGTGAACGCGGGGACCAACATTCAGGTCAGGGAGAACCGGTTGCGGGTCAAGAACCTGGGGTTCTTTCTGCAGGAGGAAGCGCTCCTGCTGAACGAGCGCCTGCTGCTCACCGCGGGCATCCGCGGCGACCAGTCGAGCCTCAACGCCGATGCCGGCAAGGTGTTCTGGTTCCCCAAGGCGGCCGCATCCTATCGATTCCCTACCGGCAGCGGCTTCCTCAGCGAGGTCAAGATCCGGGGGGCCTACGGCGAGTCGGGCAACGAGCCCATCTACGGCCAGATCTTCACGCCGCTCGATGCCACCCAGAACCTGGGCGGCATCCCTGGCATCCTCCTGCCCGCGGGCGCCACGACCGGCGCGCCGGACCTTCGCTACGAGCGGCAGCGCGAGTTCGAGGTGGGCATCGACGCCGAACTGTGGCGGAGCCGGGCCGCGCTCGAGTTCACCGTCTATGAGAAGAAGATCAGCGACCTGCTGCTGACCCGGGCATTGGCACCATCATCGGGGTTCACCAACGAATTCTTCAACGGCGGCAAGCTCCGCACTCGCGGGGTCGAGCTGGCGATCGGCGTGGTGCCGGTGCAGAGCCGCTCGGTCGACTGGCTGCTCCGGGGGACCTTCTCGGCGAACCGCAGCAAGATCACGGAACTGCCGGTGCCGCCCTTCATCCTCACGGCGGCCGGCTTCGGCACCACGCTCGGCGCGTTCCGCATCGAGGAGGGGGCGTCGGCCACGCAGATCGTGGGCGTCGACACGCTGCCGGACGGCCGGGACACGGTACGCAAGATCGGTGATGCCAACCCCGACTTCCGGCTGTCGTTCACCAACGACCTCACCTGGAAGCGGTTCAGCGTCCACGTCCTGGTGGACTATCAGCAGGGGAGCAGCATCCTCAACCTGACGAAGCTCCTGTCCGACTTCGGCCAGACCACCGGCGACTACGCCGATCCCATCCCGGGGTCCACCGAGACGGTGGGCGAGCGGCGGCTGGGCGGTTTCGGTCGCGTCGCGCGGAACTATCTCGAGAGCGCGACGTTCGTCAAACTCCGTGAGGTCAGCGTGTCCTATGAATTGCCCCCATCTGCCGTGCAGGCGCTCTGGGCCGGCATCCGGTCGGCACGGATCAGTCTGAGCGCGCGCAACCTGGCCATGTGGACACCATACACCGGCCTCGATCCCGAAGTCAGCAACTTCGGCAACCAGCCGATCGGGCGGAACATCGACGTGGCGCCGTTCCCGCCCAGCCGCAGCTTCTTCTTCTCCGTCGATCTCGGGTTCTGAACCATGCGACCGTCAGCGAGGGTGTCGACCATGAAGCGGATTCACCGCGTCATCGTGGTGTCGGCCGTCTGGCTCATCGGCGGCTGCGACCAGCTCACCGTCCCGGACCTCAACAATCCGGGACTCGAATCCCTGCTCAACAACCCCACCCGCACGGCGGTCAACACTGCCGCCACCGGATTGATCATCGGCGCACGCGTGGACATGGGGGATCAGAACGGATACGTCTCGATGCTGGGGATCCTCGGCCGGGAGTCCTACAACCTGGATCCGGCCGATCCGCGCTTCATCACCGAGATGCTCATCGGGCCGCTGCAACCCGGCAGCCCGGCGTTCGGGGGCAACCACTTCGCCGAGCGGTACACCAACATCCGCAACGCCAACGTGCTCCTTGGCGCAGTGGACAAGGTGCCCGATCTGGACCTCAACCCGGCGCAGAAGAGCGGCATCAAGGGCTTTGCCAAGACGATCCAGGCCTACGACTTCCTCAGGGTCATCAACACCCGCGATGCCAATGGCGCTCCGCTCGACGTGGACATCTCCACCGCGGCGCCGCCCGCGCCGATTGCCACGAAGCAGGAGGTGTTCGCCCGGATCGTCCAGCTGCTGGACGGCGGGGCCACGGACCTGCGGGCGGCGGGATCGGCGTTCTCGTTCCCCCTGGGTACGGGCTTCACGGGCTTCGATACCCCGGCGGGATTCCTCAAGGTCAACCGGGCGCTCAGGGCGCGCGTGGCGGTCTATCTCGGCGATTTCGCCGGCGCGCTCACCGCGCTGCAGGCCTCGTTCCTCGATCCGGCGCAGCCGCTCACCCTCGGTGCGTACCACACCTACAGCACCGGCTCGGGGGATACGCAGAACGCGCTCTTCGACCCCACGGCGCGAGCCATCAATGCGCATCCGTCGATCGTCACCGA
>JBMOPM010000091.1:0-9168 GCA_049323575.1 Gemmatimonadota bacterium | reverse complement strand
CGCCGGGGCCGCCGCGGCGGCGACGATCGACACGTTGAACCTGGTCTTGAACGCCTCGATGAGCTCGGCGAGCTCGATCACGGACTTGTTGCCGATCGCCTCGAGGATCTCTTCGTTGCTGAGCGTGGTGGTAGCCATTGTGCCTGTCTCTCCCTCATGTTGACCCGGGTAGAGCCCGGGCGTGCCCGGGTCCTACGCCTGATTGGACCGCTGCTCGCGAAGCGCCTCGAGGGCGCCGACCACCTGGTACAGGATGCCGTTGAGCGCCCCCACGAACTGGCCGAGGAGGACGTCCCGGGACGGCAGTTCACCGAGCCGCTGCACGTAGGCGGGTTCGACCGCCTTGCCGTCGACGAGGCCGACCTTGACCGCCGGCTTCTCGTGCTCCTTGGCGAACTCGGTGACGACCTTCGCCGCGGGCAGCGGATCCGGGCCGGCGATCACCAGGCCGATGGGACCGACCAGGTAGTCATCCAGCGCCGAGATGCGGTTCGCGGCGAGCGCCCGCTGCGCGAGCGTGTTCTTCACCACCACGTACTTCGCGCCGGCCGCGCGCAGGCGGCGGCGGAACTCCGTCATCTTCAGCACGTTGAGGCCGCTGAAGTCGGTGACATAGATATTGGGCGAACTCGCGAGCTCGGTGGTGAGCCGCTCCACGGTCGCCTGACGTTCCGTCTTGCTCATCGATACCCCGCCGTGTCGAGCCTGACCCCGGGTCCCATCGTGCTCGACACCGTCGCCGAGCGGATGTACTGCCCCTTCGCGGCGGACGGCTTGGCCCGCACGATCGTGTCCAGGAACGCCGCCAGATTCTCCGCCAGCTGCTGCTCGGTGAACGACACCTTGCCGATCGGCGCGTGCACGTTCCCCGTCTTGTCGACCCGGAACTCGATCTTGCCGGCCTTGATCTCGCGGACGGCCTTGCCCACGTCCATCGTCACCGTGCCGGCCTTGGGGTTCGGCATCAGGCCGCGCGGACCCAGCACCCGGCCCAGCGCGCCGAGCTGGCCCATCATGTCCGGCGTGGCGACGATGACGTCACAGTCGAGCCAGCCGTCCTTGATCTTCTGGATGTATTCCGTGCCCACGAAATCGGCGCCGACGGCCTCGGCTTCCTTGGCCTTGTCGCCCTGCGCGATCACGAGCACGCGCACCGACTTGCCGGTGCCGTGCGGCATCACGCACGTGCCGCGCACCACCTGATCGGCGTGGCGCGGATCGACGCCCAGGCGGACGGCCACGTCCACCGACTCGTCGAACCGGGCGAACGCGGTCCCCTTCACCATCGCCACCGCTTCGGCGATGCTGTAGCGCTTCATGCGATCGATCTGCTGGGTCGCGGCGCGATACTTCTTGCCCGTGTGGCTCATCCGTCGACGACCTCCAAGCCCATCGACCGGGCCGTGCCGGCGACCATGCGCATCGCGGCCTCGAGGTCGGACGCGTTGAGGTCCGGCATCTTGATCTCGGCGATCTTCTTCACCTGGGCGCGCGTGACCTTCCCCACCTTGGTGCGGTTGGGGGTCGCGCTGCCCTTCTCGACGCCCGCCTCCTTGAGCAGGAGGTTGGGCGCGGGCGGCGTCTTGGTGATGAAGGTGAAGGTGCGATCGGCGTAGATCGTCACCACCACCGGGATCACCATGCCGGCCTGCGACTGGGTCCGGGCGTTGAACTGCTTGCAGAACTCCATGATGTTCACGCCGTGCGGACCAAGCGCGGTGCCCACGGGCGGCGCCGGATTCGCGGCCCCCGCCGGACACTGCAGCTTCACCACTGCGGTGATCTTCTTGGCCATGCTGCTCCCTTCATGACGGAGCCCCGGTCCCCCCGGCACCCCGGGGGCCGATCAGGCTGTTCCTGCCGCGATGACCCGCGCGGTCGCGGGGAGGAGCGACGCTCCTCAGTGCCCCTTGAGCTGCAGGTAATCCAGCTCCACCGACGTCGGCCGGCCGAACAGGCTCACCTTGACCTTCACCTTGCCCTTGTCGGGCAGGACCTC
Organism: Gemmatimonadota bacterium; assembly: GCA_049323575.1. Classification (GTDB taxonomy): domain Bacteria; phylum Gemmatimonadota; class Gemmatimonadetes; order Gemmatimonadales; family GWC2-71-9; genus JBMOPM01. The sequence goes on along the minus strand of JBMOPM010000091.1, from coordinate 7,169 downwards.
TTCCACCGTGCCGCTGAAGTCCGAGAACGGCCCCTCGGTGATCTCCACGACCTGGCCCACCAGGAACGGGATCTCCTCCTTGGGCTCGGCCTCGGCCACCTCTTCGGCAATGCCCAGCAGCCGCTTGACTTCGTCGTCGCGGAGCGGCATCGGCGCCCGGCCGGTCCCGACGAACTTGATCACGCCCTGGATGCTGTTGACGAGATGCAGCGCATCCTGGGTGGGCGCCATCTCCACCAGCACGTAGCCCGGATAGAGCTTGCGCTCCACCGTGACCTTCTTGCCGTTCTTGATCTCGACCACTTCCTGCACCGGCACGAGGGCCTGGCGCACGAGCTTCTGCCCCTCGGGACGCGGATCGTCGTCGATCCGCCGCTGGAGCAGCCCGCGCACCTTGTTCTCGTGGCCGGCCGTGGTCTGGATCGCGTACCAGCGATAGTCCATCTGGGTGGCCGTCATCAGCGGGTCAGCCGCGCCACGCCGTCCACCAGGATCAGCTGGAGCGCGACGTCCATGAGCCCGATCACCACGCCGAGGACGAGCGACAGCACCACGATCATGCGGGTGGCCTTGATCAGCTCGTCCTTCGTGGGCCAGGTGACCTTGCGCATCTCCGTGCGCGTGGCCGCCAGGAAATCGCGCGTCCGGGCGAGCCAGCTGGCGCCGCCGGCGAGCTCAACGCTCTCCGCCACGTTACTTCGTCTCTTTGTGCAGCCGGTGCGCGTCGCAGCGGGGGCAGTACTTCTTCCACTCCACCCGCTCCGGATGCTTGCGGCGGTTCTTGTCCGAGAAGTAGTTCCGACTCTTGCAGTCGGTGCACTCCAGGATGATCTTGTCGCGCGGCATCGCTCGCCTGCCTCGTGTCTCGTGATCCGGCTCCCCGGGCCGTCGCCGTGCCGGCCCCGGCCTCGCTTCAGGCGGTCAGGCGGTCACGCGGATCGGCCGGCTCCGCCCGCAAGCCCGCCCGATGCGACCCGCTGTGACCGCCTGCCATCCTCCAGAGCTCGCGACCGGGATTGAACCGGTGACCTCATCCTTACCAAGGATGCGCTCTACCGACTGAGCTACGCGAGCGATCGCCCGCCGGCGGCGGGCAAGCGGGCGACGGGACTCGAACCCGCGACCCTCAGCTTGGAAGGCTGATGCTCTACCAACTGAGCTACACCCGCGAGTCCTGGCCCGGCCTGCCGGCCCGGCTCACCCCGAGCCCCGCGCCGACGACTCTCCGCGCCTCTACCGCACACACCGACAGCAGCGCGAGCGCGACCGGTTCCTCCGCCTGCGTCGTCCCGCGCCACCGTCCTACCGTCCGATGGTGGGGGTAGGATTCGAACCTACGTAGGCCTTTCGGCCGGCAGATTTACAGTCTGCTACCATTAGCCACTCGGTCACCCCACCAGAGCGACCCGTGCAGCCTCGGGCCTCACGCACCCGCCGCGAGCCACTGGCCGCGTCCACTGGAGCTGACGGAGGGAGTCGAACCCTCAACCGCCGGTTTACAAAACCGGTGCTCTGCCGGTTGAGCTACGTCAGCGCCCCTCCGGCGCAAAATACGCCGAAATGGACAGACTTGTAACATAGACATCGCGTTACGGGGAGTCAATCGGGGGTGGACGCGACGGCAGAGGCACCCCGCGCCGGCGCCTATTTCCGGAGCAGTTCCAGTTGCCCGTCCTTGCGGTCCCGGACCTCGAAGCCGTGTCCGGCCAGGAGGGCGCGGATCCGGTCGGCCTCGGCGTAGTCCCTGGCCGCCTTGGCCTCCTTCCGCTTCCGGGCCCAGTAGAGGGCCCAGCGCTCCAGCTGGCCGGCCTCCGCCGGGGCGGTCTCGGTCCAGGCCTGGTCCGCTCCGGCGCCGGCTGCCGCCGCACCGAGGGCCTGGTCCCCCGCGCCCACCTCCAGCCGCTCGGGCAGCACGTCCAGCACATCCATGGCCAGCTTCCAGGCCTGGAGCGCTTGCCGATCCGGCCGGGCCCCCTGGTCCAGCAGCCGGTTGCCCTCCCGCACGAACGTGAAGACGGCCGCCACCGCGCGGGGGCCGTTCAGGTCGTCATCCAGGGCGTCCCGGAAATCACGCTCCAGCGTGGCCGCCGCCTCGCGGAGCCGATGGCTCACCGAGGGGGCGGGCGGGGGCCCCACCGCGGGCTCCGCGGCCAGCCGCCGGGCGAAGTCGCCCAGGCGACGGGCGCCCTCCCGGGCCGCCGCCAGCGCCTCGTCGGTCAGGTCGAGCGGCTGGCGGTAATGGGTCTGGAACATGAGGAGCCGGATGGCGCCGGGGTCCACGCCGTCCTCGCGGAGGTCCCGCGCCGTGGTGATGTTCCCGAACCGTTTGGACATCTTGGTGCCGTCCAGGGTCAGGAACTCGCCGTGCAGCCAGTACCGGGCGAAGTAGTCCTTCCCGGTATAGGCGCAGCTCTGGGCGATCTCGTCCTCGTGGTGCGGGAAGATCAGATCCACGCCGCCGGCGTGCATGTCCAGCACGTCGACGCCCCACTTCGCCTGCACCAGTTCCAGGGCCATCGCCGAGCACTCGAGGTGCCAGCCCGGGCGGCCCCGGCCGAACGGCGCGTCCCATGCCGCCTCGACGACCTCGTCCTCCGCCCGCGCGGCCTTCCACAGCGCGAAGTCGCGCGCGTCCGCCTTGGCGTATTCATCGGCGCTCACGCGCTGGCTCGCGCCGGCCTGGAGTTCCCGGCGGTCGAGCTGCGACAGCCGCCCGTACGCGGGGAACCGGTCGATGGCGAAGTACACCGAGCCGTCGCTGCCCCGGTAGGCCACGCCTTTCTCGAGCAGCGCCTCCACCAGGCGCACCATCGACGGGATGAAGTCGGTCGCGCGCGGGTAGGCGTGGGCCGGCCGGATGCGGAGGTAGTCGCGGTCCTCGAAGAACGCCCGGATGAACGGCGCGGTGTGCTCGCGGAGCGACGTGCCGGCCTCGAGCGCACCCTTGATGGTCTTGTCGTCCACGTCGGTGAGGTTCATCACGTGGAAGACCTCGTATCCGCTGGCCTCGAGCCAGCGCCGCAGCAGATCCTCGAAGAGGAACGTGCGGAAGTTGCCGATGTGGGCGTAGTTGTAGACCGTGGGGCCGCAGGTGTAGAGCGACACCCGGCCCGGCTGGAGCGGCTCGAACCGCTCGACCCGCCGCGTCAAGGTGTTGTAGACGCTGAGCGTCATTCCGCCTCCCCCATGCGAACCACCGACGCCTCCACGCTGCCCGGCACCGGGCCGGGACCGCCGGGAATGCCGCCCACGTACTTGTGATGGACCATGCGCTGGGGGAACGGAATCTCGATCCCCTCCGCCTCGAGCCGCTTGAGAATCCGGCGGCGGAACTCGCGGGCCGACTCCCATTGGGCGCCGGGCGGCGTCCGGATGACCACCCGGATGATCACCGCGCTGTCCCCCAGCGACTCGACGCCGAGCACCTCGGGCACGCCGTCCAGCCGGGAGGCCCACGCCGGATCCTCCGCGAAGCGCCGGGCCTCGTCCCGCAGGACCTCGATGGCGTGGTCGATGTCGGTGTCGTAGCCGACGCCGATGTCGAGCACCGCGCGCGACCAGCTCCGCGTCAGGTTAGTGACCGTGGTGATCTGGCCGCTCGGCACCATGTGCACCGCCCCCCGCATGTCGCGCAGCACCACGAGCCGCATCGTGATGCGCTCCACCGTGCCGGTCTTCCCCGCGATCTCCACCACGTCGCCCACGGCGAACTGATTCTCGAGCAGAATGAAGAAGCCCGCGATGAAGTCCTTCACCAGACTCTGCGCGCCGAACGAGACCGCGAGGCCGAGGATGCCGGCGCCGGCGAGCAGCGGCCCGATGTTGATGAACACGTTGAGGGTCATCAGCACGGACACGCCGACGACCACCACGCGCCCCAGGTTGCGCACGAGCTGCGCGATGGTCTGACCGCGCTTCTCGCGGAGCGTGAGCGTGTTCGGGTCACCGTCGTCCGTGGCGGCCACGATCCGCCGGGCCACGGCCTTGAGCGCGCGGATCAGCACCCACGCGAACACCCAGATCGTCACGACCTGGATCAGCTTCCTCGCCAGCTCCGCCGTATCGAGCTCGAACAGGTTGCGGAGGCCGCCGAGAATGTCCATCTGCGCCGCCGCGGGGGGCACCGCCTGCGCGAGCTGCCAGAGACCGGTCATAGGACCGTTAAGGTAGGAATGCGGGGAGAGGGATGGAAGAGGCCGGCCGCGGCATCACGGCGCTCTGCGTCACCCGCACCCCGGCCGCGACGAGCGCGGCGAGCACCTCCTCGGGCGTGCGACCGTGGAGCGGGATGACCAGCCGCCGCCCCTCGCCGGGCCGGAGCGCCCGGCCCAGCACCCGCACCGGCCGGCCACAGGAGACGGCGAGCACCAGCGACCGCATGGCCACGAGCGTAGCCCGCCGGGCGCGTGCGCCCCATCACCCGAAGACGCGCTCGGCAACGAAAAAAGGCGCCCCCGGAGAGGGGCACCTGTATTCGCCGGCCGAGCCGCGGAGCAGGCGCCACCGCGGACACGGCGCGGCGCCGTACGCTCAGTCCTTGGGCGGGACCTTGATCCTGTGCGCCGCCGCGACGCTGTCCCAGTAGTCCCAGCCCCAGCCGCGCAGCGTGTCCATCACGAACACCACCGGCGTGATCCCCTTCCGCACCACCGAGTCCGGCCCCGCCAGCGGCTTCCGGCCGTAGAAGTACACCTGGATCAGCTGACCGTCGGTGAAGTAGCCCTCGTTCACGTAGCCGTGGCGAACCCGGATACTGTCCGGGTACACCGTGGGCCCCTGACCCAGAATCTTGAACGTGCTGTCCTGGGTGATGCCCGCGGACAACTTCTTGAGCTTCGGGTCGGCGCAGCCAGCCAGGAGCAGCACGACGGCGAGCAGGGCAACCACCGCCCCGCTGAATGAACGCATCCGCATGGGTGTCATGGTCTCTCGGTGTGAGGGGACCGCCAGCCAAGCCCCGGCGCCAGACGGCCCCTGGTTACGGCGCGCAAAGATGAACCCCATCGGGCGCTCCGACAAGCCCCGCGGGGGGATCGGCGGTCCGCGGCTGAAGCGCGGGATCGTTCGGTTCGGCCTTCCACGCTGAACCGCGAGATCACTCTGCACTCGGCTTCAGCCGATCGTCCGTTCGGCCGAGACTCGGCTTCCGCGGCTGAAGCGCGAGCTCACCCCCTCGCCTTCACCCCCCGGCGTCGATTGCTTCCCCCGGATGCCGCTCGGCCTGCGACGCCACGTAGCGGCGGGCATCCTCCACGTGCCGGGGCGAGACGGTGGTGATCGAATAGCCCTTGGCCCACGCGAAGCGCGTCCGCTCGCCCACCCGGCCCACGGCGCCGGCCAGGTCGCGATTGATGAGGCGGGCGCTGCCACCCTTCCAGCGCTGGAGCAGCCGGGAGAGGTCCACCCGAGGATGCAGCCGCAGGAGCACATGCACGTGCGTGCTCACCGCACCCAGTTCCAGGATCTCCGCCGATTCCTCCTCCGCCACGGTCCACAGGAACCGGCGGAGGAGCCGGGCGATCCCGGCGTCGATCAGCGGCCTCCGCCCGCGCGTGGTCCACCCGATGTGGGCATACATCCGGTGATACATGCGCCACCATAGCCCGGCACCGTCAATCCTCCGTCAACGGGAGGCAGGGGACGCTCCGCTCGCTCCCACGGCTTCCGCGGCTGAAGCGCGAGGGGCTCTGCTCGACCTCCGCGCTGAAGTCCGGGGTCAAGCTCTACTCGGCTTCAGCCGAACGTCCTTTCAGCCGAGCCTCGGCTTCAGCCGAGGACACGACGCGATAAAAACAGGACGCCCCGCCTTGCGGCGGGGCGCCTGGTCGTGCGGTACAGCGTGTAGTGCTTAGAAGGCCACGCTCGTGAGACCACCCGGGAACGCACCGATCGTCGTGGCATCCGTGGTGAGCAGCCCGTCGAACGTCGCGTTCAGACCGAGCACCCGGAAGTCGAAGGTGCCCGAGCCGCAGGGCTTCGTGATCGTGACCTGCCACACGAAGTCACGCTGCGTGCCGTTGTCCAGCGTCGGGAACGGCGGGGTGAAGAGCGGCGTCACCACCGCCGAACCGGGGGACCGCTGCGGCAGCGCCGGAGCGATGCGCCAGCGGACCGGAGTCGCACCGCTCGCCGTCTCGAGCACGAGCGGCGCGGACGCGAACGGATTCACGAACGTCGACGGCGCACCGGTCGCGCGCACCCGGAAGGTGAGCGTGCGGTTGCCACCCACGCAGGCGGACAGCGACGCCGCCGTCGTCGGCGCATCCAGGCCCCAGAAGGTGATGGCCTGGGCACCGGTGGGCCACGGCGAGGTGCTCGTCACCCCAGGCACCTGGGTGGCGAGGATCGGCGCGAAGAAGAAGTTCGACACGCCGTTCGCCCCTGTGGCCGTCGGCGGCACCGTGACGGTGTCGGCGAAGCCGTTGTACACGATGGCGCCGACCTGGCTCGGTGCGCCCGGAATCGACCCGGCGTTGATCGCACCGCCAGCCGTCGTGTTGTTGATCTGCCGGATGAACGCCGGGACCTGGAAGTTCAGGCCGAGCGGCCGGAAGATCGTGTCGTCGAACTTGGTCTGACGCGGGTGGAACGAACGGCCGTAGGTCAGGAAGCCGCCGGTCGCCGCGTAGTTCAGATCGAGCTCGCCGTTGATGATCTCGACGCTGTCCTCGGCAGCCGCCGGGAAGACCACCGCCGCACCACCGGTGTAGGTGGCCGAGGCGTTGAGACCCGTGACGGCCGGGAACACCGAGTTGTTGACGTACACCGCCGAGCGGGCCACGACCGACCGGTTGCCGGCCTGGTCCTGGGCGCGCGCCTGATAGATGTAGTACCCCTCGTCACCCGCCGGAACCGGGACCGCGGTGCCTTGGATGAGCGTGGGCGTGCCGGCGTACGCGTTCGCAGCCGGTGTAGCGGCGATGAACGAGCCCGCGGCCGAGGTGGCGAACGGCGTGGCGCTGACCAAGCCGCTGCCGATCATGGTGGTAACCACCGGAGCGCCGGAGGCGCTGCCGATCACCTTGTGCAGCTCATCCACGAGCCCGTTGAGCGGGTACGGCGCCTGAGCGAAGCCGGAGAGCGAGTCGACCGCAGCCGCCACCCAGTTGCCGGCCGCCGTGTTCTGCGTGAGCGTATCGAACGGCAGGTTCGGAGCCACCGCCGTAATC
>JBMOPM010000090.1:0-9180 GCA_049323575.1 Gemmatimonadota bacterium | reverse complement strand
GCCGAAGGAGAAGAAGGTGGCCGCGCCGCCGACGAAGCCGCTGCGAGCCGGGCGGACGTCGGCCGTGAGCCGCACCAGCACGTAGCCCGGCTCGAGCGGCGTGAGCGTCGCGGCGACGGTGCTGGCGCGGCGGAGCATGAAGGGGCGGGACTCGAACGCTGCGCCGGCGCGGCGGATCGCGGCGGCGGCGCCGGTGAGCGGTTCCCAGCTCACGCGGCCCGGCTGCTCGCGCTGGATGGTCAGGAGCTCGTGTTCGTCCATCCAGCGCACGAGCGCCCGTTGGAGCGTCTCGACCTCGCCCTGCACCACGCGCTGGGCCGCGACCTCGGCGGGGCCGATGAGCTGGTCCATGATGCCGGGCTCGGCGGCCGGCACCACGCGGCTCCGCTCCTCGAGCATGGCCTGTTGCAGGAAGCGCGCGGGAATGCCCACTTCCTTGCCGAGGGCCAGTACTTCCTCCGGCGTCATGCCCTCGCCGATCTCGCGGTCACCCGCCTGCAGCTCGGTTGCGCGCTTGAGGATGCGTTCGAGCGCCGCCCGGTCGATCGGGCCGGTGAGGTCAGCCATCGTGCTCCGGGGTCTTGCTGGCGGCCTCGAGCTTGAGCCGCTGCATCAGATCGGCCAGTTCCTGTGCCGGCATGCCGGCGGCTTCGATCCGGGGCAGGCCGGCCGCGAGGTCGCCGGGGAGGGCGAGCGGACCGGAGGGACTCGGGCTCGGCGGGGCCGCCGCCGCCCGGCTGGCGTACTCGGAGGCCTGGACGAACGGCCGGAACAGCTCGATGGGAATCGGGAACAGCGTGGTGGAATTGTTCTCGGCCGCGATTTCGGTGACGGTCTGCAGGTAGCGGAGCTGGATGGCGCTGGGCTCGGTGGCCAGCGTGTGCGCGGCTTCGGCCAGCGTCTTCGATGCCTGCAGCTCGCCCTGCGCGGCGATCACCTTGGCCCGGCGCTCCCGCTCGGCCTCGGCCTGGCGCGCCATCGCCCGCTTCATCGCATCCGGGAGGTCCACGTCCTTCACCTCCACCGCCGACACCTCGATACCCCAGGCGTCGGTGCGCTCGTCGATGATTCGCTTGAGGATGGCGTTGATCTTTTCGCGGTCGGACAGGAGCTCGTCGAGTTCCACCTCCCCGAGCACCGAGCGAAGGGTGGTCTGCGCCAGCTGGCTCGTGGCGTAGCGGAAATCCTCGATCTCGATGACGGCCTTGGCCGGATCGCTCACCTTCATGTACAGCACGGCGTTGACCTTGACCGAGACGTTGTCCCGTGTGATCACGTCCTGCGGCGGGATGTCGAGGGCCACGATCCGGAGCGACACCCGCTTCTGCGAGGCGAAGCCGAGCGGCAGGAAGATCAGCCCCGGCCCCTTGGTGCCCGCGTAGCGGCCGAGGAAGAACGTCACGCCGCGCTCGTACTGCTTGAGCACACGGAGCGAGGCGAACGAATAGGCGACCGCGGCCGCCAGAACCGCAACGAGTTCCATGTCCGCTTCCCCCCTTACGCCGGAAAGGCCTCCACGACGACCGCGGCGCCCTGGCCGCCGCCGATGCACGCGCTGCCCAGCCCCAGGCGCTTGCCGGCGCGCCGGAGCGCGTGCAGCAGGTGGGCGGTGATGCGCGCGCCGCTGGCGGCGAGCGGATGCCCGATGGCAATGGCGCCGCCGTGCACGTTGGTGCGATCGCGGTCGAGCCCGAGTTCCTTCTCCACCGCGAGGTACTGCGCCGCGAAGGCTTCGTTCACCTCGACCAGATCGATCTGCTCGAGCGTCAGATTCGCCCGGGCCAGCGCCTTGCGCGCGGCCGGCACCGGCCCGATCCCCATGAAGCGCGGCTCGACGCCGGCCACGCCCCAGCCGAGGAGGCGGCCCAACGGCTCGAGCCCGCGCGCGGCCGCAAACTCGGCGGTGGTGAGGACCAGCGCCGCGGCGCCGTCACAGATGCCCGAGGCATTGCCCGCCGTCACGACGCCGTCCTGCTTGAAATACGGCGGCAGCGCGGCCAGGGCTTCAAGCGTGGTGCCGGGCCGCATGTGCTCGTCGGCCGCCCACGCGACGGTCTTCTTCGTCTTGCGGTCGGTGATGGGGATGGGGATCACTTCGTCGGCGAAGACGCCCGCATCCCACGCCGCCTTGGCGCGCTGCTGGCTCAGGAGCGCATACGCGTCCACCTCGGCCCGGGTGATGCAATGCTTCTCGGCGAGGTTCTCTGCCGTCTCCGCCATCGAGAAGCCGCAGTGCGGGTCCCGGAGACCTTCCCACAGCGCATCCTCGAGGGGCGCGGCCGGCCCGAGACGCAGCCCCCAGCGAGCGCCGCGCAGCACATGCGGCGCCTGGCTCATCGACTCGGTGCCGCCGACGAGCACGACCGCGGACTCCCCGAGCAGCAGTTGCTGGGCGCCCTGAATCACCGCCTCGAACCCGGAGCCGCAGAGCCGGTTCACGGTGACGGCCGGCGTCTCGATGGACAGGCCGCTGCGCAGCGCCACATGGCGCGCCAGGTAGATCGCGTCGGCGGAGGTCTGCATCGTGTTGCCGAAGATGACGTGATCCACCTCGGCCGGGTCGAGGCCGGATCGCTCCAGGGCCGCGCGGGACGCGTGCACGCCGAGATCCGTCGCGGTGAAGTCCTTGAGGCTGCCGCCGAAGGAACCGAAGCCCGTGCGGGTACCGGAGAGGAAAACGATGTCGGTGGGATGACCGTTGGTGGGCATGAGCGGAAATATATCCGTTGACGGACCGTGGACGGTGGCCGTCGGCGGTGGAACCGCGATCCGGCCGCTGCTTCGGCTGGTCGCTATAGCTATTGGCTAGTCGCTATCTATTATCGGACCCAAGGCGGCGGGGCGGCCGATGGTCCACGGTTACGCTTCCGCCATCCGATGCCCGCACACGATGCAGTGGCGCCAGCCGAACTCCACCTCCGCCTTGCACTCGGGACAGCGGGTGTACTGCTGGGGCTCGCCGCAGTGGGGGCAGAAGTTGACCGTGCGGCCGGTGGGCAGCTCGCCGCCGCAGAAGCCGCAGTGGGTGCCGGAGAACCCGTCGAAGGGGTCCGGGAGGAGCAGCGGTGGCTCGGCCCGGCCGGCGGCGGGATCGTCCGCGCCCGCCGGCCCCTGAATGGCCACGACCCGCACCTCATCCAGCGGCAGCGCGACCTCGCTCATCGGGTCGGCCGGCGGGAGGTCCACCAGGTCGGGCTCCGGCTCCTCGGCCACCAGGACGCGCGGCAGGGGTGGTGGTGGCGCCGCTGCCGGCGGGGCTGGTGCGCTCGAGGCGGGCTCCGGCGCGACGTTCGCCGCGCGATCCGCGAGCGCGCGGCTGATGGCCTCCGCGTCGAGCACCAGCGGCTCCGCGGCCAGGTCGATCACGAGGCCGAGGTCCGGGTTGGGAGAGGCCACTTCGCGGCGGAGCCGGTCGCCTGCCTGGGGCGACAGCGTGCGGGCAAAGCCGCCTTCACCGGCGGCGAGCCGGAGGACGACGAGCTCGTAGTCCTCGCTGCTGTCGAAGCCGAGCGCTCGCCGGTTGGCGCGATAGGGCACGATACTGGTGACGAGATCGCCGAGGGTGATCGGCTGACCCAGGCGACCCGGATCGGTGGCGGCGAGAATGTCCACCAGTCGCCGGAAGAGGCGTTCGACGTCCGTCATGCGCTCCCTGCCGTCAGGAGGATTGCTCCGCCAGGGGGAACCGCTCGCCGGCGCGGAGCCGGCGTTCGAGGTGGTGGAACGCGGCGTCCGGATCGTAGTCGAGATACTGGCCCTTCGCGCGCCTGGCGGCGAGCCACGCGTCGTACCCCGAGTCGACGATGCCCGGCGAAGTTGCCTGCTCCCGCGCCGCCTTCACGGCGAGGTCGTTGGCGTACTCGTTCTTGGGATGGCCCTGGTGGCCGCGGACCCAGGTCCACTGCACGTCATGGAGTCTGGCGGATTGGACCAGCGCCTGCCAGAGCTCGAGGTTCTCGATCGCGCCGCCCTTGCGGGTCCAGTTGCGTGCCATCCAGCCGGGCACCCACTCGCGCATGCCCTTCACGAGGTACTCCGAGTCCGACACCATGAGCACCGTGAGGCGCTTCTGCTTCCGGGCCATGAGCTGCAGCGCAGCGATCGCACCGCTCAGCGCCATGCGGTTGTTGGTGGTGTCCGGCGCGTGGATGAAGAAATCGAAGCGGCGGACTCCACCGCCGTTGACGATCTCGATCAGCCCGCCGGCGCCGCCGGGCGTGGGCGCGTCCTTGCCGTTGCCGAGGCAGCTTTCGTCCAGATGGACGACGGCCACCGCTCCGGTCTCAGCCATGCGGCCGCCGTTCGCGGGCACCGTAAAGGACCGCGACCGCGGAATGCGATCTCATGGAAGGCTCTGCAAGTGCGGAATCGTGGCAAGTCACGCGATCAAAGTAGCGACGCGGGCCGACCAGGCCTACAGAACCTCGAACGCATCCACGTCGTCCAGCACGAACACGAGCTGCTCGCCGGTCATGGGCAGGCGGCCCAGGAGCGCTTCGCGCCCGCCGTGGGCCTTGATGGCCTCCGCCACCACGACGTACTCGGTTCCGCGGCGGTGGAGCGCCACGCGGCGGCCGTCGCGCACCGCGCGCTCCAGTTGGTCCATGCGTTGCGGGGTCCAGCGCATCATTCGATGACGAGCCGTCCCGGCTCGGCCGTGATTTCCCCGATCACCGTCGCCGCTGCCAGGCCTGCGTCCCGGAGCGCGCGCACGAGGGCGTCGGCCCGATCGGGCGGCACCGAGAGCAGCAGCCCGCCCGAGGTCTGGGCATCGACGCAGAGCAGGCGCTCCTCCGGTGTGAGCGTCACGCCCCACTCCGCGTGGGCGGCCGCCGCCAGGTTCCGTTGGGTGCCGCCGGGAACGGCGCCCGCGGCGGCCAGCTCGAGCACCCGCTGGAAGCGCGGCAATGCCCGGACCTGGATCTGCGCGCCAACACCACTGGCCGCCAGGATGTTGTCCAGATGGCCCAGCAGGCCGAAACCGGTGACGTCGGTCGCCGCGCGGACACCGTGCTCCACGGCAAGCCCGGCCGCCACGTCGTTCAGCGCCGTCATCGAGTCGATCGCGTCGGTGATCGCGGTCTCCGTCACCAGCCCGCGCTTGAGCGCGGTGGTCAGGATGCCGGTCCCGAGCGGCTTGGTCAGCACGAGTCGGTCGCCGGGCCGGGCAGCGGCGTTGGTGAGCAGCCGATCCGGGTGGGCTTCGCCGATCACGGCCATGCCGAACTTGGGCTCCGGGTCGTCGATCGAGTGTCCTCCCACGATGAGGCAGCCGGCGCGCTCCGCCACCCGGGCCGCGCCCGCTACCACCTCGCCGAGCAATTCAAACGGCAGCCTGTCGCGGGGCCAGCCCACCAGGTTGAGGGCGAAGAGCGGCCGCCCGCCCATGGCGTAGACGTCGCTCAGGGCATTGGCGGCGGCGATCGCACCCCAGGTGGCCGCATCGTCCACGATGGGCGTGAAGAAGTCCACCGTTGCCACGAGGGCGCGATCGGCGGTGAGACGATACACTGCGGCATCGTCGCGCAGGGTGGCGTCGACGAGGACGTTCGCGTCCCCGGGCACGGTCAGATGGCGCAGCACGTGCGCCAGTTCGGTCGAGCCGAGCTTGCAGGCTCAACCCGCGCCGTGGGAATACGCCGTGAGCCGGATCCGGGCGGTCTGGTCTTCGATGCGGTCGGTCATGCTGTCCCTGCCGGATGAGAGGAACGTGTCGCGCACGGCAAGTTACACGGACACGTACGGCAGGAGTCAGGGGCTATGTGGCGGGCAGGTACGGAATCCCGGGATCCCGCGTGCGCGCATACAGCAGGCGATCCAGCAGCACGCCGTCCTTGAGCACCGCACGCCGAAGCGCCGCCTCGCGGACGAAGCCCGCCTTCTCCAGCACCCGCACGGATGCCGGGTTCCACGAGAACACCCCGGCCTCGAGACGATAGATATCCGGTTCCGCGAGGGCGCGATCCGACAGCGTGCGGACCGCCGCCGTGGCGATGCCACGGCCCCAGAAGGCGCGGCCGAGCCAGTAGCCGAGCTCGGCGGTGGTGGGGTGGTCGGGCTGCCGCGCGATGGTCATGCAGCCGATTGCCTCACCGGCCACGTCGATCGCGAGCACCCATTCCTGCTCCGGCTCCCGCCCGCAGGCGTACTCGAGCCAGCGATCGGCATCGGCATCGGTGTAAGGATGGGGAAAGCGGTCGCGAAGGTTGCGCCAGATCTCCCGATCGTTGGCGTGCCGGACGAGGGCCGCGCGGTCGCCCGGCTTCCAAGGGCGCAGGATGGCAAGGCCGGCGTCGAGCCTCATGGCATGAGACCAGCCGCGTGCAGCGCGCGGGTCGCGATGAGGGCGCGCTCCTGCGACGCCACGGGTCCGAAGCCACCGCCCGCCCGCTGGCGCGCGAACAGCGGCGGAACCGCACGGCGAATGCCCTCCAGCGCCTCCGGGGTGCTCGCCGCGGCCAGGGCATCGAGGGTGTGAAACAGGTCGGCCCCAGCCCAGGTGCCGTCGGCGGCCTGATGCCGTACGACCCACGCAATCGCATCCGCCGCCACTGCGCGATGGGGACCCGCGGGGCTCAGCAGCAGAGCGTGCAGCCCCGCGATGAGCATGTCGGGCGCAAAGTACCCCGTCCACGAGGTCCAGCGGCGAAGCATCCCGGCCAGCGAGGTGAGGTGATGGTCCACGGACGGTCGTCCGGTCTCGCCGGCCCGGAACACGGCGCGGAGCGCAAGGCAGCTCAAGGCGAAGCGCGCCTGCGCCTCGGTGCGGAACACCTTGCCGCTCGGTATCGTGATCGGTGCCACCCGGAGCGCGGGATCGCCCGCGGAGAAGAATCCCGAGACGAAGTGCTCGCAGGCCTGATGCTGGTGTCGGTCGCGCTCGCAGCCCTGGCCGAACGCGCCGGGCTGGCCGTCGAGCGAGAGGACCCAGGCAAGGGTAGCCCGATGCGCGGGGGCATGCGGGTCTTCGCCCAGGTCCATCAGCTCGTGCAGCCGCCAGACGGTGGGCAGCACAGAGCCACCCACGCTGCCGTCGGGCCGGAGCTCCCTGGCATAGCCGTCGAGGAGTGCCTGACGGAGGGCCTCGTCGCCCGGAGCCGGCTGGCCGAGGAGCCTCCGGGCGACCAGCCCGGCGCGAGTCTGCTGCGCCGCGAGGTAGTCCCTGAGCCGGGGAAGTCCCTCGGCCAGCGCTGCGGTCATCTATCTCACCGAGCGAAGCGAATCCGCGGCGAGGAGCCTGCCACGCACCACCACCTGCTCTACCTGCCGCGTGTTACGGATGTCCGCGACGGGATCCTTCGAGAGGATCACCAGGTCGGCCACCTTGCCCGCGGCCACGGCGCCCAGCGAGTCGGCGTCGAGCGCGGCCGCCCCGTTGGCGGTCGCGGCGGTGATGGCCTCGAGCGGCGTAAGCCCGGCCCGGACCAGCAGCTCCAGCTCCTCGTGCAACGAGTAGCCGGGGACGATGAGCTGGTGGCCGGCATCGGTCCCGGTCGCGATTCGCCCGCCGGCCCTGCGGAATTCGCGGAGGAAGAGGTCCTGCTTCGGCCGTGACGCGCGGAAGGCGGCGTAGTTCGTCGCCTTCCAGCCCGCGCGCGCGATCATCCCCTGCACGTCCCATCTCGCCTTCTCGCTGTCCGGCACGAACGACAGGGCGAAGCGATGGTACCCGGTGGAGTCGTCCAGCCGGCTCAGGACATCGTGCAGAACGAGTGTGGGAACGAGAATGACCCGGTGAGACGCCAGCCGCTCCGCCGTTCGCGCGAGCGCCGTGGAATCGAGCGAGGCCCAGCTGGTCTCGAAGGCGGTCCAGCCTCCGAAGAAGCTCGCGCGGTGAGCCTCGTACAGCGGCGCGGGGTTGGCCAGCGTGGCCTCGGGGACGCCGCTCAGGTGCTCGATGGTTCGCACCCCGATCCTGGAGGCCGTCACCGCGTCGGTGAGGCCGAGATGGGCCGCCACGCCCAGACCGAAGGCAGCCGCCTCGTCCACGATCGCGCCGAGGACGCTCGGTGTGATGTGCGTGTAGACCTTGAACTGGTCGGCGCCGGCCAGCGTCAGATGGTCGACGGCGCGGCGGCCGGAATCCGGTGTGGGGACGGGGATGGCGTCGCCGCAGGTGAGCGGTGGCGTGTCCAGCATGGCGCCCACGGAGTAGATCCGGGGCCCGGCGAAGTTTGCCTTCCACGATCGGCGCGCCCACGCCAGGGTCGAGTCCTTCAACCCGTGGAGATCGCGGACGGAGGTCACGCCGAATGCGAGGAACCGTGGCAACGCCCAGGTGGCCACGTGGGCATGCGCGTCGATGAGGCCCGGCATCACCCAGCGACCTGTCACGTCCACCTGCCGGGTGTCCTTGGGAAACTTGAATCCCTCCCGCGGGGCCACCTCGTCGATCAGCGTGCCCCGGATGAGGATCACCTGGTCGGGGAGCGGCGCGCTGCCGTCGCCGGGGATCACCGTGGCGCCCACCAGGGCCCAGTATTCCGGCTCGCGGGGGCCGCAGGCGGCGAGGAGGAGCGCGGCCAGCGCCGCGAAGCCTCTAGCGCGCGGGATCACTGGACGTGTGGTCATGGAGGATGCGCCATCCCGCCCGTTGCCGTTCCATCACCAGCGTGAACGGACCACTGGAGGTGGTGGCACCGTTGCGGTACAGGACGTACCGCGCGAAGATGATCGCCAGGTCGGGCCGCAAGGGGCGCACGTCGAAGTCCTCGAAGCGGAGGCTGTCCCGCTCGGCGCCGGGGGCGAAACGGGGGGCATAGTTCGCCCGGATGAAATCGTACCCCTTTCGCAGTTTGCCACCGCTCACGAAGCCGGTCTCGGTACCCTCGGCGTAGTCGCTGAGAAAGCCGGCCAGGTCACCCGCGTTCCAGGCCTTGGCAGAGCGATCGAACTGATTGACAATCAACGACTTGAGCTCTCCAGCTCCGGCCGGAGTCTGGAGGGCTGGCGGGGCGCTGGGTCGGGCGCAGGCTGCGGCCACGAGCAGCGCCGGCAGAGTGAGATAGCGCATGAGTGGGGCCAAAGATACCAAAGCAAAGCGCCCCGCCGCTGGCGGGGCGCGTCGCGTGCGCCGCGGTCCGGCTACCGGCGGCGGCCCTTCCTGGCCGATGGCCGCTTGGCTGCCTTCTTCACCATCCGCTTCTTCGCGGCCTTCTTCGTCGCCTTCCGGGCGGCCTT
>JBMOPM010000089.1:0-9260 GCA_049323575.1 Gemmatimonadota bacterium | reverse complement strand
CCGCCACCACCGGTCCTTGACGTTCTTCTTGAGCTCCACGCCAAGCGGCCCGTAGTCCCACACGGAACCCAGGCCGCCGTAGATCTCGGAAGACTGGAACACGAAGCCCCGGCGTTTGCAGAGCGAAACGAGCTTGTCCATCAAGGTGGTGTCGGCCATCGATCAGGATCGCGGAAAGGGTCGAGGATGGGTCGTGCGCCGCGGAACAATAGACGCCGGCCGCGGACGCGGCAAGGAAATCCCGAAGTGGCGCGGCGGCGGGGGGCCGAGCGGCAGAGATTCCGCATGACATGGCGGAAAAGTCAACACCGGCGGCCGGCCCGCCGCGGCCGCAAAGCACATCAAGCGATTACCAGACAACAACTTAACCAGACAGGCCACCCCCGGTGTAGTTCTTGCTTGATCCCCCATCGAAGCGGTGGGCTCGATCAGCGGCAGCCCCGCCGCTGGCCGGGCACTCGATCCAGTACAAGGGCAAACCGCCGGCGACGGCGGGACGCAAAGCCTGGGGTCTCCCCGAGACGGCCCGGCCGCCTGGAGCATGGACATGAAGCGCTGCACGTCACATTTCCTGCCGCAGGCCGGCACGGCGGACAACCGTCGGGCCGGGTTCACGCTCATCGAGATGCTGACCGTGGTGTCGGTGCTGGGGATCCTGACGGCGATCGCCTTGCCGCGGATCGACTGGCAGCGCTACCGGGTCAACAGCGAGATCCGCAATGTCGTCATGGCGCTGACGTACGCCCAGCGGCTCGCGGTATCCCTCCAGCACGACGTCGTGGCCACGGTGGACGCCCCGCAGCGCCGCCTCCGGATTCACGAGGACGCCAACAACAACGGCATCGTGGACGTGAACGAGCGGGTGACGTTCTACAAGCTGGAGCAGGGGATCACGTTCGGCCGCCCCGGCGTGCCGGATCTCCCGCCGCCGGCGCCCACCAACGTGCTGACGCAGATCATCTTCCGTCGCGACGGTTCCGCCAGCTCCGCGGGCGTCATCTACCTGACCACGCAGCGGAGCCTCACCGACAGTACCACCGCCGATGCGCGGGCCCTCGAGATCGCGCGGGCCACGGGGCGCGCGGTCTGGTACTCCTACGCCTCCGGCAACTGGGTGCGAGGCAAATGATGAAACGCGCCGGTTTCACGCTGATCGAGGTGATGATGTCCCTCGCTCTGCTGTCGATCGTCATCGTGGGGCTGGGCCGGTTCATGGGCAGCTTCCTGAACAGCACCGGCCGGTCATCCACGCTCACCGTCGCCACCTCCGTGGCGCAGGAGCGGATCGACCTGATCCAGGCCGACCCCCGCTACACCCGGCTCGTGTCGCTGTACGCGACCGGTCTGGGCGCCGACACGCTGGGCTTTCCCGGCTTCCCCCGGATGCGGCGGCGCACGATCATGGTGCGCGATACCTCCGGCACGCCTCGCCGCGACATGACCACCATCACGGTGCGTGTGAGCGATCCCAGCATGCGCGACACCGTTTCCCTCACCACGGTGCGGGCTGCGCCATGACCGCCTTCCGAGAGACCCGCCGCGCGGGCTTCACGCTGCCGGAGCTCCTGATCTCGGTCCTCATGATGTCGTTCATCATGGGCGCCGCGGTCACGTTCTTCCGGTCCCAGACCCGGGCCTTCAACAAGGGCGCCGAACAGATCGACGTCCTCCAGAACGCCCGCTTCGCGCTGAACCACACCGAGCGCACCATCCGGACGCTGGGCGCCGGTGTGGCCGGCCAGCAGCCG
This sequence comes from Gemmatimonadota bacterium, assembly GCA_049323575.1. Taxonomy (GTDB): domain Bacteria; phylum Gemmatimonadota; class Gemmatimonadetes; order Gemmatimonadales; family GWC2-71-9; genus JBMOPM01. The sequence continues at coordinate 7,512 of JBMOPM010000089.1, read as the reverse complement.
ATGATCGTCTACGCCGACAGCAGCGTGCTGGCGTTCAATACCGACTTCATCGAGACCGACTCGACCCAGTTCCGCTGGGCCGTGGCCCTGAACCCCGACGTGCCGCCGACGGCCGCGGTGGCGTGGGACGCCGCCAACGCCGGCCTGATCCCGACGACCACCTACACCTATCCGACGGTCACCTACCGCCTCGGCAACGGCGCTCTGAGCCCGGCCGAGACCTTCATCTTCTGGCTGGCGCCCGACTCGACCACCGCGCGTACGGACGACTTCGTCCTCATGCAGCGCATCAACAACACGCCGAGCGAAGTGGTGGCGCGCAACATCCTGCGCTATCCGGGCCGGCCGTTCTTCGAGTACCTGATGCAGCGCCGCCTCGCCACCGGGGACACGCTCATCACGGTGCCGGCCGGGCTCCGGCCGCTCATCCGGCGCCCGCTCGCCACCGCCACCAACGCGACGGACAGCGCCAACTTCGTCCGGCCTGACAGCGTCCGCGCCGTGCGGCTCAACCTCCGCGTCACCAACGGGCAGACGGGCGCGCAGGAGCGGACCCGGGACGTCTCCAGCCTCATCTGGGTGCCCAACAACGGCATCCCGATGCCTTCGGTGTGCGGCCGCCCGCCGTTCCCGCCGCAGAACCTGCGCGTCATCCCGGATTCCGCGGGAAGCGGCCGGTTCATCGTGATCTGGGATGCCTCGCCGGACGAGACCAGCGGCGAGCAGGACGTGTGGCAGTACGTGATCTACAGCCGGCCGGATTCGGTCACGGTGTGGACCGATCCGCTGATGAACGTGAAGAAGGACGCCACCACCAGCGACACCGTGGTGGTGGGCGGCTATGTCGGCGGCGTCAACTACCGCATCGGCGTGGCGGCGCAGGACTGCACGCCGGCGCAGTCCACCATCGTGAACCTGATGCGTACGGCGCCGTGACGGCGGGACCGGACCTCAGCAGGAGCTGGGCATGACGATTTCGCAACTCCGGCGGGACGAGCGCGGCGTAACGCTGGTGCTGGCGCTGATGCTGGCGCTGGCCGTAGCGGCGCTCGCCCTGGGCGGCATCATGATGTCGAGCAGCGCCACGCTCACCGGACGCTTCCAGGCACGGGAGGCGTCGCTCCGCACCGCGGCCGATGCCGGCCTCGAGATCGCGCGGGACACGCTGAACCGCGGCATCTTCGACACCCTGCTCGCGCCCAACCGGCACGACACGCTGGTGCTCAACGGGCCGGTGCGCGATGCCAACGGCAACGTCATCCCGGGGTTCAGCCGCTCGGTCTTCTTCGGCCGCACCGGCGGCCGGACCGGCGGCTCGGCGACCGCGGGCCAGTACGGCACCAACTACGCGAGTGTCGTGTCGGTCATCCGGGACCAGCGGCAGGCCGTCGCCGCGCGCCGCCTGCTCCTCACCCAGGAATCCTGGGCCAAGTTTGCCGTGGCCATCAACAACTGGTCGGGCAGCGCGGTCTACGGATGCGGCGAGTCCGTCATGGGCCCGTTCTTCTCGAACAACGCGCTCAAGCTCATGACCGGCTGCACCACTCCGAAGCCCACGTTCTACGGGCCCGTCGCCATCGTCAACAGCAGCGTGACCGGCGGACCGGGCGACTTCCGCGCCGGCCTGCAGACCCGCGCCCAGCCCATCCCCTGGCCCACACCGGCCCGGCTCGCACTGATGCAGCAATACGCCCAGAATGCCGATGCGGTGAACGGCGACTACGACCTCACCGGCGGTCCCGCGGTCAACACCGACTACCGGCCGTGGACCCGGATCGAGTTCATCACCGTGGACGTCAACCGCAACGGGGTCATCGACTGGGACGAGGGCTTCATGCGTGTGTTCCGCGCCAACCAGACCGGCGCGTCCCCCACCGACTCGGCGCTGGCGTACCTGTCCGCCAGGCGCTGGCCGTATGCGCCCTCGGGCACCACGTACAGCGCCGATCCCAACATGATCTCGCAGAACTGCGGCGCGGACACGACGATCGGCGGCACCAAACGCTTCTACCGCGCAGCCGAGGTGTACGCGCTCGCCGGCGGCGGCGCCAGCGGGCGAACCGCGGTGCGGAACCTGCTCACCCACAGCTCCCGCAAGTGCTACCTCGGGGGTGACCCGCGGCTCTACCCCACCGTTACCGCCGACACCCTGACGCCCGACTCGGTGACGACGGCGCCGTACGGCCGCTGGATGCGCCGGCGCACCGGCCCCCTGCCGGCCCTCGCCGCGGTGCGCCCGGGCGATGCGCAATACCTCATCCCGCTCAGCGCCAACCCGAACTTCAAGGGCGTGATCTACGTCACCGGCAACGTGGCCATCAGCGGCCGGCTGCGCGGGCGGGTGTCGGTCTTCGCCACCGGCAACATCCTCTTCGCCGATGATCTGCTCTATACCCTGCCGCCGGGCAGCCGCTGCGACTACGACGGCGACATCTTCGGCGCCATCGCCGGCGGCGACATGGTCATCCAGGACAACAACCTGAACACGCCGTTCCGGGTCAACAACATCTACCGCGGCGGCTTCGACGACAGCCCGAGCAGCGTCAACATGAATCTGTTCTTCCTCACGCTCGGCAACTTCCTGGGCGAGGGGTTCCGCGGCGGCAATCCCGCCAGCGGCTACCCGAACGGCATCGGGCTCGGCACACCCAACGCCTGCGGTGGGGCGCCCAACGGCTGCATCCGGGTCACCGGCGGCCTGGCGATGGGACGGGTCGACTACGCCACCTACAACGGCACCGGCTACGGCTGGGCTGAGGCCCACGCCTACGATGCCTGTGGCGCCACGCACCCGCCGCCGTACTTCCCCACCACCGGCCGCTTCATCGAGAGCCGGTACTACGAGCTGGATCCCGTCTGGCTCAACCAGATCGGCGTGGACTCGCTGTTCGCGGCGCTGCGATCGCAATAATGGCGGCAGCGACGGGAGCGGTAACGAAGCCCGAAGCGCAGACGACCCCGCGGTGCCAGGCATCGCGGGGTCGTTCGTTTCCGGCATGGCGCTACCGTCGTGCCGGCGTCGCCGTCGCTAGCATCGCTCCCGCCGCTTCATCACATCCCGCACGATCAGCTCTCCGTGGCCCCGGGCATTCTCGATGAACAGGCGGTTCGCATCGTTGCCGCTGGCGATCACGCCCGCGAGATAGATCCCGGGCACCGGCGTCGCCATGGTGGCCTCATCGTGCTCGGGGATGCCCGTCTCGGGATCCACGGGGATGCCGAGGTCGCGCAGCATGGACGTGTCGGCGTGGTAGCCCGTCATGGCGAGCACCGTGTCGGTCGGCAGCCACTCCACCTCGCCGGTGCGGTCGTTCCTCACCTCCACCGCTGCCGGCGTGATCCGCGTCACCCGCGAGTTCCACCTCGCCGGAATGCTCCCTTCCTTGACCCGGTTGGTGATGTCGGGCAGCACCCACGCCTTCACGCTGCGGTCGAACCCCTCGCGGAAGTGTACCAGCGTGACGTATGCGCCGGCCCGCCAGCACTCGAGCGCGGCGTCCACGCTCGAGTTCCCGGCCCCGATCACGACCACCCGCTGGCGCCAGTGCCGGTGGCCCTCGGTGAAATAGTGATGGACGTGGGGCAGGTCCTCGCCGGGAACGCCGAGGAAGTTGGGGTTGTCGTAGTAGCCGGTCGCGAAGACCACGTTGGCCGCGTGGTAGGTGATCTCATCGTGCCGCCGGCGCACGTGGACCGCGAAGCCCCCGTCCGGAAGCCGGCGCACGGCGGTCACTTCCTCGGGGATGCGGATGTCGAGGTCGAACCGCTCGGCCACGCGCCGGTAGTACAGCAGCCCGTCCCGCCGCGTGGGCTTCTCGCCGCTCGCGATGAACGGCACGTCGCCGATCTCGATGCGCTCCGGCGTGGAGAAGAAGGTCATGTTGAGCGGATAGCGCTCGATCGTCGACACCACGGACCGTCGATCCAGGATCGTGCACGGCAGCCCGGCCCGGCGCGCGGCCACCCCCACGGCCAGGCCGCAGGGTCCGGCGCCGATGACGAGGAGCGGGATGCGGGAATCAGCGCGGATCATGGCCGCGAGCGTGCGTCGTGCCACCAGCCACCGGCGTCATACCTCAATGATCTGGTCCCTTCGCGTTCCCACCGAGACGTACCGGATCGGCCGGCCGGCCAGGTCCTGCAGGCGATCGAGGTACGCGCGCGCCTGGGGCGGCAGGTCGGCCAGGCGGCGCGCATTTGCCGTGGACTTCTGCCAGCCCGGGAGGATCTCGTAGCGCGGCCGCACCCGGTCCAGCAGGTCCACCTCGGCGGGCATCTCTTCGCAGGGCTGCCCGTCAAGTTCATAGGAGACGCCCACGGGGATCTCCGCGAAGCCGTCCAGGACATCCAGCTTGGTCACCGCGAGACCCGTGAGCCCGTTCACCCGCACCGCGTAGCGCACCACCGTGGCGTCGAACCACCCGCACCGGCGCGGCCGCCCGGTGGTGGCGCCGAACTCGCCGCCCAGCGCGCGCAGCCGGTCGCCATCGGCGCCGGTGGCCTCGGTCGGGAGCGGCCCGTTGCCCACGCGGGTCGTGTAGGCCTTCACCACGCCCAGCACGCCATCGATCAGCGTGGGCCCGATGCCGGCGCCCACCGAGGCGCCGCCCGCCGTCGTGTTGGACGATGTGACGTACGGATAGGTCCCGTGGTCCACGTCCAGCAGCGCCCCCTGCGCGCCCTCGAGCAGCACCCGACGGCCCTGGTTCACGGCGCGGTACACGAGGAGCCCGGTGTCGGCGGCCAGCGGCAGAAACGCCGGCGCGAGCCGCTCCACCAGCGCCACGTGCTCGTCGGCCGACGCCCGCTCGCTCGCCCCCATCAGCTCCAGCAGGCGATTGGCTCGTTCCACCCGCTCGCGCACGAGCTTGCGGCAGCAGTCGAGCTGCCGCAGGTCGCCTACCCGGATGCCGCGACGGCCGATCTTGTCCTCGTACGTGGGGCCGATGCCGCGGCCGGTGGTCCCGATCTTCTGGCTCTTCTCGCTGGCCGAGTCGAGCAGTTTGTGGTACGGGAGCACGAGGTGGGCGCGATCGGAGACGAAGAGCCGCCCGTGGGTGTCGATGCCGCGGTGGTGCAGCTCCTCGAGCTCGGTGAGGAAGGTCTCGGGATCCAGCACGACGCCGTTGCCCACGATGCACGTCGTCCGCGGATGCAGGATGCCCGACGGAATCTGGTGGAGGACGAACTGCGCGTCCCCGATGACCACGGTGTGGCCGGCGTTGGCCCCGCCTTGGTAGCGCACCACGAAGTCGGCCCGCTCGGCCAGCACGTCTACCAGCTTGCCCTTGCCCTCGTCACCCCACTGGGCCCCGACGACAACGATGCAGATGGTCTTGGGATCGAACATGACGCCTGCGGTGCTCGGGTGGTCGTCAACAAAAAAGCCCCTGGTCGGGGCCGATCACGGGCTCCGGGTCAGTCTAACCGGGGGGCGGGCCGAGGTCAATTCGGCGCGGCCCCGAGCGCACGTCCCACCGCCGTCGCCGTGGTGAACTCCAGCCCCCCGGCCGCATCCCTGGGCGTATGCATGCGCCGGAGCGTGGCCCACGTGAGCCGGGCGACCGTGACCGCGGGCACGCCCGCCCGGGAGAACGGCAGGCTGTCCACCAGAATGCCCAGGGGCAGGCCGCGCACCCGCGATGCCGGCACCAGGCCGCCGAGGCGGGCGAGTTCCCGCCCCGCGAGGGCGCGCCCGCGCCGGTCATGCGCGACGATCACCAGGGTGCCCGCGTCGTCCAGCGTGTCCACGTTGACCACGTCTGCCCCCGTCAACTCGTCGCGATGCTGCGCGACGAACGCACTCGCCCCGGCCAGGCCGAATTCCTCCGCGCCGGTGAGCAGGATGCCCGTCGTCGGTGGAGCGGTTTCCGCCGCCACCAGCACGGCCAGCAGGCCCGAACCGTTGTCCCGCGCGCCCGGCGATGTGCCGCGCAGTCGTCCCCGCGCCGTGAGCCCGGCCGCGGCCACCGCGAGCGCCGCGCATCCGGCGAGCGCGGCCGGCGGGAGCGGCCGGGCCAGCCCCCAGCGCCCGATGGCCGCGGCGGTCATCATGCCGATGGCGAGCAGCAGCACCCACACGGCCACGAGTCGCCCCGCCATCGAGTGCCCCTGCGCCTTCGTGTCGACGTGCGCCACGAGCCAGCGTGTGACCCGGGCATCACCCCGGCGGGCAACCAGGTTCGCGTCCGTCCGCGGAGGCCGCCCCAGCGTCACCATCCCGAAGCCCACGCCCCACGTGGCCGCGCCGCTCATGAGCAACCCGCCCAGCCACACGGCCAGGGCAGCCCCGGCGGGCGCTCCGGGGAACGCGAGCAACGGCAGCGCGGCCAGCGTGAACGTGAGCACGCCGGCGCCAGCAAGGCGCAGGCTCTCGAGCGGCGCGGTGGCAAACGCGAAAGGCTCCACGCTGACGTGGTAGCCCAGGGAGGTGAGGCGGGCGGCCAGGAGGCGGCGAGCCTCCTCCGCGGCGGGCGTGCCGGCCTCGCGCGGGAGCGCGAGCAACTGGTCCAGCACGGCCCGCGCGGACGGCGTGCTCACCCGGCCAGCGTGGCCTTCGCCGTCTCCGCGCTCACGAGACCGGTGGCGACCAGCTCCTGCAGGTGCTGCTCCAGGGTCTGCATCCCGTGCTTGCCGCGCCCCTTGGCGATGAGCGCCTTGAGATCGCCGAGGCGGGGCGGATCGCGCAGGACCGCGCGCACTTCCGGCGTCGCGATCATCACCTCCACCGCCGCTATCCTGCCGTCGCCGTCGATGCGCGGCAGGAGCCGCTGATGGGTGGCCCCCGCCACCTGCTCCGCGAAGCGCACCCGCCCGAGCGCGGGCACGTCCGCATCGACGAGCCCCAGCAGCCGCTCCACGATCGTCGGAATGTCGGCGCCGGAAAGGGAGGCCAGCACGAGGTGGCCGTCCTCGGCCGCCTTCACCGCGGATTCGAGCGTGCGGGCATCGGGGATGTCGCTCAGCGCGACCACGTCCGGGTCCTGCCGCAGGGCGGAGCGGACGCCCTGCGCGAGCGAGTCGGTGTCCACGCCCACCTCGCGCTGCGTCACCGACGAGTTGAGGTCCCGATGCAGAAACTCGATCGGATCCTCCACGGTGACGATGTGACGACTGCGCGTGCTGTTGATGTGATGGATGAGCGCCGCCACCGTCGAGCTCTTCCCGCTCCCGCGCGGGCCCGTGACGAGCACGAGTCCGCGCTCCAGGTCGGCCAGTCGCTGCACCGCCGCGGGCAGTCCCAGATCCTCGAAGCTCGGCACCGCGAACGGCATCACCCGCATCACGATCATGAACGACGAGCGCTGGCGCAGGATGTTCACGCGGAACCGACCCACGCCGGCCAGCCCCCACGAGCAGTCGTAGTCGCGCAGGTGGTCGATGCGGCCCCGGTCGGCGTCATTGGGCAGCAGTCTGAGCGCGATCGCGCGGGTCTGGTCGGGCGTGAGGCGCTGCTTGGTGAGGGGAACGAGAGCGCCGTTGATGCGGGCGCGGATCACGTCGCCCGCCTTG
>JBMOPM010000088.1:0-9391 GCA_049323575.1 Gemmatimonadota bacterium | reverse complement strand
CTCGGCGTCCGGGCGGCGATCGCTGAAGCCGCCGACATCGTCGGCGGCACCTGCGTCAACGTCGGCTGCATTCCCTCGAAATACCTGATCGAGGCAGCACGCCATTATCACACGGTGCGCTCCACGTTCCCCGGCATCGGCGTCTGGACGCCCCGGCTTGCCTGGCCCGAGCTGCTGCGGGCGAAGCAGGCCGTGATCGAGCAACTGCGCCAGGAGAAGTACCTCGACGTGCTGAAGGCCCACGCGAACATCGCGCTCCTCAGCGGGCACGCCATGCTCGAGGCGGCCGCACCGGGTGACGCTGGAGCGGTCCGCGTGCGCGTGGACGACATCCTCGTCCGGGCCCGGAAGGTGATCATCGCCACGGGAACCGCGCCCGCCATGCCGCCCATTCCGGGGCTCGCCGAGGTGGGGGCGCTCGACAGCACGTCGGCGATGGCGGTGGAGGAGTTGCCCGAGTCGCTCGTCGTGGTGGGCGGCGGGAGCATCGGGCTCGAACTCGGTCAGGCGTTCGCTCGCTTCGGCGTGCGCGTGATCGTGCTCGAGGTGGAGGATCGCATCCTGCCGGCCGAAGACCCGGATGTCTCGGTCGCGCTTGCCACAGCGCTCGCCGCCGAGGGCCTCGAGATCCACACCGGGGTTCGGGTCATCCGGGCGGAGCGGACGGCCGCGGGCGTCACGCTCACCGTCGAGCGCGGGAGCCTCCGGGGCGAGGTCCGCGCCAGGCAGGTGCTGGTCGCCACGGGCCGGCGGCCCATCGTCGAGGGGCTGGGCCTCGAGGCCGCAGGCGTCGCGACCGACCGGCGCGGCTTCATCATGACCGACGAGTTCATGCGGACATCGCATCCGGCGATCTACGCGGCCGGGGATGTCGCCGGCGGGCCCGGTTTCGTTTACGTGGCGGCGCTCCAAGGCGGGATCGCCGCACAGGCGGCCCTTGCGGATCAGACTGGCGAGGCGCCGATCCCGATCGACCTCACGGCGACCCCCCGGGTGACCTTCACCGATCCACAGGTGGCGGCAGTGGGCCTCACCGAGGCCGAGGCGCGGGCGGCCGGGTACGATCCGAAGGTGACGACCCTGCCGGTCGCGGCGCTGCCGCGGGCGGCGGTGTCGTACCGCCAGCAGGGGCTGATCAAGCTCGTGGCCGACGCCGCCTCCGACCGGCTTCTCGGCGCGCACCTGGTGGCCCCGAACGCCGGTGACGTCATCGGCGAGGCCGCCCTCGCCATCAGGTTCACCCTCACCGCGCAGAACCTCGGCTCCACGCTCCACCCATACCTCACGTGGGGCGAAGGGCTCAAGCTCGCCGCGCAGACCTTCACGAAGGACATAGCGCTGTTGTCCTGCTGCGCCTGAGCCCGAAGGACGCGTGAGCGCATGCCCGAGGTCGCCGCGGGGAACCCTTCCCCGACCGGCCTCGGGAATACCAGGGGCGGCGGTTTTTTTCGAGCCAGTTGATACCGTGGCCCTACAATCGCTCTACGCAGGGGGAGTTCAGCGCGCAGAATCGTGCGGTCGCTGGCGCCGGTGGTGTAGACATTGCACCACGGCTGTGGCGGCGGGTCGGATGCCCACGGGGCTTCGCGGGCCCGGCCGGGGCAGGTCCTTGCGGCGCCGAATCAGCGAAGCTATTGTATCACAAAAGGATACACATCCTAACCTCCGGTGGAGCTTCATATGGCCGGTAACGTCCGTTCGCTGAGAAACGTACTCGGTGGCCTCCTGGCGCTCGCCACGGTCTCCGGCTGCCAGTCGGAGCTGGTGGAGGTGGGCCGGCAGACCTACCTGCCCAGCACCCTTCGAGTCGTGGCCGGAGACGGGCAAGTTGCAGCGGTCAATGGCACTCTCCCACAGTCCCTCGTGGTACGGGCGACGGACCCGACGGGCCAGGGCGTTCCCAATGCCTTGATCCGCTGGACGGTCATCGGGGGCGGCAGGGTCACACCGGCTCAGTCGACTACCGACGCGAGTGGGCTGGCGGCCACCACCTTCGCGCTGGGCTCGACCGTCGGGAGCTATTCGGTGAAGGCCTCGCTGCTCGTGAACGACGCGGAGGTCTCGTCGGTCACGTTCACCGCGCAGGCGTTGCCCGGTGCGGCGGCCGCCGTCTCCATCGTCTCGGGCGATTTGCAGCAGGACACGGTAACCAAGACGCTCAAGGAGCCGCTGGTCGTCGTGGTGACGGATGCCCAGGGCAACGTCGTCCCCGGGGCCACGGTGAACTGGACCGTGATCGCGGGCGGCGGCAGCGTGCGGCCGATCAGCTCCGTGACCGACGCCACCGGCCGGGCGCAGACCACGCTGACGCTGGGCCAGACCGTCACCACCAACCTGGTCAACGCCGAGGTGACGGGCGCGAGCTCGGTGGTCTTCCTCGCCACGGCGAAGCCCGGGGCGCCCAAGCGCCTCGCAGTGGAGTCGGGCTTCCAGCAGACGGGGGCGATCGGCGTGCAGTTGCCCGAGCCGCTGGTGGTGCGTCTGTTCGACGGCTTCGGCAACCCCATTTCGGGCGCGCTCATCAACTTCAGCGAGAACGGCGGCGGGACCATTACGCAGACGGCCCAGACCGACGTCGACGGCCGGGCGCAGGCCTTCTGGACGCTGGGCCTTACGCTGGCGGTCAATCCGCACCGCGCCACGGCGACGGTCCAGGGCACGACCGTCAACGGCGAGCGCCCCTTCAACGCCATCCCCACGCTGGACGGCGCGCCGGCGGACCTGCAGCCGCAGAGCGTGCTCAATCCGACCGGCACGGCCAACACCAAGCTGAGCGATCCGCTCATCGTGCGGGTGTCGTACGGCCCGGGCAGCAACAGCCCGCCCGTGCCCGGGGTGCGCGTATTCTGGGAGATCGATCCGGGCAACGGCTCGCTGGTGGTGGCCAACACGGTCACGGATGCCAACGGCCTGGCCACGGCCCAGTGGATCCTGCCCGACGCCGGCACGGTGCCTACGGTCCGCGCGTCGATCCGCGACAGCGCCGGGAACATCATCAAGCAGGTGACTTTCACGGCGACCGTCCTCTAGCCCCACGCGGCCGAGCCGCTAGTTTCCGGGCGCCCATCCCCCGAGGTCTGCTTCGCCGAGCCTCCCGGGGGTGGGAGCCCGGATTCTTTTTGTGGAGCGGTTGTGCGGACGATCATCGAGCCCTTCAAGATCAAGTCGGTCGAGCCCATCCGGATGACGACGCGGGCCGAGCGGGAGGAGAAGCTCCGGCGGGCGGGATACAACGTGTTCCTGCTGCGGGCGGAGGATGTGCTCATCGACCTCCTCACCGACAGCGGCACGGCGGCCATGAGTTCGGAACAGTGGGCGGCCGTGATGCGAGGCGATGAGTCCTATGCCGGCAGCCGGAGCTGGTATCGCTTCGAGCAGGCGGTGCATGACATCTTCGGCTTCCGTCACGTGCTGCCCACCCACCAGGGCCGCGCGGCGGAGCGGATCCTCTTCTCCACGCTGTGCCGGCCAGGCGATGTGGTCCCCAACAACACCCATTTCGACACCACCCGCGCCAACATCGAGTATGTCGGTGCCCGGGCGGTGGATCTCGTCATCCCCGAGGGGTTCGTCCCGTCGGCCCGGCATCCGTTCAAGGGGAACATGGACCCGGCGCGGCTGCGCCAGCTCATCGCCGAGGTGGGTGCGGATCGGATTCCGCTCTGCATGCTGACGGTGACCAACAACTCCGGCGGCGGGCAGCCGGTATCGATGGCCAACGTGCGCGAGGTCTCGGCGATCTGCCGGGAGCACGGCATCCCGCTCTACATCGACGCCTGCCGGTTCGCGGAGAACTGCTGGTTCATCAAGCAGCGGGAACCGGGCTACGCGGACCGCACGCCGCTGGAGATCGCACGCGAACTGTTCTCCTACGCCGACGGCTGCACCATGTCGGCAAAGAAGGATGGCCTGGCCAACATCGGCGGGTTCCTCGCCACCAACGACGCCCGATTGGCCCAGCGCGAACGGGACCTCCTCATCCTGACCGAGGGGTTTCCCACGTACGGCGGACTCGCCGGGCGGGACCTGGACGCCATCGCGGTGGGGCTGCGTGAGGCGCTCGACGAAGACTATCTGCTCTATCGCATCACCTCGACGACGTACCTGGGCGAGCACATCGCGGCGGCAGGGGTCCCCATTGTGCAGCCGCCGGGCGGGCATGCGGTCTACATCGATGCGGCGGCGTTCCTGCCCGGGCTCACGCCGCTCGAGCTGCCGGGCGTGGCGCTTGTGAACGAGCTGTACCTGGAAGGAGGCATCCGCGGGGTGGAGATCGGCACGCTGATGTTCGGCCGGCGGGACCCGACCACGGGCGCCGAGGTGCCGGCGGCCATGGAGTTGGTGCGGCTGGCGATCCCGCGGCGAGTGTACACCCAGAGCCATGTGGACTACGTGGTGGAAGCCATTCTGAACGTGTGGCAGCGCCGGGACAGTGTCAGAGGATATCGCATCGTGGAGCAGGCAGAGTTTCTCCGGCACTTCACGGCGAGGCTCGAGCGGGTCGCCGGTGCGTAAGGCGCAGTGATTCCCGCAGCGCGTCTATCTTTCCCCCCCATGCCGTTCCGCCGCTACGCCTGGCTCGTCCTCCTGTGGAACCTGGCCGTCGTGCTCTGGGGCGCGTATGTGCGCGCCACGGGCTCGGGCGCCGGGTGCGGGGCGCACTGGCCGCTCTGCAATGGAGTGGTGCTGCCGCGTGCGCCTGAACTGAAGACGGTGATCGAGTTTACTCATCGGACCACGAGCGGCGTTGCACTCCTGCTCGTGGTGGGCCTGGTGTGGTGGGCCATGCGGGCGTTTCCGCGGGGTCACCGGGTGCGTCGCGGCGCGGCGTTGAGCGGCGTGCTGATCGTCACCGAGGCGCTCCTGGGCGCGGGGCTCGTGCTGTTCGAGCTGGTGGCGCACAACGAATCGCTGGCGCGCGCCTTCGCCATGGTAGCGCACCTCGCGAACACGTTCCTGCTGCTCGCGGTGCTGGCGCTCACGGCGTGGTGGGCCGGCGACGACCGGCCGGCGGTCGGCAGGGCGGGTGGGGGGCTCGTCTCCACGGCCCCGCTGCTCCTCGGTCTGCTTGGCCTCCTCGCCGTGGGAATGACGGGGGCGATCGCCGCGCTCGGCGACACGCTGTTCCCCGCCACGTCCTTCGCCGAAGGCCTGCGGCAGGACTTCTCACCCACGGCGCATTTCCTCCTGCGGCTCAGGATTCTGCACCCGCTGGCGGCCGCGGGCACCGGCGTCTACCTGATCATCGCGGCAGTGACCACAGCGCTGCGCCTCCGGGCCCCCGCGGTGGGGCGGCTCGCGGCGGCGGTCGTCTGCCTCGTGTTCCTGCAGCTCGCGGCCGGCATGATCAACCTGATCCTGCTGGCGCCCGTGTGGCTCCAGCTCGTCCATCTGCTTCTGGCGGACCTGCTCTGGATCGGGCTCGTCCTCCTTGCCTCGGCGGCGCTCGATGCCCGCCGGCACAGCGTCGGCGCGGCGGACGACCGCGCCACCCCCGTTCCCTCGCCCCTTCTCGACCCAGGAGGCACCCGTGCAGCGACGTGATTTCCTCGCGGCCGCCGGCGTCACGGCCGGCATCCTCGCTCTCCCGGTTCGCGGTTTCGGCGCCGATCGCGTGGCACTCACCCCGATCCCCACGGCCGACAAGAAGCGGCTGGCGGACCTCGCGCTCGAGGCCGCGAAGCGGAGCGGCGCGTCCTACGCCGACGTCCGCATCGGCCGCTATCTCCGCCAGTCGATCGCCACGCGGGAGGCCCGGGTGCAGAACATCTCCAACACGGAGTCGTTCGGCGTGGGCGTGCGGGTGCTGGTCAACGGCACCTGGGGCTTCGCCGCGACCAGCGACGTGACGCCGGACGGCGTCACGCGGGCGGCACGCGAAGCCGCGGCGATCGCCCGGGCCAACGCGGTGCTCCAGACCGAGCCCGTGCGCCTCGCGCCCGAGCCCGGCTACGGCGAGGTGTCGTGGAAGACGCCGATCGAGATCGACGGATTTGCCGTGCCGATCAGCGAGAAGGTGGACCTGCTCATGGCGGTGAACGCCGCGGCGCTCAAGGCCGGGGCATCGTTCATCAACTCGCAGCTCTTCCTCGTGAACGAGCAGAAGTACTTCGCCTCCACGGAGGGCTCGTACATCGACCAGGATATCCATCGCATCTGGCCGACCTTCACCGTGACCGTCGCCGACCCGTCCACGGGCAAGTTCCAGACGCGGCTCGCCCTGAGCTCGCCGATGGGCATGGGCTACGAGTACCTCAGGCCGCTGGACTCGGAGAAGCGGATGGGGGTCACGGCGCACTACTGGAAGCGGTACGACATGCTGGAGGATGCCACCCTGGCGGCCCGGCAGGCCCGCGAGAAGCTCTCGGCGCGGTCGGTGCAGGCCGGCAAGTACGACCTCGTGCTCGACCCGACGCACCTGTTCCTCACCATCCACGAGTCGGTGGGCCATCCGCTCGAGCTCGACCGCGTGCTGGGCTACGAGGCCAACTACGCCGGTACCAGCTTCGCCACGCTCGACAAATGGCGGTCGAAGACGTTCAACTACGGCAACAAGCTCGTCAACTTCCGCGCCGACAAGACCGAGCCGGGCGCCCTCGGCACCGTGGGCTATGACGACGAGGGTGTGAAGACCAAGGCGTGGGATCTGGTGAAGGACGGCATCCTGGTGAACTACCAGGCCACCCGCGACCAGGTGCACGTGATCGGCCAGAACGCGTCGCACGGCTGCTGCTACGCCGACAGCTGGGACTCGGTACAGTTCCAGCGGATGCCCAATGTCTCGCTCCGTCCCGGCACCGCGCCCATGACGGTGGAGGACATCATCGCCGGCGTCGACCGCGGCATCTACATCCTGGGCCGCGGCTCGTATTCCATCGATCAGCAGCGCTACAACTTCCAGTTCGGCGGCCAGCTCTTCTACGAGATCAAGGGCGGCAAGATCACGGGTATGCTGAAGGACGTGGCCTACCAGTCGAATACGCAGGAGTTCTGGAACAGCGTGGCCGCGCTGGCCGACCAGCGCGACTACCGGCTCAACGGCTCGTTCTTCGATGGCAAGGGCCAGCCCGGCCAGGTCAGCGCCGTGTCCCACGGCTGCCCCACCACCCGGTTCAACGGGGTGAACGTCATCAACACGGCGCGGGCGATCTAGGCAGGCAGCATTGAGCACACCTTCGCCGCCCTCGCCGAACCCACGCGCCGCGCCATCCTCGCCCGCCTCGCGGGCGGTGCCAGGGTCCAGGAGCTTTCGGATACCTGAAAGAACAGGAGAGGACTCATGGCCACGCCAGACAGAGTCGGCGCCACGACCTTCACGACGCCATCGGACAGGGAACTCGTGAGAACGCACGTCATCGATGCGCCGCGCCGCCTCGTCTTCGACGCCTGGACCAGGCCCGAGCACCTGCCGCACTGGATGTCGGGCCCGAGCGGCTGGACCATGCCCCTCTGCGAAATCGACCTCCACCCGGGCGGGGCATGGCACTTCGTCTGGCGCCGTGCCGACGGCATCGAGATGGGGATGCGCGGCGTGTATTAGGAGATCACGCCGCCCGAGCGGCTCGTCTCCACCCAATCGTGGGGCGGCGACCGGCCCGAAACGCTCGACACGCGGCTCCTCTCCGAGGAGCAGGGCAGGACGAGGCTCGCGACGCGGCGCTCCAGACGGGGATGCAGGAGGGCATGGCCGAGGGCTTCAAGCGCCTCCACGAATACCTGCAGACGATGGCGTGAGGCTCTCCCAAGGCATCGGGGATCCTTGGTCGAAGCAGCCTTCACGCAGACTGGCTCGAGCGACTCGTACACCTCATGAATCCTGTACTTGCTCACATGCGGCGTCGGAGGCACTTCGCTCTTGAGCAGCGCAACCGCCGCAAGCAACGACCCTCCGGTGGCATCTGCCGCCGGAGGGTCTTCCTCGGGTCGGAACGACGGGGCCCGACCGCCTACGGCCGCTCCACCGGCAACCCCACACCGTTGCCCCATTCGGTCCACGACCCGTCGTAGTTCCTCACCTTCTGGAAGCCCAGCAGATACGTGAGCACGAACCAGGTGTGGGACGACCGCTCGCCGATGCGGCAGTAGACCACCGTGTCCCGATCGGGCGAGAGACCGTTCTCCTGCTGGTAGATGGTCCGCAGCTCGCTGGCGGGCCGGAACGTGTGAGTCTCGGGATCGACCGCGCGCGCCCACGGAATGCTGCGCGCCCCCGGGATGTGACCGCCCCGCAGAGCGCCCTCGTTGGGATAGTCGGGCATGTGCAGTCGCTCACCGCGGAACTCCTCGGGGCTCCGCACGTCCACCAGCGGACCGCTGGCCCGCAGGTGCGCCAGGACATCATCGCGGAAGGCGCGGATCGGCGCGTCGTTCCGCTCGCCCACCACGATGTTGCCGGGCGGATACTTCGGCTTCTCGGTGGTCATCGGGCGGCCTTCCTGTTCCCAGCGGAGGCGGCCGCCGTCCATGAGGCGCATGTTCTCGAGGCCGAAGAGCCGGAACACCCAGAAGGCGTAGGTCGCCCACCAGTTGTTCTTGTCCCCGTAGAAGACGATCGTGGTGTCCTGGTTGATGCCGCGGTCGCGCAGGATCTGCTGGAAACGTTCGCGCCCCACGTAATCGCGGATGAGCTGGTCGTTGAGATCCGTCACCCAATCGAGCTTCACGGCACCGGGAACATGCCCGGTGTCGTAGAGCAGCATGTCCTCGTTCGACTCGATGAGCCGCACCGACGGATCGTCGAGATGGTCGGCGACCCAATCGGTCGAGACCAGCACGTCGGGATGGGCGTAGCCGCGCTCTGCGATCGGCAGGGCGGCCGGCACCGGCTGGACGTTGGTCATGGTACCTCCTGGCAGTTGGACGACTGTAGCTGAAGAGTTCATATACGACTAAAACAGTCGGGATGTCAAGGACATGCCCGCCACGGACGCGCCGGGGCCCGCAGAACCACGGACGCGCCTCAGCCGGGCACGAGAATCCGTTCTTCTTCGAAGATCCGGCGGGCGGCGTTCCGCCCCGGAATCCCGCTCACGGCCCCGCCCCGGATGGCCGACGCGCCGCAGCGATAGATGCGTGGCAGCTCGGTTTCCACGCCCCAGGTGCCCTCGTGATCGGGGTCGTCGGTGAAGAACCAGGTGAGCGTGTTGTGGAAGATGTTGCCCAGGTCCAGGTCCACCTCGCGCTCCAGGTCCTGCGGCGACTTGATCTCGAGACAGAGCTCTCCCTTGCGATCGCGGGCGAGGCAGTCCTCGAACGGCTCCGCCGTCACGCGGTTGAGCGCGGCGAGGTAGCGGGCGCGGAACTCGTCCAGGCGTGCGTCGTGGTGCTCGGTGAAGAGCCGATAGGGCGCGTCGAGTCCGAAGAGCGTGAGCGTGTGGTAGCCCTGGGCGCG
>JBMOPM010000087.1:0-9597 GCA_049323575.1 Gemmatimonadota bacterium | reverse complement strand
CGCGCCTGCTCCACCACATGGGCGAGCGGGTTGAGCGCGAGCCACGGCCGAAAGTCCTCGGGGATCGCTTCGAGCGGATAGAAGATCGGGGTGAGAAACAGCAGTGCCGTCACCAGCAGCCCGACCGTCTGGGCCATGTCCCGTACGAACACGCCCAGCGATGCCAACAGCCAAGCGATACCCAGCGTACCGAGAATCAACGGACCGAGCACCACCGGCAGCAACCAGGCGGTCCACGGTACCGTGCCGAGCACGATCCACGCCGCCACCAGCCATGCCGCCATATTCACGGCGAAATGGAACAACGCATTGCCCATCTGCACGATGGGCAGCACCTCGAGAGGGAAGACCACGCGCTTGACGTAGTTCGCGTTGGCTACCACGAGATTCGGCGCGCGCACGACCACTTCGGAGAACACGTTGAACACCGCCATTCCCGCGAACAGCACCACGGCGAATGCGGCTTTGCCGCCCTGCGGCAAACCGCCCCAACGCGCGCCGAACACCACGCTGAAGACGAACGTGTAGATGAGCAGCATCAGCACCGGCGTCAGCAGGCTCCATGCCACGCCCATGAACGAGCCGCGGTAGCGGCCGACGATCTCCTGGCGTACCAGTTGGCGTATCAGGTCGCGGTTGCGTCGCAGCGATGCCAGCAGGCAGGACAAACCGGCCTCGAACGACATGGCGGCGGTGCTCATGGGTGCAACGTCAGGCACCGAGCGCGTCGTCCAGATCGGCACGCAGATCCTCGACGTCCTCGACGCCGACGCTGAGACGGACCAGGTTGTCCGCGATGCCCAACTGCGACCGCCGTTCGGGCGGCACACTCGCATGCGTCATCACCGCAGGGTGGTTGATCAGGCTTTCGACGCCGCCCAACGACTCGGCCAGGGCGAAGATCCGGACGCGCTCGCACAGCCGTTTGGCCGCTTCGAAACCGCCCTTGACGTAGATCGACACCATCCCGCCGAAACCCTGCATCTGGCGCTTGGCGAGCTCGTACTGCGGATGCGCCTTCAGTCCCGGATAGACGATCTTCTCGACCGCCGGGTGCGTTTGCAGCCACTCGGCCAGTGCCAGCGCGTTCTCGCAATGCGCCTTCATGCGCAGATGCAGCGTCTTCAGCCCCCGCAAGGCGAGGAAGCTGTCGAACGGACCCTGGACGCCGCCGATCGCGTTCTGCAGGAAGGCGAGTTTTTCCGCCAACTCGACGTCGTCGCCGACGACGACCATGCCACCGACGATGTCGGAATGGCCGTTGAGGTACTTGGTCGCCGAGTGCATGACGATGTGAGCGCCGAGTTCCAGCGGGCGCTGGAGAATCGGCGAGGCGAACGTGTTGTCGACCACCACGATCAGCCCGCGCGCGCGCGCCCGTTCGGCGATCTGCGCGATATCCACCAGCTTCAGCAGTGGGTTGGTGGGCGTCTCGATCCACACCATGCGGGTATTCGGGCGAATGGCCGCCTCGAACGCGGCAGGATCGGTCAGGTCCACCCAGCCGAAATCGAGCCCCGCGGAACGCCGCCGCACACGCTCGAACAACCGATACGTACCGCCGTAAACGTCATCCATCGCCACGACATGGCTGCCCGTGTCGAGCAGTTCGAGGATCGTAGAAGTGGCCGCCAGGCCGGACGCGAATGCAAACCCTCGCGTGCCCCCTTCCAGAGCTGCCACGCAGCGCTCGTACGCGAATCGCGTGGGGTTGTGGCTGCGGGAGTATTCGAACCCCTGATGAATGCCCGGGCTGCTCTGAGCGTAAGTCGAGGTGGCGTAGATCGGGGTCATCACCGCGCCCGTCGCGGGGTCGGGCGACTGGCCTGCATGGATGGAAAGGGTGCCGGGACGGTGCGCCATGGCGGTCCGCAGGTCGGGGGAGAAGGGCGGCATGATACCGGAATGCACACCCCGCCCGGCCGCGCACGCCGCGGGCGGCGGGCGCCCTGTACATCGATGGTTAGGCGTTACCGGGTGAGATAAAACGTCTCCCGCCAACCCTCGAAGTAATCGACCATGTCTTCCGCGTCGGCAGGACGCCGCTCGAAGTGGTCGCGCCAAGGATAGCTGTCGAGCTCGAATCCGAAGTGCACCGCCATGAAGCGGATTGCCTCGCGGGAAGGCCGCCCCACGAGAGTCCGACCGTTGCGCGTAAGCGCGTCGGTGCAGGCCATGCGCTGGTCGTCGACCGGGTCATGAAGCAGCTGAATCACGCGAGGATTGCCGTACACCGACCGCGGATCGTCCGATCCGGCAGCCGCGTCGGACATCGGCGCCACTTCGGTATCGATGACGACCAGGTGGGCGCCCGTGCGTTCGATGCGGTCGAGCAGCTCCGCATGTCGGATCGTGTGGTAGTAGAAGCCAAGGCAGAGCACCACGTCCGCATGCAACGAGCCGTCGAGGACGTCGAAGACATCGCCCTGCCGTAGCTCATAACGGTCAGGGGAGACGCCGTAGTGCGTCAATGACTCGCGGGCGTTCGCGATCAACTCGGCTCGCGGCTCGATGCCGACCACATGCGCCGCACCTGCATGCAAGGCGGCGAACGTCCATCGGCCATCGTGACTGGCGATGTCGATTACACGCCGGCCTCTCAGCGCTTCGGCGTTGCGCGCGATGATCGCCGTGTGGCGCGCGTTCAGCCGGCGCGGCCACGGGCTGGTCCGACTGGTCTGGTAGAAGCGCGGATACTGATCGAAAAAGTTCATGGGACGAATCGAAAGCCTTCCATCATCTTCTCACGCCGCCGAGAGGCCCCGGGCCCTCGCCATGCGGGCGCAAGAGCCTTGCGACGCAGGCCGGCTGCCCTCGACGCCGCGGCCCAGGACAAGATGCGCGACCAACCCTATCGAGCGGAGCAACCGCATCGAGCCGTGACTGCCGACGTGTCCGCCGGGCGAACGTGAACCGGCATCGCGAAAAGAGAAAGGCCCGCCGAAGCGGGCCTTTCCAAAGCCACTGATCCGAACTGCGATCAGTTGGTGCCCGGACGCACCATCACGTGGTTGCTGATCGAGCCGTTGGCCGGATTCACGATCTGGTACAGACCCTGGATCTGGTTGGTCGGCGCGTCGACCGTGATGATCACCGTGGCGCGGGTGCCGGCGCTGAAGCCGGTGATGAACGTGTTGGTCTCGAAGAAGCGGCTGCCGTTGGCCGGGATGGTGCCGGACATGTTGGCGGCGTTCGTCGAGATCACGTTGCCCGTCTCACCGATCACGCGGATGCGGTAGTTGCGGGCCACCGAGCCGGTGTTGGTCAGCATGATGCGGCTGAGGTAGCCGCTCGGCAGCTGCACCAGCGGCGCCTGCAGCTCGGTGCCGTTGCGGACGATCGAGCCGGAAGCGTGCGGGCCGCGGTTGGTGACCGCATAGGTGGTCGGCGCGGCCGACACGGCAATCAGCTGCGCCGTGTAGTCCGTGACCGGGATCGCGGTCGTGCCGTTGCGGGTCACGCAGAACGAGGTGCCGGCCGGCAGAGCGGTGGCGCCCACGTTGAACGTTGCGGTGTTGCCGCCGGTGATGGTCGCGGTCATGCCGGCGATCGGCGTGGCGCAGTTGCCGCCGCTGGAGAGGAACGCGCTGGTCGCATAGCTGAAGTCGCCGCTGACCACGATGCGGGTGCCCGTGGCGCCGGTGGCCATCAGATCGGCCAGCGTGATGGCCGAACCGTCGATGTCGTACGGAGCGGTCTGCGGGCCCGCAGCGTCCGGATCGACCAGGTCATAGACCCAGCTGGCCAGCTCGGCGGTCGCCGCGGTGGTGTCGCCCGACGCCAGGAAGTCCAGGTAGTCGGTCGACACATCGGCGGTCGCCGTGAACGGCGTGCTGGTGAAGTTGTAGCTGTCACGGAAGGCCAGGTACGGGCCCGCGGAGAGCGAGTTCGGAATGCGGCCCGTGGTGCCGCCGGCCTGCGCCTGCGACGGCTGGTCGTACAGGGCGACGTTGCAGACCACGTCGGAGCTGGTGCCGGTGATCTGGTGATCGCCCGTGATGGTGAACGTGTCGGTGGCCTGGACATTGCCGCCGGCGGCCAGCGAGGTGACCGAGAAGGTCAGCACGTTGGTGCCGATGCCGTTGATCGAACCGAAGTTGACGGAGCCCGGATCGTTCGAGACGACGGTCAGGCCGCTACCGAAGCGGAAGTTGCCCGAGCACTCGACGCGCGCGTAGCGGACTTCGTTGTCGGAGAAGTTGTAACCGACGTTCCAGGACAGCTCGGTGGCGTCGACACCCGCCGTCGAGTCGGTGTTGAGGGTGACCGGCGCGGCCGGGGTGGCGATGATCTCGCGCGCGAAGTACGCCGGCGCGCCGCCCGTGGAGATGTTGGCGGCATAGGCATTGCCCGCCAGCAGGGCTCCGGCGACAGCCGTAGCGAGAGCCTTCTTGTTCAAGGACATTCTTTTGCTCCTAAGCTTAGGATTGATTTTTCTTGCGAAGCACTACGCCTGGACACTACCCACCGCCCGCACGCACGTGCCGGCGCCGGCACCCCGGTCGGGCCGGTGGCGGAGATTCTTCATGACTCCCCTGTCCCCCGTTCCTCGACCTTCCTGCGCATGCTCAAGCACTGCGCAGTCCCCAGGCGGCACCGACTATACGGGGGCCGTTAAACCGCCGTCAATCTACTTGAAACGGTCATCTACCTGACCAGCAGATGACTGTCTCACTCTTCCTTGCCGGTACCGAAGCGGGCGCGGACAGCTTCCGTGATCGCCTTCGCTTGCGTCGCGTCCTCGACCACGTACGGGGTGATGAGCATCAGCAGCTCGGTTCGTGTTCCCTCCTTGCGCCGGTTCTGGAACAGCCGGCCAAGGCCCGGGATGTCCCCCAGCACGGGCACCTTGCTCTTGCCGTCGCTGTTGGTGCTCGAGATCAGCCCGCCGAGCAGCATGCTCTCGCCGTCGGAAAGGCTGAGGCTGGTCTGCAGCTTGCGGCTGAAGATGCTCGGCGATGGGATGTCGCTTGATTCGGTCTGGGTGGCCTCGCTCACCTCCTGCGTGAGCTTCAGATCCACCCGTTGACCGGAATGCACCACCGCCTCGATCTCAAGCAAGACGCCGGTCTTGCGGTACTGGATCTGCTGGAGGATGGAGCTGCCGCCGGTCAGCGGCGTCGGCAAATCCGGAGCAGTCGCCTGGCTCGTGATGATCGGCACCTCGGTGCCGACGTCAATGCTCGCCTTCTCGCCACTTTTCACCAGCAGACGGGGCGTGGAAAGGATCGAAACGCGGCTGTCCCGAGCGAACAGGTTCACCAGCGCGCTGACCTGTCCCGACGAGGAGATGGCACGCCAGATCAGCCCCCCGGTGTTGGGCTGGGAGCCGCCCAACGCGGTGAGCGGGCCCGACATTCCCTCGAAATTGATGTTCCGCAAGGCCCATTCGATGCCGTGACTGAATTCGTCAGTCAGGGTGACCTCCGCCACGGTGACCTCGATCACCACCTGCCTGGCAGGCTGGTCCAAGCGGGCGAGGACGCCCTGGATCGCCCGCCAGCGCTGCCCGTCGCCTTGGTAGACGATGACATTGCGGATGGGGTCGACCGCCAGCCGCCCTCCGTTGCCTGCAATGGATACCACCTGGTTGGACGCACCCGCCTGCCCCTGCGGAGCGCCCGGCGTACCGCTGCCACCCGCGGCCGCCGAGCCCGAGGCGGGCGCCGTCGGCGCATTGGCGCCGCCGACCAGCGTCTGCAGGATCGGAACCAGCGTTTCAACCGTGGTATGGCGAGCGGAATAAAGGTAGACCCCGCCGCCGCCTGCACTCTCGTCGGTCGGCTGGTCGAGGCGCTCCGCCCACTCGGATGCTGCACGCAGCGCCGCCTCCGACTCGCTGAACACGATCAGGGCGTTCGCCGATTGCACGGGCACGAAGGTCAGCGCGCCCGAAGTGCCGGGCCCCATCCGCACCGAAATGCCCTGCGCATTGAGTACCTCGCGCAGGTCGCGCGCCAGTTGGTCGACCGACAGGTAAAGGGGATTGATGCGGATCGACCGCTTGTCGCGAAGCGCGGCCTTGTCGAGGGTGAGCACTGCGTCCATCGCCGCCTGGACCGCATCGCCGGGGCCGCTGAGCAGCAAGGCATTGGCCTCGACCATCTCGGTGATGGTGACACCGCTGTTGCCCAGGAGGATGCGCACCTGCGCGGCGATGCGTCCGGGTTCGCCGATGTCCAGCGGGATCGCCACGAACACCGGCCGCTGGCCGGCCGGCACGTCCGGAAGCGCTCGCGTGACGACCACGCGCGGCGCAGCGCCGGTCGCGGACGGTATAGGGCTGAAGCGGAGCAACGTGCCGACGGGCTGTACACGCACGCCGTAGTTTCGAAGTACTTCGGCCGCGATGGCATACAGCTTTTCAGGCTCCTGCGGTTCCGTCAGCCGCAGGGTCACCAGCTCGGTCCGATCACGGACCGCCTGCTCGATCTCGATCGGAAAGCCGAGTTCCGTGCCGAACACCACGTTGATGAACGCGGCCAGCGGCACGCCATCCAATGCCAGCGCAACCGGCTTCCTGTTCGGGATGGGGGGAACGGGAGACTCGGCCGGTTGGTGCTGGGCTGCCGGTGCTGCGGCCGGGAGCGTCGGCCCCTCCTCGAGGCGCGGGCGGGTTGCGCCGCCTTGCTGTTGGAGAACCTCGTCCTGCGCGGGCGGTGGATTCGGCGCGCGAAGCGGCGCCGGAAATTTGGGCGGGCGAACGGCGCATGCCGCCAAGGTGCCGGCCAGGAGAACGGCCAGGACGATGCGGAGCGCATAGGCGATGCGTGCACGTCCGGGCTCGGACCGGCAAGTGGAATGGGGCGGCGTCTGGCTCATGGCAAGGCTCGGTGTCCTGGCAAACAACGGCGACGGTACGAGACCGTCAGGGACGAACAGGGTTCCTCAAAGGAGGCAGCGGGTCGGCGAGCAGTTCCTGGTCATGCTGCTCGCCCCGGCCATCCTTCCAGATCACACGCGATCTGGAGATTTTCAGCACACGACCGCCATCGGGCAGGCGCCCACCGACGCGGACGTGGTATTCCGCGGGCGCGCCCGGCACGACAAACACGGCGTACGCGAAGCGCCCGGACTTCACGACGCCCACCGGCACCGGCGGGGGCGGAGGAGGCGGCTCGGGCGGCGGGGGCGGGGGCGGAGGCGCGCCCCAGGGGGCGCGCTCTTCCCAGATGCGATCCGCGGATGCGAGTGCGGGCTTGGCGGGAGCAGGGAGGCTCCACTCGGCGCGGGCGCCATTCCGCGGTGCATCGGTCCGCGGCAGTTCGCCACGGAATGCAAGCAGGCCGCCGAGCACCGCAGCAAGCACCGCCCCGAGGGTGATCCTCGACCCCGCGCTCATCGCTTCTGTCCCCCGCCCGTGACCGGTTCGCGCGCGATCGAGGGCACGATGCCACGCATGCTCGGTGGCCGCCCGGTTTCCGCCGCGCGGGCCTTCCTGCCTGGGGTCCCGGCATCCGAGGCGGCCCGGGCCGCGGAGGGGGGCGACGCCGATGGGGAATCGGTCGCAGGCTCGCCCGATCGCTCCGATCCCACCTTGGCCGTATCGGCCGGACGGCGCGCGCCTTTGCGGTAGTAGCCGCGCACGATGATCGACAGGCGGGTTTCGCCCTCGCCGGAGGCCTCGACGCGCTCGGCCTGCACCCAAGGAAGGGCGTCGCTCAGCATGCGCATGACATCGCGCACCTTGCCGAGCGGAGCCACCACGTCGAACCGCGCCGGCACCTGCCAGAGTCCGGGGTAGTCCGGCACGTCGGCCGCGGTCTCGACTTCGATCCGCTCGACGCGCACGCCGGTCGGCGGCAACTGCGCGGCAAGCCACGCCTGCATCTCCGCCTTCGCGGCGCCCGCGGTGGGCACCGGCGGCACGCTGTCGCGTTCGGCGCGGAGCCGGGCCTCGGCCTGACTGGCGCGCTTGGGCCAGAGGGCCTCGCGGCTGGCCTCCTCCAGCCGCTGCAGCAGCTCGAGGTCGCGCCCGTAGTCGGCGGCGATCGCAGCGCGACGCTCGCTGAGGGCGGAAGCGGCATGCGCTCCTGCGATCAGCAGGATCACCAGGGTGCCCAGCCGCAGGCGGCGGTTGCTCCGCCATTCCTGCCGCGCACGCTGCACATGCGCGGCGATCACGGCCTGGCCTCCGGCGTGACGATGCCCGGCAGGGTGAATTCGAGCTGCATGGCCCCGGTCGGCAACGAAGTGGCGGAGACGTCGGCGAGAACCTTGTTCTTCTCGAACGCGGCGACGAAGGCGCGCGGATCGGTCTCGGCGGACTTCACCGTGACCTGCAGCTTGCCGCCTTCCCGGACCCAGCCCGTGAGGAGGCTTCCCTTCGGCAATGCGGCGACGATGTCGGCCATCAGGCGGTAGTCGCTTACGCCGCGCTGGAGCTCCCTCAGGCGCAGCAGCTCATCGCGCGCCGTCTCCGCGCGCTCGCGCGCAGCCAGCAGCGGCGTGGAGCGGGCGCGCATCGTCTCCAGGCGGGCCTGCAGCTCATCTTGCGCGTCCCGCCAGCGAATCAGCGCGGCCACCTGCCACCCCAGCACGGCGGCGAGGATCCACAGCGCGCCGACCCACGCCCAGCGTTCAAGACGTGCGGGCGAGCCCGGCCACACGCGCCGGCTTTCCGCCCACGGTGCCGCCCAGGGGGCTTCGATGGGCTCCGGCACCGTCCGCGCATGATCCGGGCCGAGCCCACAGGCGCGCACGAAACGCCGCCACTGCTCCTCTGTTGGACGCTGCGGCCAGTACTGGCTGGCCTGCAGGACGCGTTCGCGCCAGTACTGCCCTTCCACTCCCTCCACCAGCCGGAGCAGTCGCACGCCATCGACCATCGGGGGCTCGCGCACGAGACTCTCCGGCACCCAGGCCTCTTCACTGCGGGCGACGGCGGGGTCGGGCGTGGTCCAGAGCCAGAGGTGGGCGATCCCGCCGGTCCACGCGATACGCGCCGGCGCGCCTTCGACCGGTTCGTGCTGGCGCACGGCGATGCGGGCGGCACCGGCACGCTGGCGCGGGGGCAGCGCCGACAGGTCCAGACGGCGATATAGGCACTGCGCTCTCGGTACGACCCACTCCGACGCGCCGAGCAGGCCGCCACGCGCGAGCACCTTCGGCTCAGCGCCGATCAGGCGCCGCGTCGGCGAGAACATCGCTGCCAGGGTCTTGCGCTGGGGCATCGGAGGAAGGTCGTGGAACCGGATAGGCGGCCAGGATGGACCACGGGGCCCGCTTGTCCGCAAGGGGCGTGAATCGTACATGGATGCGCCAGCCGGCGCCCGTCCGGCCCCACAACGTCATGCGTAAGGTGTCTGAAGGCAGCACCCGGTAATCGATCAGCGGATCGCCCGGCAGGCGTACGCCGGCGACGGTCTGCACCTCGAGTCCCGATGCGAAGGGCTGCGTGCGCCGGCGCGCGACCACGGTGCGGCAGGTCTGGGGACACCCGGGCAGCCAGGTGGCCAGAAGGGCTTCGGGCGCGGTATTGAGATTGATCGCGCCGGAATAGAACACGGTCGCTTCTTCCGGCAACCGCGTGCGGATGTCCGCGGACAGCTCTGACCAGCCCAGCGCGCGCAGGACTTCGCCGGGAATCAGCGGGCG
>JBMOPM010000086.1:0-9650 GCA_049323575.1 Gemmatimonadota bacterium | reverse complement strand
CTGGTCCTTGTTGGCGTCGGGATGTTCGCGCCGCTTGTAGATGTCCTTGACGGTGATCAGGCCCTTGAGCACGCCCTCGGCATCCACCACCGGGAGTTTCTCGATACGGTGCCGGGCCAGGATCCGCTCGGCCTCGTCGAGGCTCGTGCCCACCGGCGCCGTGACGAGGTTCTCCTTCGTCATCGCGTCCCGGATCGGCTGGCTCAGGTTGCGCTCGAACTGCAGGTCCCGGTTGGTCACGATACCGATGAGGCGCCCGTGGCCGTCCACGATCGGCACACCGGAGATCTTGAACCGCGCCATCAGCGCGGCCGCCTCGCGGAGCGGCCGGTCCGGGCCCAGCGTGATCGGGTTCAGGATCATCCCGCTCTCGCTGCGCTTCACGCGGTCGATCTCGGCGGCCTGCCGGTCGATCGTCATGTTCTTGTGGATCACGCCGATGCCGCCCGCGCGGGCCATCGCGATGGCCATGTCGGCCTCGGTGACCGTGTCCATCGCGGCGGAGACCAGCGGAATGTTGAGCGGGATGCAGCGGGTGAAGAGCGTCGTGGTCCGGACGTCGCGAGGATGGACCGTCGAGTGACGCGGCAGCAGGAGGACGTCGTCGAACGTGAGCCCGACGCCAGCGCGGATGCGGCTCATGTGAAGCGGGGTTCCGTGTACACAAGAGCCCGCCGAAGCCCAGGGCATGACGGCGGGCCGTGCAGAATCCAAACCATCCCGAAACCTAGAGTGTGGGACAGGTTAACTCAAGATGGCGCAGTGCGGTCACCGCGCGCGCGCCCGTCTCCACAGCGCGTACACCGGCAGCCCCAGCGCGACGATCAGCAGTCCGGGCCAGGTATAGAGCGGCTTCTCGATCAGCAGCACCACGCACAGAAACGCGACCGCCACGACGTAGAGCGCCGGCACCACCGGGTAGCCGAAGGCCTTCACCGGGCGCGGTGCGTCCCGGCGGGTCCGGCGGAAGCGGAAGACCACGAGGGCCGTGAGCAGGTAGAACAGCAGCGCGGCGAAGATCACATAGTCCAGCAACTGCCCGTACGACCCGCTCAGGCACAGCACGCTGGCCCACACCGCCTGCGACACCAGCCCGAACACCGGTGTGCGGCTCCCGGGATCGAGCTCGCCGGCCTTCTGGAAGAAGAGTCCGTCGCGCGCCATGGCGTAATAGACCCGCGGACCGGCGAGGATGAGCCCGTTGTTGCAGCCGAAGGTCGACAGCATGATCGCGATCGCCATGATCGTCCCGGCGGCGGGCCCGAGCATCGCCTCGACCGCCGCGGTGCCCACCCGGTCCTCGGTGGCGTGCTGGATGCCGCGCGCCAGCACATCCGCCCCGTCCGGGCTGCCATGGAACGGCAGGACGTTGAGGTAGGCGATATTGGTCAGCACGTAGAGCAGGCTCACCAGGGCGGTGCCCGCCGCCAGCGCCAGCGGAAGGTTGCGACTCGGGTTCCGCACTTCGGCGGCCGCAAAGGTCACGTTGTTCCAGGCGTCGCTCGAGAAGAGCGACCCCACGCTCGCCGCGGCGAACACGGGCAGGATCGCCAGGGTCCAGGGCACGGTGCCCGTGAAGTTCGCGAAGTTGAGGTGGGCGACGTCGACGTTGCGGAAGATGAACAGCCCGAGCAGCACCAGCGCGGCGAGACCGCCCACCTTGGCCACCGTGAACACCGTCTGAATCGCGGCGCCGAGCCTGACGCCGCGGATGTTGAGCCAGGTGAGCAGGACGATGGAGAGAATCGCCACGACCCGCTGTGGCGAGAGGCCCAGCTCGATGGGCCCGGCCGGCAGCGTGATGGTGCCCAGGGGGAGGAAGATGTCGGGGCTCACGGCGGGCCAGAGCACGCCCATGAAGCGCGCGAATGCCACGGCCACCGCGGCGATCGTCCCCGTCTGGATCACGGTGAACAGCGTCCAGCCGTAGAGGAACCCGGTGGCCGGGGAGAGTCCCTCCCGCAGGAAGACGTATTGCCCGCCCGCGTTGGGCATCATCGCGGCCAGCTCGGAGTAGGTGAGCGCGCCGATCACGGTGAGCAGGCCGGTCATCGCCCACACCGTGAGGAGCCCCGCGGGGCCCCAGCCGTCCACCTGCCGGGCGATGTCGGCCGACACGATGAAGATCCCCGAACCGATCATCGACCCCACCACCAGCGAGATGGCGGCGAGCGGGCCGATGCCCTGGATGAACTGCGGACTGGACGAAGTGGAGGAAGCTGGAGCGGCGGCCGGCGGGGTCGTCGTCGTCATCACATCGCCTTGGTAGCGTCAGGGGGAACGGTCGGGGCTGGTTGAGCCGACGGGGTCGCGGTCGTCTCGGACTTCTCCGGCGCGCCCAGCGCGGGGCTGGCGGCCACCTTCATCGCCTCCTCGACAGCCGCCTGGCCCGCCGCGGCGATGCCTTTCATGAGCTTCGCGGCGCTGTCCATGAACCCGACGGTACCGGTGATCGCCTGCGCGGGCAGCCTGGCCGCGCGCATGGTGTCCTCGACCGTCTCGGTGATCTTCGCCAGGATCCCGGTGGGCGCCTGCCGCTCCGCGTACTTGCTCTCGAGGAACTCGACGTAGTCGAGCACCTGGTAGCCGCGCTCGTCGCTCAGGTTCTCCAGGCGGCGGAGGATGCGCTGTTTGAGCATGTCGTTCATGGGGGGCTCCTTCGTCCAGCCAGCGGCTATCGGCTGATGACCGATGTCAACTCCACTACGGGCGTCGGCAGGTACCGGGTTCGCGGGGCGCGGATGGTGCCCCGCATGGTGAACTCGGCCAGCGGCGCCAGGGATCGGAACGTCGCCAGTTGTTCCCGCCGCACCATGACGTACACGAAGCCCGACTCCGGCAAGGGCCCGCGCGCCAGGACGAAGGGCTGGCCCTCGGGAATCTCGGGCCGGAGTGCGTCCGCCGTCTGGATCGAGATGAACTGCAACCGCCATTCCACCGGAGCACCGATGTACTTGTCGGGCTCGGCGCGCAGCTCCGCGGCGGTGAGGGCGGGCACCGCCGGCGCCTCGCCGGGCTGCACTTCGCTCTCCCTGACCCAGCCCTCCAGCCGCACCTTGACCCATCCGTCGCCGCTCCTCGCGATCACCGCCGCGGTGGCGCCGCCGGCCATCGCACCGGTCTGCTGGCCGCCGGGACTGGCGAGAACCGGGACGTTCCGGGACGCGGTCACGATGGCGCCAGCCGGGCGCTCGGGCGTGGCGGCGGCCGGTACGTCGGCGGGCGCCGCGGGGGGCTGCGCCCTGGCCACGGGCTCCTGGGGCCTGGTCCTGTCGCTGACCGGCGGAGCGGCCGTCTGCCGCTCTGCCGGTATCCAGGCTGTTCGCGTCACCCGCGTCCAGCCGCCCTTCACCTCTTCCTTCTTGAGGAGCGTGCCGAGCACCAGGCGGGCGACCGCCCGTCCGTCGGGCGACTCCCGCAGGTTCTCGCCGCCCGTCGCGCGGACCACGAGATCGTAGCCATCGCGTCGGGCCGGTTCCAGCGATCGGGAGAAGATCCATCCGCCGACGGTCACCTCATCCCATCGGCCCTGGGTGCGCTTGCGTTCGACCCGGGCGCCCGGCAGCAGCGTGCCGAGGACGGTACTGGCCGGAGCCTTGCGGAATTCCGTCGGCTGCGTGATCGGGATGCGGTCCTGCGCGTGAGACGCGGCCGCGAGGCCCAGCAGGAGCAACGTGATCGAGGCTGGTAGCCGGCCGCGGCCGGGACTAGATTGCGGCGCGAAAAGCACGATCTGGCATTGTAGAACACGCGGAGAGTCATGTCAAACGCCACCTCGAGCACCCGGCCGGTGGTCCTCGTGGTGCTCGACGGCTGGGGCTACCGCCGCGAGCGCGAGGGCAACGCCATCGAGCTTGCGCGAACGCCGGTGTGGCACCGGCTGTGGGACCAGTCACCCCGGACGCTGCTCGAGGCGAGCGGCCTTCGTGTCGGTCTGCCGGCCGGCCAGATGGGCAACAGCGAGGTCGGACACCTCAACCTCGGCGCCGGCCGCGTCGTCCCCCAGGACCTCGTCCGCATCTCCCAGAGCATCGAATCCGGCGAGTTCTACAGCATCCCGGCGCTGGTGGCGCTGGCGCAGTCGGTGCGCGACGCGGGCGGGACGTTGCATATCGTCGGCCTGCTGGGCCGGGGCGGTGTTCACGCCATCGACGAACACCTCGCGGCCACGCTGCGGCTGGCCACCCGGCTCGACGTGCCCCGCATCGCGGTGCACGGCTTCCTCGACGGCCGCGACGCGCCGCCCACCGCGGGCGAGGGCGTGGTGCGCAAGCTCCAGGACGACCTCGCGCGCATCACCGGCGGCCGGGGCGTCATCGCATCGCTCACCGGACGCTACTACGGCATGGACCGCGACCACCGATGGGAGCGCACCAGGCTGGCCTACGATGCGATCGTGCATGGCGTGGGCCAGGCGGTCACCGATCCGGTGGCCGCGGTCCGCGCGGCCTACGAGCGGGGCGAGACCGACGAGTTCGTCCGCCCGCTCGTGATCCATCGCAACGGGGCGCCGGTGGCCACCGTGAAGCCCGGCGACGGCATCTTCTGCTTCAATTACCGCAGCGACCGCATGCGGCAGATCGTCGCCGCACTCGCCCTGCCCCGCTTCGACGGCTTCGGCGTCGGGGACCGCCCGCAGGTCGAGCTCGTCACCATGACGCAGTACGACCAGCGGTTCCCGTTCCCGCAGGCCTTCCCGCCGTTCTCGCTCGCCCGGATCGTGGCCGAAGTGCTCGCGTATCACGGCAAGTCGCAGTTCCGGACGGCGGAGACGGAGAAGTACCCGCACGTCACCTATTTCTTCAACGGCGGGCACGAGCCTCCCTACCGCGGCGAGGACCGCTGCCTGATCCCGTCGCAGAAGGTGGCGACCTACGACCTCGCGCCCGAGATGAGCGCCCGCGGCGTGACGGAAGCGCTGTGCGCATCGCTGGACCAGGGGCATCACGACTTCTATCTCTGCAACTTCGCCAACGCGGACATGGTGGGACACACCGGCGTGCTCCCCGCCGTGATCAAGGCAGTGGAAACGGTCGATGAGTGCCTCGCCCGCATCGTGGCCTCCGCGGAGAAGGCGGGGGCGAGCCTGCTCATCACGGCGGACCACGGCAACTGCGAGGTGATGATCGACCCCGTGACCGGCGGCCCCCACACCGCGCACACCACGAACCCCGTGCCGTTCGTCGCCATCAACGCCGGCCAGGGCCCGCTCCGCTCGGGCGGCGCGCTGTGCGATGTCGGCCCGACCGTGCTCCGCCTCCTCGGCATCGAGCCCCCGCCCGAGATGACCGGGCGCGACCTGCGGGAGCCGTGAGTCCTGCAACGCTCCCGCCCGGTCATCCCCGGGGCGACGCCCGAGCCCGAGAGAAAGCCATGACGATGATCCCTTTGCCCGCCACGAGCCGAGACCCGCGATGGCGCCGCGCCGCCGCGATGAGCCTGGCGACCTTCGCCCTGCTCGCCGCGCCCCTCGCATCACTCCATGCCCAGGTCGGCTATCCGCCGTCGAAGTCGCCCTATCGCGATATTCCCCAGGCCGGATCGTTCACCTTCACCGCCGGCCGATTCGGCGGCAACGGTGGGAAGCTCGGCATCGGACCGCATGGCGGCACCCAGTACGGGCTCCGCTACGAGCTGCGTCTGGGCCGGCCGATTTCCTTCCTCGTTGGCGGCCACTACGCCGACCTCGAGCGCCTGGTGGCCAACCCGTCCGACAGCGTGGCGCGGCGCATCACCGGCCCGGTCAAGCAGTCGGTGGTGATCGCCGAGGCGGGTCTGCTGTTCACGCTGACCGGTGCGAAGACATGGCACCGGCTGGCGCCGTACGTGGGAGTGACGGGCGGCCTCGCGTTCGGCAGCACCACGCCCCAGGATACGACCGGCTACAACTTCGGGAACAAGTTCGTCGTCACGCCGCTCGCCGGGATCAAGGTGTATTTCACCGAACGGCTGCACCTGCGGGGCGAGATCCGAAGCACCTTCTGGCAGATCAAGTATCCGGCCACGTTCACCCAGCCGCCCGCCAAGGAGCCGGGGGGCGCTCCGCTCATCACCGACCGCGACCTGAGCCAGTGGACCGGCCATGCGGTGTACCTCATGGGTATGGGGTACGCGTTCAGGCTGTTCTAGGCGGCGGAAACGGCGGGAAGGACGGTACCGACGGTAGCGAGGGCAACGTGCCCGCCGTTCGGGCCCGTCCCGGTATACTCCAGCATGACACATCGCGGCGAGGGCAGGGCGGGCATGGCGGTGGTGGCACTCGCCGCCACGCTGGCCTGCAAGGGATCGGGCACCCGGATCGACGCGCCGCCGCCATCGGTTCATGCCGGGGTCGGGCTCGACACCGCCCAGCTCGCGGCTGTCCCTCCGTCCGAGGTCTCCGCGCCCGTCTCCTACGATCTCGCGCCCGGCCTGGCCTGGTTCGAGTCGGTGGTCCCCCGCCGCATCGGCGACCTGAACCGGCGTCTCCGCACTTCCAACAAGCGGCTCGAGATCGCCTTCGAGCTCACGCGCGGCCCGTTCGCGCTCACGGTGAGCGGGCGGACGGCCACGTTGGCCTCCGTGCTGAGCTATCGCGGCCGGGGATGGTATCATCCGCCGCTCCTGCCGGCGATCTCCGCCTCGTGCGGCACGGGCGATCTCCGGCCCCGGGTGCGCGTGGCCATCGCCAGCACGGTGGACGTGACCCCGCAGTGGACCCTCGTGCCGCGCACGCGCGTCGTGACGCTCCGCCCGCTCACCCCCGTCGAGCGGGACCAGTGCGAGATCACCGCAGCGAACATCGACGTGACCGACAAGGTGATCGAGGCGGCCCGGAAGGCGATGGAGGGCGAGCTCGCGAAGCTCGATCGTCAGATCCGCGCCTTCGACCTCGCGACGCAAGTGGCCGACATCTGGCAGACCCTCCAGGCGCCGCTCAGCGTCACCGACAGCGTGTGGCTCCTGATCAATCCACTCGCCGTGCGCCTGGGTCCTTTCTACATGGACCGGAAGGTGCTGCGCGCCACGCTGGGCCTGCGGGCGCAGCCGAGGGTCGTCACCGGCCCGAGGCCCGTGGTCGCCGGCATGCGCCTCCCCGCGCTGGTGGACAGCATGACGGCCGGCGGCCTCAACGTCCTCCTCGAGGGCCGCCTGCGCTACGACGTCGCATCCGACATCCTGCGCACGAAACTCCGGGACAAGCGGATCACCGTGGCGGGTCAGACCCTCCGGCTCCGCGACCTCGAGGCGAGCGGCGTGGGGGACGGGCGGCTGGCGCTCCGGCTCGACGTCACCGGCGACGTCACGGGCACGCTGTACGTGGTGGGGACGCCCAAGTACGATCCAGCGAGGGAGGAATTGCATATGCCCGACCTCGCGTACGACATCGCCACCGACAACCTCCTCGGCCAGGGCCTCGCCTGGCTCAAGGGCGACGAACTGCTCGCCTGGCTGCGGGCCAACGCCCGCTTGCCCGCAGGCCGGCTGCTGGACGAGGTCCGGCATCTGGCCGAACGCGAGATGAACCGCGAGCTGACCCGGGGCGTGAACCTTCAGGCCCGGCTCGACAGCGGCCGGGTGCTGAGCGTGACCGCGGCGCCGACGGCCCTGCGGGTCCAGGCGGCGGCCGGCGGCCACGCGCGGCTGACCATCACGCTGTATCCGGTGGACAGCGTGCCGAACCGGGTCCGGTCACCGCGGGCCGGGACAAACCACCGACCATGACCGACACGCCCCTCATCCGCCCGGCCAAGCGCGGCGGCGAGATGTCCGAGGCCGCCGCGGTGGAGGAAGTGCCGGTCTGGCTCGAGGTCAACCGGCGCCCCGCGGTCACCTGGATGTGCACGCCCGATCTGCTGGAGGAGCTGGCGATCGGCTGGCTGCATGGAGAGGGCTACATCGATTCGATCGACGACGTGAAGCTCCGCCCGTGCGCCACCGACCTCGGCTTCTGGGCCGAGATCGCGCCCGAGCGGCTGGAGCGCGTCGTGAGCGAGGGGCGCCGCCCGGTGCTGGCCTCGGGCTGCGGCGCCGTGAGCACGTTCCTCGCCGACCCGGCGACCGTCGAGGCGGCGCCGCTGCGGGGCATGCCGCCGGACCTCGAGACCTCGCGGGCGCTGTTCAAGGCCCTCTTCGCGCGGGGCGAGCGCTACAAGGACACCGGCGGCATCCATGCCGCGGCCCTCGCCGACGGCCGCGAGCTGGTCACCCACGCCGAGGACATCGGGCGGCACAACGCGGTGGACAAGGTGATCGGCGCGGCGCTCCTCGCGCGGCGCCCCGTGGCGGGCCTCGGGCTCCTGGTCACCGGCCGCATCTCGGCCGAGCTCGCGTTCAAGGCGGGCCGGGCGGGCATCAACTGGATCGCGACGCCCTCGGTGCCGTCGACGCTGGCCGTCGAGATCGCGCGGCGGACCGGCATGGTGCTGGTGGGGCGGGCCGTGAGCGGGAGCCCGCAGGTGCACCTCCCGGGTGCCGGGTTGCCGGTGCCGGGTGCAGAGGGAGTCACGCCCTGACACCGGGCCGCCTCGCACCGGTCCGCGGCGCCATCATGGCCGGTGGCGGCGCCACCCGCTTCGGCGGCCGGCCCAAGGGCCTCGAGCGCGTGGGCGGCGTACGCATCCTCGACACCCTCGTGGGTGCGTTCGAGGCGGCGCTGGGTGAACCGCCCGTCCTCATCGCCAATGCGCCCGATGCCGCCTCGTGGCGCCCGGGTCTCCGGGTGATCCCCGACGTGCGGCCGGGCGCCGGCGCGCTCGGCGGCATCTACACCGCCGTGGCGGCGGTGCCGGCGCCGGTCGTGCTGGTGGCGTGGGACATGCCGTTCGTCACCGCGGAACTCATTCGCGCGCTGGCCGACGGTCTCGCGGCGCACGATGCCGTGCTGCCCGAGAGTGACAGCCGGCGCGGCGTCGAGCCCCTGTGCGCCGGGTACGGCCCGGCCTGCGAGGCGCCCATCCGCCGGTGCCTGGACGCCGGCGACCGGCGGGCCATCGCCTTCCACCCGGAGGTGAAGGTCGGTATCCTCAGTCTCGATCGAGTCCGGGCTTTCGGCGACCCCGACCGACTCTTCTTCAATGTGAATACCACCGACGACCTCGCACAGGCGGATCAACTGTGGCGGGACCTCGCATCATCTCGGTCGTAGGGCACAAGAACGCGGGCAAGACGACGCTGATGGTCGCCATGGCCGCGGAGTTCGTGCGCCGCGGCAGGCGGGTGATGACCCTCAAGCATGGCCATCACCCCGCCGACGCCGACCGCCCGGGCAGCGATACCTGGCGCCACCTGCACGAAGGGAAGGCCGAGCGTGTGGCGATCATGGGTCCGGAGATCCGCGTGATATACGAGCGGCAGCCGGACGACTACGATCCGCTGACCTTCATCCGCCGTCACATGAGTGACGCGGACGTGGTGCTGATCGAGGGCTTCAAGCGGGCCCCTCTGCCCAAGATCGAGGTCTTCCGGCGAGCGGTGGCGCCGGCGCCGCTCCTCCGCGCGAACGGCGCGACGCCCGGGGAATGGATCGCGGTACTCACCGACGACCTCAACCTCCAGGCGCCCTGCCGCGTGCTGCACTTCACCGACACCATGTGGCTGCAGTTCCTGGCGAACCTGGCGTGGGATCGGGGACTGGTGCTCGATCACTGAACGCCGCCCGCCCGACCGCC
>JBMOPM010000085.1:0-9665 GCA_049323575.1 Gemmatimonadota bacterium | reverse complement strand
CTGGGCCATCACCCGCTCGTAGAGCACGCGCTCGTGGGCGGAATGCTGGTCCACGATCACCAGGCCGTCCGGGGCCTCGTAGGCGATATAGCTGCGGAACAGGTGCAGCAGCGGAGCGTCCACCGTCGCCCCGCGTTCCTCGGCCGCCGCCTCCGCGGGCCCGGCGGACCGCGCGCCGGCGAACAGGTCGGCGCTCTGATCGTTCGGCAGGGACGGCCGCCCGACGTGGACGAACGCCTGTGCCGCGGGCCGCGCCGCGCTCGGCACCGGTCGCCAGTCGCCGACCGCGGCGGCCGCCTCCATGGTGCCGAGCGCCGACCGGACCGCTTCCTCGACGGCGCGCTCGACGCCCAGGCGATCGCGGAAGCGCACCTCGAGCTTCGCCGGGTGCACGTTCACGTCCACCTCGCCCGGGTCCACGAAGATGGACAGGAACAGACTGGGGCGGTCACCGGGATGGATCGCGGCGCGATACCCCGCCTCGGCCGCGCGGATGAGGAACGCGTCGCGGAACGGACGCCCATTCACGAAGAGCTGCGTGCGACGCCCGGTGGGCCGGGCCTCGGCGGGCCGCTGGGCAAACCCCTCGATCCGTGCGGGCCCGGTCGCGTAGCGCAGCGGCACGAGCGTGCCGGCCAGATCCTTTCCCCACACGCTCACCAGCCGCTCCGATAACGTCTGGCCCGCGGGCACGGCGAGGCGGACCTGGCCGTCCGCCTCCAGCTCGAACCCGGTCTCCGGGTGCGCCAGCGCCAGGGTCGAGACCGCATCCAGCACGGCGCGGGTCTCGCTCGCGGTGGAGCGGAGGAAGTTTCGCCGCGCGGGCGTGTTGAAGAACAGCCCGCGCACCGTCACCGTGGTCCCGGGCTGTCGCACCGACGCCGTCACCTCGTCCAGCCGCCCGCCAGTGACGCTCACCTGCGTCGCCTCGGCGCCACCCGCCTCGGCCGTGACCAACGTGAAGCGCGACACCGAGGCGATCGCCGGCAGCGCTTCACCACGGAAGCCGAACGTGGAGACACCCACCAGGTCACCGGCACTGCGGATCTTGCTGGTCGCGTGGCGATCGAGGGCGAGAATGGCATCCTCACGTCCCATGCCGTGGCCATCGTCGCTGACCTGGATCAGCGTCTTGCCGCCCTGCTCGATGGCGATGCGGACGTGGGTGGCGCCGGCGTCGAGCGCGTTCTCGACCAGCTCCTTCACGACCGAAGCAGGTCGCTCGACGACCTCGCCTGCCGCGATCTGATCGGCGACGGCGTCGGGAAGAATGGCGATGCGGCGCGGCATGGCGGGAAGTTAGGCGGGAAGGCGGTGGGGCCGTAAGGCGCACGGCCTCGACCGCCCGGTGCGTCGCGGTGCCCGGCGGACTGCTACGTCCCCACCCGCCGCACGGCCTCGGCCGGCACCCACCCCTTGAGCCCCGACGGCGCGGCCACCAGC
The DNA here is from genome assembly GCA_049323575.1 of Gemmatimonadota bacterium. Taxonomy (GTDB): domain Bacteria; phylum Gemmatimonadota; class Gemmatimonadetes; order Gemmatimonadales; family GWC2-71-9; genus JBMOPM01. The sequence continues at coordinate 8,222 of JBMOPM010000085.1, read as the reverse complement.
CGCCACGCCCCGCGTTCCCCTTCCAGCCGGAGCACCGTGCCGAGCGCGATTCCGCCGATGCCCGGAGCGCGCTCGTGGGGCGAGAGCCGGATCGTGGCCGAACCGCGGCCGATCACCAGCGGCTGCGAGTTCCGCCGCTCGATCATCGCCCCCCAGGTCGCCACCACCACCGCGGCCAGACCGAGCGCGGCGGCGAGGCCCTTGCGGCGGCCCTTCGTCGCGCCGACCACGGCCCACGCGGCGGCCCACAGTGTCAGCGCCACCAGCGCCAGCTCCGGCGCCGTGACCGGCGGCACCGCGAGCAGCTCATCACTGGTGAGATCGGCCGCGGGGGCACCGGCCATGGCGCGGCGAATCTCGGGCGTGCGCGGGCTCAGCCGCCGCGCCTGGACCCATGCCGCGATCGCCCCGCCGCGGTCGCCGTCCATGCGCCGCGCAGCGCCGAGCCCGTAGAGGAGCGCCGGGTCACCGGGTTCCTGCGCCACGGCCCGTTCGAACGCAACAGCCGCGGCGTGATAGTCGCCGCGCCGATACAGCTCGACGGCCTCACGCGCGGCGGGCGCGCCCTGCGTCGCCACCGCCAGCACCGCGAGGCCAACCGCCAGCGTGCGCGGCCGCGACACGGTGGGCACACGCTGCCGCTCCAGCATGGCGAGGATCTCGGCCGCTTCACCGTCGAGGCTGGCCCGGTCGCCGTTGCCAGGCGCGTAACGGGCCGCGAGCAGCCGGGGCCAGAACGTGCCGACCCGCTCCGCCACCGCGTCGGGATAGCCCGCGGCCAGGACCGCATCGACGACATTGCCGCGCGGGCCATCGTCGCGTCCCGCCAGCAGCCCGGTGATCCGGCGCTCAAGCGCGATGCTGGGCGCCTCCGCCGCCCGTGGTACCGCCCAGTGCCGGGGCCGGCGGCGCCAGAGCCACAGGGCGACGACAGGGGGCAGCAACGCGAGGAGGCCGATCCCCCCGGGGCCGAGGGCGCGGGTGGCCCGGAGGGCGAGCGGCAGGCCGGCGGGCGCGAGCAGCGGCAGGGGTTCGGCCGGCACATCGGCCAGCGCGGCCGACGGTTGGACGACGACCACCCCGCCCGGAACCTGCAGCGTGACGTACACGCGTCGGGTCACGTCCCACACCGGGTACTGCACGGCCGGCAGCGACGCGACGCCCGGTGAATCGGCGACGACGAGGAAGCGGAACGTCTTGCTGCCCGCGATGCGGCCCTCTACCGGCGTGATCGTCTCGTCTACCCTGTCGGGATAGGCGCGGATCCCCACCGGCCAGTCGATGACGGGAGACGGCCAGAGCGACACATTCCCTTCGCCCTTCACCACGAAGCTGACGGCAAACGGCCGTCCCTGATGTACGGGCCCGGAGATCGGCTCGCGATCGATCGACATGCCGGCGCCCGTGGCGCCGGCGTACCGCGGCGGGCGCCCGGCATCGGGCAGCGGCGTGATCGTGAGATCCACGGGCTGCGCGCTGAGCGACCGGCGCTCCTCCTGACCGTAGAACTGGATGCCCACCGGCACGCTGTAGGTGAGGGTGGCCCCGCCGATCCGGAGCGGACCCGCGTGGAGCGGGAAGCCCACCTGCGACAGCACGAACAAGTCGTACCATTGCCCGCCGACCACGCGACTCGCGGCGATGCCCACGGGCGCGGCCTGAGGATAGGTCCACATGCCGTCGAGGCTGGGCGGCTGCAGCGTCGGTGGGCGGCGGAGCCGGAGGCGGAGCTCGCGGGGGAACCAGGCGGCGGTCACGATGTCCACCTGCTCGCCGATCTGCGCCGTGTTGCGCGGAACCAGCACCGTGAGACTCACCCCGCCGGCCGCGGGCGGCACCGCGCGATCGAGCAGGGCCCTCGCCCGCGGGCTCAGCACCGAGCCGGTCGACGCCCTGTTGTCCATCACCTCCACCTCGACGGCCCCGCCGAACTGCACGCGACCGCCGAGCCGGATCTCCGCCGGGCCAAGGATCCACTTGCCCGGCCGCCGTGCCACGAGCCGCAATTCGACCACGGTGGTACGCGTCTCTACCCCGACCACGGAGACCTCGGTGCGCTCGCTTCGCGCGATGACCTCGAAGCCGTCCGGCGCCGGCACGACGACGGACATCCCCTCGGCCGCACGCGCCTCTGCCCGCACGGTCCAGGTGATGCCGTCACCCACCATCACGCGAGAGCGGTCCACCTCGCCCACCACGAAGGCCGTCTGGCCCTGGTGCAGCGCAACCACGAGCGCGAGCGCCGCGAGCATCACCAGTCCTTCGTCCCGCTGCTCCGGGTCCGCATCCGCCGCTGCTGCGCTTCGCGCGTCGCACGCTCCTGCCGATCCATGGACGACAGGATCTGCTCCGCCTGGGCCTGATCCAGTTCGCTCTGCGACGGCGGCCGCGGCTGGTTCCCGCCGCTCGATGGCCGGGGTGGCGGTGAGCCACCGCCCCCGCTCTGCGGCGGCGTGCGCCGGCGCTGGGCCAGCTCCAGGTTCCACTTGGCCTGCTCGGCGCCGGGCATGAGGCGAAGGGCTTCCTTGAGCCGTTCAACACTCTCGGCCAGCAACGTGTCGCGCCGCGCGCTGTCTTTGCGCGCTTCGAGCAGCGCGAGCGTGCCGAGGTTGTACAGCGCGCGGTAGCGGAGACCGGGATCGATCGAACGCGCGGCGGCTTCGAGGGCCTTGCGCGCCTCGTCGTATTGCCCGGCCTTGAGCAGGACGGTGCCGCCGTTGTAGTAGGCCGTGTCCCGCCCGCCGCTGCGCTCGGTGAGAAACCTGATCCCGGCCCCCAGCGTGTCGCCCCGGGCGAGCGCGCGCATGCCCGCCGAAGGCCGCTGCGCCTCGGCCGTGCTGGCGGCGAGCATCAGGCCCGCGATCGCGACGAGCGCGCCCGAGCGCCGCGCCACGGTGAGCACGAGGAGCAGCAGCGTGCCCGCGAGCACCGCGACCCAGCCCCGCGGAATCAGGTCCGCCGCGCGGGTGAACATGCTCCGCGCGCGGGTCAGGTCGCGCACGAGATTCCGGACGGCGCCGGCCTGGTCCACCGTTTCGGACCGGACGATCTCGCCGCGGCTCGCCTCGGCGAGCGCCTGCAGGATGTCGTCGCGGCGCGCGGTCTTCACCGGCTGGCCGTCGAGATCCAGCTTCACCGCCGGGGCCCCCGCCCCCGACTCGCCCAGCGGGATGGTGACGGGCTCCGTCCCGCCCTCGGCGACGAAGATCGAGCGAATGCCCGCGGCACGCAGCGCCTCCGCCTGTGCCACCGCGCCGGCCAGCGAGTCATGACCTTCGCCATCGGTGAAGATCACCAGCACCCGCTCGGCGCCGCGCTCGGCCGTCTCCAGCAGTTCCCGCCCCTGTCTGAGCACGGCGGCGAGATCGGTGCCCCCTTCGCTGGCGAGATCGGGATCGAGACCGTCGAGGAACATCATCACCGCGCTGCCGTCCACGGTGAGTGGCGAGAGGATGTAGCTCTTGCCGGCGAACGCGATGAGCCCGATGCGGTCGCCGGGCAGGTCCTGCACCAGGCGGCGTGCCTCGGCGCTGGCCCGGCCCAGCCGGCTGGGGGCCACGTCCTGTGCCAGCATCGAGCGGCTGATGTCGACGGCCAGCACCAGGCTGAGCGATCGCGATTCGGTCGTCACCTCCGCCCGCCCGAACCGGGGCCCGGCCAGGGAGAGCGCCGCGATCGCCGTGGCCAGGCCCAGCAGCAGCGGGAACCCGCGGGCCATCCGCCGGGCGCGCTCGCCCAACGCGGCGGACCACGTGCTCGCCAGACGCACGCGGCGGGTGCGCGCGATCCCCGCCAGCACGCCGATCGCGGCGCCGAGCAGCGGCACGAGCAGGAGCAGCGTGGGCGAGTCGAGCGTCACGGGATCCGCACCACCACCGTCGAGGCCAGCAGCAGCTCGAGCGCCAGCGCGGCGATACCGGCCAGGACGAACGGCCGGGTGACCTCATCGGCATCGGCATAGCGTACCGCCTGGATCGGCACCTTCTCCAGCTGATCGATCTGGGAGAAGATCGATCGCAGCGCCTCGCGGTCGCGGGCCCGGAAGTAGCGCCCGCCGGTCTCGTTCGCGATCTCCTTGAGCAGCGCTTCGTCGATCTTCACCCGCACCACCTCGTAGCGGAACCCGGTGGCGCCGCGGCCCGTGGGAATCGGTGCTTCCCCCTCGGTGCCCACGCCGATGGTGTACACGCGGACGCCATACGCCTTGGCCGCAGCCGCCGCGGTGCGGGGATCGATGAGGCCGCGATTGTTCTCGCCATCGGAGAGCAGGATGACCACCTTGCTCTTCCCCGGCGCCTTGCGGAGCCGATTCACTGCCACCGCGAGGCCGCTGCCGATCGCGGTGCCGTCCTCCAGCATGCCCACGCGAAGATCCTTCACGGCCTGCTCCAGTACCGGATAGTCGAGCGTCACCGGCACCTGGGTGAGCGCCTCGCCGGCGAAGCTCACGAGGCCGATGCGGTCGCTCCGGCGTCCGGCGATGAATGCGATCGCCTGCTGCTTCGCCACCTCCAGCCGATTCGAGGGCGCGAAGTCCTCGGCGAGCATGCTGCTGGAGACGTCCACGGCGAGCACGATCGCGATGCCCTCCTGCCTTACGTCCAGCGGCCGGCCCCGGTCCAGCGGTCCCGCGGCCGCGATAATCCACGCGGCGAGGGCGCACGACCGCAGCGCCGGCGGCAGCAGCAGACGCCACCGATGCCGCGTGGCGCGGGCGAGGATGCTGGTATCGGAGACGCGGGCGCCCTCCGGCTTCGCGCGCCCGCGGAGCCACCACCACACCGGGATCAGCACGAGCAGGCCGAGCAGCAGCGGGCGCGCGAACATCATGGGCGGGCGACGAGACGGGCAGAGAGATCGATCGTGCGGGCGGCGAGCGCCGCGACGCCCGCGGGGGCGTCCGCGCCGAAGCGCGCGAGGTCGAGGGCGTCCGCCAGCTCGGCGATCTCGGCCGCGGGCCACTCCGGTCTCCGATCACGGATCACCGCGAGCCAGTCGGCCGTCGGCCGATGCGGATCGGCGTCAGCGCAGCCCGCGGCGACCGCCATGCGAAGCCGTGCTGCCGCCCAGATCGCCACGGCCCGACCCTCGCCCATCGCCTCCCACTGCTCCAGCGCGGCCTCGGTGGGTTCGGTCGGACGGCCCACGGGCGGCGGCGGCGTGCGTGGTCCCCGGCGAAGCCGGAGCACCCAGAACGGGAGCAGGAGGGCCAATGCCGCGGCCAGGCTCGCCGCCACCGGGCCCCAGGACGTGGCGGTCTGCGCCACGATCGCGGCGACGGGCTGGGGCGCCAGCGACGAGTCGGGCTGATTCGGCGGCAGCACGCTCGCCACGGTCACCGTCACGTCACCACCGGGCAGTGAGTCCACGCCGCCCGGCGTGATGACGATCACTGCCGGCAACCGGAGCGTGTAGCGGCCGGGCTGCCACGCCACCACGTTGACCCGCACGTCGGCCTGGGCCCCATGGCGCACCAGCGACGGCCGACCCACCAGCTCGAACGGCTCGGATGGCTCCCACGCGGCGAGACTGGCCTCGCCCGTGATCACGGCCGGCACCCGCACGGCCACGCGGATGGTGTCGCCCACGGTGGGCCGACCCGGCGCGGCGAGCGCGAGCGCGAAGAGGGCGGCTATGACGATCAACGGCCGTTCCGTCCGCGGTGACGCCGGGTGAACGCGCGGCGCAGCGGGATGGTGTAGTCGCCCACCGTGCTGAGGGGCAGATGCTCCACGCCCGCTGTGGCGAAGATCTTCGCCCGCTCCGCCAGTCGCCGCTCCGTGAGCGCGGCCACCTGCGCGCGCGTCGCGCGATCGCCGGCATCCACCAGCACGTGCTGGTCGGTTTCGGCGTCGGCCGCATCGATCCACCCCGCGGCCGGCAGCCGCTCCTCGCGCGGGTCATCGATGGAGACCGCGACCACCTCGTGCCGCGCCGCGAGCTGGCGGAGCGGTCGCACCCATCCGGGCGCGAGGAAATCCGAGAGCACCACCACGATGCTCCGATGATGCAGCAGCCGGAGCGCGTACGCCAGCGTGCCCGCCAGGTCGGTCCGCCGATGCGTCGGCTGGAAGGCGAGCAGGTCGCGCACGATGCGGAGCACGTGGCGGCGCCCCTTGGCCGGCGGAATGACCTGCTCGATCCGGTCGGTGAACGCCACCGCGCCCACCCGGTCGTGCTGCCGCGCTGCCGCCAGCGCGAGTACCGCGGCGACCTCGACGGCCACATCCACCTTGGCGCGCGGATCTCCGCAGCGCGTGGAGCCCGAGCGATCCACCAGCAGCAGCAGCGTGAGCTCGCGCTCCTCGGTAAACGTCTTGACGTAGGGCGTGGCGAACCGGGCCGACACGTTCCAGTCGATGGACCGCGCGTCGTCGCCCTGCTCGTAGGGCCGCACCTCCGCGAACTCCATCCCCTGCCCCTTGAACACCGAGCGATACTCGCCGGCGAACAGCGCCGCGACGAGTCCGCGGGTGCGGAGCTCGATGGCTTTCACCTGCTTGAGGATGTGGGGCGGGACGGTAGTCATGGAGGAAGGTACCAGGGTACCGGGTGCCGGGTGCCGCGCGTCAGGTGAGGGATCTGGCGGCCCCGCCACCTCACGCCTGCCCCGTGTCACGGCACGGGAAGCTTGTCAAGTATCCGCTCGACGATGGCATCCGTGGTCATGTCCTCGGCCTCGGCCTCGAACGTGAGGATGATGCGGTGGCGGAGGACATCCGGGGCCAGCGCGCGCACATCTTCCGGGATGACGAAGCCCCGCCCGCGCAGCCATGCATGCGCCCGCGCGGCGAGCGCCAGCGCGAGCGAGGCGCGGGGCGACGCGCCGAAGCTCACCAGCGGCTTGACCTCGGGCAGGCCGGCGCCGGCGGGATCGCGGGTGGCGCGCACCAGATCCACGATGTAGTCGCTCACCCGCTGATCGAGGTAGATCCCGCCGATCGCGGCACGCGCCTCGAGAATGGCGGTGGGTTCCAGCACGCGCCGCACCGGGATCTCCGCCCCGCCGCCCAGCCGGAGCAGTACCTCGCGCTCCTCGTCCCGGGTGGGATAGGTCACACGGACCTTGAGCATGAACCGGTCGAGCTGCGCCTCGGGCAGCGGGTAGGTCCCTTCGCTCTCGATCGGGTTCTGGGTGGCGAGCACCAGGAACGGCTCCGGCAGCGCGTACGTCGTGCCGCCGATCGTCACCTGCTTCTCCTGCATCGCCTCCAGCAGCGCGGCCTGCACCTTGGCCGGCGCGCGGTTGATCTCGTCGGCGAGGACGATCTGCGCGAAGACCGGGCCCCGGCGGGGGTAGAACTCCTGCGTCTTGGGGTCGAACACCATCGTGCCGATGACGTCCGCCGGCAACAGATCGGGGGTGAACTGGATGCGCGAGAAGGACGCATGGATCACCTCCGCCAGCGTACGCACCGCGAGGGTCTTGGCGAGACCGGGTACGCCTTCCAGCAGGATGTGCCCTCCGGTGAGCAGGCCGATGAGCAGGCGTTCCACCATGAGGTCCTGCCCCACGATGCGCCGCCGCACCTCCGCGAGGACCGCCTCGAGCGGCATCGCGGGCGCCGCCGTGGTGCCCGACGCCGGCGCGGATCTCGCCGTCATTCGCCCGGCTCCAGCTTGATCGCCTGGTAGATCGCCTTCTCCTCCTTCGGCGTGAGCGGCCGCCACTGACCGACCGGCAGGTCGCCGAGCCGGACAGGGCCGTACGACAGCCGGGCGAGGCGTTCCACCTTGAGCCCCATGGCGGCGCACCAGTTCCGCACCACCCGATTGCGCCCCTCGGTGAGCGTCACGTCGACGATGCTGCGGCCCTCCTTGCCGGGCCGGACGCGCACGTCCTGCGGCACCACCGGGCGACCATCCACCAGCCAGCGCTTCTTCGCCGCGTCGGCGATCTCGGCCGTGGGGCGACCGTGGACCAGCGCGGTGTAGTGGCGCGCGATCCGGTACTTCGGGTGGGTGAGGCGGTGTACCGCCTCGCCGTCGGTGGTGAGCAGCAGCAGGCCGGTGGTCATCACGTCCAGTCGCCCGACATAGGTCAGGCCCTCCGGGTGACTGATGAAATCGAACACGGTTCGACGGCCTTCCTCGTCGCTCGCCGTCGTGACCACCCCGAGCGGCTTGTGAAAGGCGATCCAGCGGCGCGGCAGCACCTTCACCGGTCTGCCGTTCACCGTGATCTTCTGCCGTTCCGGGTCCACCTTGGTGCCGAGCTCGGC
>JBMOPM010000084.1:0-9768 GCA_049323575.1 Gemmatimonadota bacterium | reverse complement strand
GCGCCGAGCGCGAGCTGCTGAAGATCATGCTCGCGGCGCCGCTGTGGCTCGAACGGGCCCGGAAGGAAGTCGATCCGGCGTGGTTCGAAGGGGCGGAGTATCGCGAGATCTTCGACGCGCTGGTGACCGCGGGCCACGCGGAGGTCGGCGAACAACTGTCCCCTGCGGCGCGTACTGTCTGGGAGACCCTCCGGGCCGACGCGGCCCAGGTCGCCGACGAGACCCTCGACCGAACGTACGTGGCCGTGGCGCAGACCCTCGAGGCGCGCCCCCACTACCGCGAGTACCAGCGGCTCACCGATCCAGCGGAAAAGCGCCGGCGGCAGGCCGAGCTCCGGGACCGGTTCCCCTTGGCCTTCAAACGGAAGTGGTACGGCTCCAGTTCCCACAAGCAACGAAGGAACTCCCATGCACCCTGATTTGGTGAAGCTGCTCGATCTGCAGGAAAAGGATCGTGTCCTCCTCGATGTGGACATGCGGCTGCAGGCCGCCCTCGACGCCGTCGCGGCACTCGACCGCGAACTGCAGCAGGCCGAGCAGGCCGTCATGACGGCGCGGAAGGCCGCGGCGGAGGGCGTGGCCCGGCGCGATCAGCTCGAGCAGAAGATCGAGAGCTATCGCATGCTGCAGGAACGCCAGCGCTCGCGGCTGGAGCACGTGCGCCAGGCCAGGCAGGCCACCGCCCTCATGGCCGAACTCGACCTCGCCCGCACCGTGCTGGCCAAGGAAGAGAGCGACTGGTTCCGCCTGTCGGACCAGGTCACCGGGCTCGAGACTCGCGTGAAAGAGGCCGAGCAGCGGGCCGAGGAGCTGGCCAGCGCGCAGGTGGAGCGCCGCCAGGAGCTGGCCGCGCGCATCGCCCAGCTCTCGGCCGAGCGGGAAACGGCGCTGGCCGCGCGCGAAGCCTCCGCGGCCGCGCTCGAGAAGCCGCTCAGGGTGCGCTACGACCGCCTCCATCGCGGCCGCGGCGGGCAGCCCGTCGTGGTCCCCCTCGATGGCGGCGCCTGCGGCGCGTGCTTCACCGCCATTCCGCTCAGCCGCCGCAGTCAGATCCGCACCGGCCTCCTCCTCGATGGGTGCGAGGTCTGCGGCGTGATTCTGTATTCGTCGGACGCGGTCGACTGAGTGCTGACGACCTTCCCCGCGCCGCCGCTCCGCTGGGTGGTGGCGCCCGCCCCCGACCGCTCGGCGGTGCAGGAGCTGGCTGCGGCGCTGTCGCTGCCGCCGGCGCTCTGCGCGCTGCTCATCCAGCGCGGGTTCGGCGCCCCGCAGGCGGCCCGGACCTTCCTGCGGCCGGGGCTCGACGGGCTCACCGATCCGCTCCGGCTGGCGGGGATGGCGGAGGCCGTGGCCGTGATCACCGACGCGGTGCGTCGCGGCGACGGAATCCTGGTGCACGGGGACTACGACGTCGACGGGCAGTGTGCCACCACCGTGCTGACCCGCGCGCTCCGCATGGCCGGCGCCCGGGTGACGCCGTTCGTACCCCATCGCCTGCGCGACGGCTACGACTTCGGGCCCGCGGGGCTCGCCGCCGCGCGCAACGCGGGGGCGTCGCTCATCGTTACCTGTGACTGCGGCATCACCGCGGTGGAGGCGGTGCGCGAGGCCATGGCGTCGGGGGTCCGGGTCGTCGTCACCGATCACCACCTGCCCGGGCCCGAGCTGCCGCCGGCCTCCGCGGTGGTCGATCCCCAGCAGCCCGACGATCGGAGCGGCGCCTCATCGCTTTGCGGCACCGGCGTGGCCTTCAAGCTGGTGCAGGCCCTGGTGCCCGCGCTGGGCCTCCCCGAGAACCTGCCGCTCCACCTCCTCGACTACGTCGCCGTGGCCACGATCGCCGACGTGGTGCCGCTGGTGGGTGAGAACCGCGTCATCGTCCGCCACGGGATCCGGCTGCTGCAGGACAGTCGCTGGCCCGGTCTCCGCGCGCTCGTCGCCGCGAGCGGGCTGGCCGGCCGGCCGATCCGCACGGGACACGTCGGATTCATCCTGGCCCCCCGGCTCAACGCGGCCGGCCGCATCGGCGACGCGGGAGACGGACTCCGTCTCCTGCTCGCGGATGATCCGGTGGAGGCGGCCCGCCTGGCGGATCACCTGAACGCGCTCAACCTCGAGCGCCAGCAGCTCGACCAGCGCATCCTCCTCGAGGCCATCGAGCAGGTGGAGCGCTTCGATCCCGACCGCGACGCGGGCTTCGTCCTCGCTGCCGATGGCTGGCATCCCGGCGTGGTGGGCATCGTGGCCTCGCGCGTCGTGGAGCGCTACGGTCGGCCGACTTTCCTCATCGCGCTGGACGGGGACATCGGCAAGGGCTCGGGTCGCAGCATCTCCCGCTTCGATCTCCACGCGGCGCTCGGCTCCTGCGCCGACCTGCTGGAGCGCTACGGCGGGCATCACATGGCGGCCGGCGTCACCATTCGCCGCGCGCGCCTGGACGAGTTCCGCGAGCGGTTCGCCGCGGTGGCACGCGAGTCCCTTCGCCCGGAGGACCTGGGGCCCGAACAGCGCGTGGACCTGGAGATCGCGCTCACCGAGGCCACGGACGAGCTGGAGCGCCTGTGCCGGCACCTGGAGCCGTGCGGCCCCGGCAACCCGGCGCCGGTGTTCGGCGTGCGCAACGTCCGCTTCCAGGGCTTCCGCCGCGTGGGGGGCGGCCACCTCAAGGGCACGCTGGACGACGGTCTGGGCCGGCTCGACGCCATCGGATTCCACTGGGCCGATCGCGCCCCGTGGCTGGTGCCCGGGATGGGCGTCGACGCAGCCTTCCGGCTGGAGCGCAACGAGTGGGGCGGGGGCTCGTCGCTCCAGGCCCGGCTGGTGGCGCTCTCGCCGGCATGAGGATCATCGCCGGCAGTCATGGGTCCCGGCGCCTCGTCACCCCGCGGGATGCCCGGGTGCGCCCCACCGCCGACCGCGTCCGGGAGGCATGGATGAACATCCTCGCCGATGTCCTTCCTGGCGCGCGGGTGCTCGACCTCTTTGCCGGCAGCGGCGCCCTGGGCCTCGAGGCGCTCTCCCGCGGCGCGGCGACGGCCACCTTCGTGGACCTGAATCCGCCGTCGCTCGAGGCCATCCGGACCAACATCGAAGCCCTGGGCGTGGGGGACCGCGCCACGATCTGTCGGGGCGACGCGATCCGGTTCGTCGACCGGCTCGCGGCCGCCGCGTTCGACATCGCGTTCGCCGATCCTCCCTACACCCGGGACTGGGCCGGGCAGCTCCTCGAGCGCTTCCGGCGCACGCCCTTCGCCCGCATCCTGTCCATCGAGCATCCCGCGACGGTGGAACTTCCCGGCGGGGACACCCGCCGCTATGGTGACACCGCCGTCACATTCTTCGCGGCCGACCCCGCACAACCCTGACCGCATACCGCGTAGCCCTCATGACCAGGATCGCCGTCTACCCCGGCTCCTTCGACCCGCCCACGCGGGGCCACGAGGACCTCATCCGCCGCAGCCTCGCGCTCGCTGACCAGGTGATCGTCGCGGTGGCAGTCAACCCCGCGAAACAGAGCCTCTTCTCGGTGGAGGAGCGCCTCGCCTTCCTCCGCGCCATCGCGGGGGACGATCCGCGCATCTCCGTCGAACAGTTCACGGGGCTCACGGTCAACTTCGCGTACGCCCGCGGCGCCACCATGGTCATTCGCGGCCTGCGCGCCGTGAGCGACTTCGAATACGAGTTCCAGATGGCCCTGATGAACCGTCAGCTCCAGCCGTCCCTGGAGACGGTGTTCATGGTGCCCGCGCTGGATCTCACCTATCTGAGTTCCAGCCTGGTGCGCAACGTGGCGCAGTTCGGCGGCGACGTGAGCGCGCTGGTGCACCCCCTGGTGGCCGAAGCCCTGAGCCAGCGGTTCCGCCAATGAGCTTCCGTGAGGACCTGCTGGAACGGGCCGCGCGGCGCCGCGCGCGGCTCGTCTTCGCCGAACCGGAGGATGAGCGGGTCGCGGCGGCGGCCCGCCGGCTGGCGGCGGAAGGCATCGCCGAGCCGATCCTGGTGGGCCCGGGCGGCATCGATCCGAACACCGATCGCCGCCAGACCGCCGTGGCGGAGCACCTGCGGGCCCGCAGGCCGGACGCGGTGCGGGATGCGATCCACGCGCTCGATCTCGCGGCCGATCCGATCCGCTTCGCGGCGGGACTCGTGGCCCTGGGAGAGGCCGAGGGCTGCGTCGCAGGCGCGGTGCACACCACGGCCGACGTGCTCAAGGCGGCCCTCTGGTGCATCGGACTCGGGCCCGGCATGGAGCTGGTCAGCTCCTCGTTCTACATGGTGGTGCCCGGCTGGCCGGTGCTCACGTTCACCGACTGCGCCGTGGTGCCGGAGCCGACGGCCCCCCAGCTGGCCCAGATCGCCCTCGCTGCCGCCCGCGACCGGGCCCGCCTGGTGGGCGACGAGCCCCGGGTGGCGTTCCTGTCCTTCAGCACCCGGGGGAGCGCCAGCCACCCCATGGTCTCCCGGATGGCGGAGGCCGCGGGGTATTTTCGGGACCTGGCTCCGGGGATCATCTCGGACGGTGAGCTGCAGGTGGACGCCGCCCTGGTGCCGGAGGTGGCCCAGCGCAAGGCGCCGGGCTCGCCCCTGGCGGGGCGGGCCAACGTGCTGGTCTTTCCGGATCTCGATGCCGCCAACATCAGCTACAAGCTGGTGCAGCGGCTGGCCGGCGCGGCCGCGATCGGACCGATCCTGCAGGGGCTGGCGCGTCCCATGGCCGACCTGTCGCGGGGCGCCACAGTGGATGATATTGTCGAGGTCGCGGCCATGGTCGCGTTGCAATCGGGCTCGTAACGGGAGGCACCTGATGGGGTTCAGCGCCACGCAGGATGCGGGCGGAGTGGTGGTGGTGCGGGTCGAGGGCCAGTTGATCGTGGGGAACCGGCACGAGCTGAAGCAGCTCGTGCAGGACTGGCTCGACAAGGGCGAGCGCAAATTCCTCATTGATTTCACGCGCACCGCCTACATCGACTCCTCCGGACTCGGGGCGCTGGTGTCCCTGTCGAAGAAGATCCGCGAGCAGGGCGGTGAACTCCGCCTCGCCGGCCTCAACGAGGACCTCCGGTCGCTGTTCGAGCTGACCAAGCTCGACACGCTCTTTGCCATCGCCGAGACGTCCGAGCAGGCACTGGCTAACTACTGAGATGACGGCCCCTCTCGCGCTCTGCGTTCGCCGCGCACCGGTCCCCCACCAGCGGGACTGCGGGGCGGAAGTGAGCGTGCGGGTGCCGAGCGCGATCGCGTACGTCGAGGAGGCGGTGGAACTGCTCGCCCGGCATTGCCTGGCCGGGTATCCCACGCCGCCGCGCACGGCCTTCCGCCTGCGCGTGGTGCTCGCGGAAGCGCTCGCGAACGCCATCATCTGCGGCAACCACGAAGACCCGTCGAAGTGGGTGTGGGTCACCGTCGAGCTCCGCCCGGAACTCATTCACATCCACATTCGCGACGAAGGCGATGGCTTCGATCCCGCGGCGGTGCCCGAGCCGCTCGGTCGCGAGGACCTCGACCGCGTCTGCGGCCGCGGCATCTTCCTCATCCGCCACCTGGCGGATCACGTCACGTTCAACGACCGGGGCAACATCATCTGCATGACGCTCCGCCGCAGATAGCGCGGATCGAAACGGTCTTGCAGGCGCTGGGCGCGCTCGTCCGTGGGCGGGCGCGCCTTTGGCATCTGCGCGCGGGCCGTTCCCGGCTCCTGGCCGGCGATCCGCCGTCCGAGCCGCCCGAGCTCCCGCCGCCGCCCGGCGGGCAGAACGGCCGCTGGTGCGCGCCCGTCCCCGGTCTGGACGGCGTCTGGCTCGAGGTGGAGACCACCGCGGGCGACGCCGGGCGGGACGGGCCCCTCATCCTGGCCGCGGTCACCGCGCTGCTCAGGGCCCGCCAGGAGACCGCGCTCATCACCGAGGAGCTGGCCGGCCGCTACGAGGAAATCGACCTCCTCTACGCCATCGGGGAGATCCTCGGCCAGACCGTCAACCTTCGCGAGGCGGGGGAGACCATCCTGCGCGAGGTGAGCGCCGTGGTGGGCGCGCGGCGCGCCTCGATCATGGTGTACGACGAGGCGCAGCACCTGCTGCGGGTGGTTGCCGCGCGGGGCGTCGACGCCGCGGAGATCGGCCCCGTGGCGGTGGACGACCCCGACTCGGTGGCCGCCGAGGTGTTCCGCGACCGGCGCATCCGCGCGGCGGAAGAGCCCGGCGACGGCCGCGGCGACGGCGACGATCCCCGCCGGTACGCCGGGCGCGCCTATCTTTCGGTGCCCATCTGCTACACCGCGGCCGGCGAGAATCGCTGCGTCGGGGTCATCAACCTCACCGACCGGATCGCTGGCGACAGCTTCACCCCGGGCGAGATCAAACTGGTCTCGGCCGTCGCCAACCAGATCGGCGTCGCCATCCAGAACGCACGTCTGGTCGAACGCGACCTCGCCCGGCAGCGACTGCAGCAGGAACTCGCGCTCGCGCATGACCTCCAGCTCAGGCTCCTGCCCTCGCCGGCCGTGCTGCAGCACGATGCGCACGTGGCCGCGCGCTGCCTCCCGGCCGAGCAGGTGGGCGGCGATTTCTACACCTTCACTCGCCTGGGTCGCGGGCGCGTCGGCGTGATGCTGGGGGACGTCTCCTCCCACGGCTTCTCCGCCGCGCTCATCATGGCGGCGGTGCTCTCGGCAGCCGGCATCCACGTGGGCGCGAGCTTCACCCCGGACGAGACCCTCGAGCTGATGCTGCAGAGCCTCCAGCGCGAGCTGGACGGCACCGACATGTATCTGAGCATCTTCTACGGCGTCATCGATCCCAACGCCGGCACCCTCGCCTACGCCAACGCGGGGCATCCCTATGCGTTCCGCATCCCGCGCTTCGGGCCACCGGAGCGCCTCGAATCCACGGCCCCACCCCTGGGACTCGGCGCCTCGGGGAGCATCCAGCGCCGCCTCGTGCCGTGGTCCGTGCCCACCGACCTGCTGTGCCTCTGGACTGACGGACTGGCCGATGCCCGCAACGGCGAGGGGGAGCCGTTCGGAGAACAGCGCATCCTCGACGCCATCGTGGCCCGCCGCTACGAGTCGCCCGAAGCGATCGTGGAGGCGGTGCTCGCCGCCGCCTCCGCGTTCGGGGCCATCCCCACCGACGACCGCACCCTGCTCGTTCTCAGGACCTGAGTGCCGCGTCCCAAGAAGCGCCTCGGCCAGCACTTTCTGTTCGATCCCCGCCTCCTCGGGCGGATCGCGGACGCGGTGGCCCCGGCGCCGGGTGAGGCCGTGCTGGAGATCGGACCGGGCCCGGGCGGCCTCACCGCTGAGCTGGTGGAGCGCGGGGCGCGGCTGGTCGCCATCGAGAAGGACGCAGACCTGGTGCCGGCGCTCCGCGCCCGGTTTCCCGAGGCCACGATCATCGAGGGCGACGCGCTGGAGGTGGACTGGCCCGCGGCCGTCGGCGGCGGGCCATGGATCGCCGCCGGCAACATTCCGTACAACATCACCAGCCCGCTGATCGACCGGGCACTCCAGCCGCCGCGCCCCGAGCGCGTCGTGTTTCTGGTGCAGAAGGAGGTGGCCGATCGGGTGGTCGCGCCGCCGGGCAGTGCGGCGTACGGCGCCCTGAGCGTTGGCGTGCAGGCCGTGGCGCGGGCGGAGCGACTGTTCACGGTGCCGGCCGGAGCGTTCACGCCGCCGCCAAAGGTGGACTCCGCCGTGTTGCGCTTGACCCCGCTCCCGGTCCCGCTGGTGCCGGACGATCGCCTGGGCACATTCCGGCGGATGGTCGTGGGCCTCTTCGGTTTCCGGCGCAAGCAGTTGCTGCGCGGTGTGCGGGAACTCACCGGCTTCGACGCGCCGCAGGTCAGCGCGTTGCTCGCCGATCTGCGACTCGATCCCACGGCGCGACCGGAGGTGCTGTCGCCGGCGGATTTCGTCCGGTTGATGGCGCGGCTCGTTGACGCGGGGTGGAGCGGGCCGTAGTTTCGTGAAACTTTTCACAATACTGAGCTCGCATGAAGCACAAGGTCGCCGACTCCACCGTTCGCCGCCTCTCGCTGTACCTGCGCTCGCTGGAGGAGTTCGAGGAGCGGGGCATCGAGACCGTGAGCTCGGAGTTGCTCGCGCACCGGGGCGGCACCACCTCCGCCCAGGTGCGGAAGGACCTCTCCTTCTTCGGGTCGTTCGGCAAGCGCGGCCTGGGCTACGCGGTCCCCGAACTCGCCGCGAGTCTGCGCCAGATCCTCGGGCTCAAGCGCCGCTACGCCGTGGCGCTGATCGGGGCAGGCAAGATGGGCAGTGCGCTGGTGCAGTACCGCGGTTTTGCGCAGCGCGGATTCGACATCGTCGCGATCTTCGACGTGGACCCCGAGAAGGTGGGCCAGACCTGGAACGGCGTCACCATCCAGCACACCGATCGCCTCGAGGAGACCCTGAGCAAGCTGGACGTCGACATCGCCATCCTGGTCACCCCGGCCGAATCGGCGCCCTCCGTGGCCGACCGCCTCGTGAAGCTCGGCATCAAGGCCATTCTGAACTTCGCGCCGGTGCAACTGGCCGTCCCCGATGACGTGGCGGTCAAGAACGTCAACCTCGCCCTCGAGCTCGAGACCCTGAGCTACGCGTTGTCCCACCGGTAGGCGGGCGGCCGCCCCCGGTTACCTTTCTCCCCATGTCTGCCGTTCAGGTGACGTCGGAAATCGGGCGACTCAAGCGGGTCCTGGTGCATACGCCGGGGCCCGAGCTCCTGGCCGTCACGCCCGGCACCCGGGAGGCCTTCCTCTATGACGACATCATCGACCTCGACATCGCGCAGCGGGAGCACCGGCGGTTCGTGAGCGTGCTGCAGCACTTCGCCGAGGTGCTCCAGGTGCGGGACCTGCTGGCGGAGGTGCTGGAGCAGCCCGAGGCCCGCGAGTACGTCATCTCCCGGACGATGGACGTGGTGCCGTCGGACGCGCTGGCGCAACGGATGAACGCGCTGCCGCCCGCCGAGATCGTGCGCATGGTCATCGAGGGCACCGAGGAGGAGAGCGGGCCGATCGCGCGCGCGCTGAACGAGGTGGGCTTCGTGCTGCCGCCGCTGCCCAACCTCTTCTTCCCGCGGGACACGGGGATCGTCCTCGGGCGCCACGCCGTGGTGGGTTCGATGCGCTACGGCGTGCGATGGACCGAGGAGCTGCTCATCAACGCGCTGTTCCGGTTCCACCCCCTGCTGGCCAACGACGGGATCCTCTACAACGGCTCTGAGGAGCGCCGCAGCAACTACACGCTCGAGGGCGGCGACGTGCACCTCCTGCGGCCCGACCTCCTCGTGGTGGGCTTCAGCGAGCGCACCTCGCCGGCCGCGCTGGATCACCTGTGCGACGAGGTCTTCGCGCGGGGGCTCGTGAGCGACGTGATCGTGGTGGTGATGCCCAAGTCGCAGGTCGCGATCCATCTCGACATGATCTTCACCCAGGTGGACCGCGAGCTCTGCGTGGTGCATCCGCCCGCCTTCGTCGGTCCGGAGCGGCTCCCCATCCTCCACCGGCGGAAGGGCCACCTCGGCGTGCGCGAGATGCCCAATCTGTTCGCCGCGCTCCGGGCCGTGGACCTCCCGCTCGAGCCGATCTTCGCCGGCGGCAGCCACCGGACCAGCCAGGAGCGCGAGCAGTGGAGTTCGGCGTGCAATTTCGTGGCGGTAGCGCCCGGCACGATCATCAGCTACCAGCGGAACGAGGCCACCCTCGCCGAGCTGAGCGCCGCCGGATTCCGGGTCATCGCGTCGACCGATTTCCTGACCTTCGACGACT
>JBMOPM010000083.1:0-10115 GCA_049323575.1 Gemmatimonadota bacterium | reverse complement strand
AACGCGAGGAACGGGAAGACGCCCGGGATGGTGATGAGCACGTAGCGCGTCGCGTCAGGAATGACGTCGGCCGGCTGGTGCAGCAGCCGGAAGACCGTCCCGGCCGGCAGGAGAAAGATCATCCCCGGAATGCTCAGCGCGGCGGCGAGGACCAGACCGCGCTGCAGGCCGCGTGACACGCTCACCGGGTCGCGGGCGCCCACCGCCTGCGCAACCACCGGGTCGAGCGCCATCAGGGTGCCCATGCCGAAGACGCCTTGGGCAAAGAAGTACAGGTTGCCCAGCGCCACGGCCGCCAGCGCCTGCGGCGACAGGTGGCCCACCATGACGGTGTCCACTGCGCCCATGAGCATCATGCCGACCTGAATGGCGACGGCCGGAAGCGCCAGTCCGATCGTGGCGCGCAGACTCCCGCGCAGGGACACGACCGGCTTCCCGGCGCGGGCGGGATCCGCGCCGGCCGCGGACGGCAACGGCATGATCAGTCGGCGGGGGCCGGCGGAATGGCGGCCGGATCCCGGCCGCGGGCGAGCATGCGCTCGGCGAAGTCCAGCCGCTCGGCCAGTTCGAGGACTTCGGCGCGGAGCGCTTCCAGTTCCTGCAGCACCTGCTCGGGCAGCTCGCCCTGGCCCACGATCTCGTCTTCGGTCTGCCACCGGGCGACCAGGCGTCCCTCGGCATCGCGGAAGGAGCCGGCGGCGATGGTGATGATGTCGTAGAGCCACCAGAGCCCCACGCCACCCAGCGTGAGCAATTGCAGCGCGGCGCTCCGGGTGCGGCCGACATGGAACCGGTGCGCGCCGAATGCACCGAGTGGCAGCGCCAGCAGCAGCGAGGTGAGACGGGACTTGTCGGAGACCTTCGAGGCCATGGCGAGCGCAATGTAAGGGGGCACCCAAGGCCCCGCCATCAGCCAGAGCCCCTGTGGGCTCAGCGTTCCGCGCCGGTGGCGCGCCAGCGACCGCCGACGAACGTACCGGCGATGCCCGCGTTGTCGGCGCCGAAGACGAGAGCGTCCAGCAGCTCCTCGCCTCCCACGCCCGCAAGCGCGGGATGGCCCAGGTCCACGCCGACGAAGTCCGCCCACCTTCCCGGCGCCATGCAGCCGGTGTCGACGCCGAGCGCCCGGGCGCCACCGGCGGTGGCGGCGTGCAACAGGGTACGCGCCACCTGGCCTTCGGCATCGGCCAGCAACCCCCGCGCCTGGTGCCGCAGGCGCTGGCCATACTCCAGCCAGCGCATGTCTTCGAGCATGCTGATCCGCGCGTTGGAATCGGTCCCCAGGCTGAGTCGCCCGCCCGCCGCGTGGACGGCGGTGAGGTCCGGCAGCCCGTCGCCCAGGTTCCCCTCGGTGAGGGGGCAGACGCAGACGGTGCCGCCCGACTGGAGGAACCGGCGCATGTCGTCCGGATCGGTATGGGTGCAGTGGACCGCCGTGAAGCCGCCTTCGAGGGCCAGCACCTCGGTGAACACGCTCATCGGCCGGCGGCCATACGCCGCCTCGCACTCCTCGATCTCCTTGACCTGCTCCTCCACGTGCATGTGGAACACGAGGCCGCGCCGGCGCGCCTCCCGATGCAGCTCCGCGACGGTGTCGGCCGGCACGGCGCGGATGCTGTGCGCGACGGCGCCGAGCGTCTGCGTGCGCGGATCGCGCAGCGCCTCGAGCCGGTCCATCTGCGCCCAGTATGCCCCGGGATCGCGCGACTCGAACCGGCGCTGCGCCCCTTCCAGCGGCCTGCCGATGCCCCCCGTGGCGTAGTACGTGTTGAGCAGCGCGATGCGGATGCCCGCCGCCGCGGCCCCGCGCAGTACGATCTCGTCGCAGGCGTAGTCGAGCGTGCCCGGCGAATGGTGGACGTAGTGGAATTCGCCGACGGTGGTATAGCCGGCGTCACGCATCTCGCGGAAGGTCTGGACGTACAGGTCGCACAGCCCTTCGAACGTGAGCGAGTCCACCAGAGCGTACATCGCCTCACGCCAGGTCCAGAAGCTGCCCTGGCCGGCGGGAAACCGTTCCCCCCGGCCTCGGAGGCCGCGCTGGAACGCGTGGGAATGCGCGTTCACGAAGCCCGGCAACAGCGCCAGGCCCGGAAGGGCTCGCGTCGGGCGTCGACGCAGCGCCCCCACCGCCTCGATGCGGCCGTCGTCCGCGACAGCCACCTGGATGCCGCGCTCGAAGCGCTCGCCGGTCCAGGTCCAGTCGGCCTGAATCACCTCCGGGTCCATGCTCATCCTCCGGCCACACAGGCCCGATGCACCAGCGACTCGAGCAGCGCGTCCGCGCGGCGGAATTCGTCGATCGGCAGGAACTCGTTGGGACGGTGCGCCACCTCGATACTGCCGGGGCCGAAGATCACGCACTCCATGCCGATGGTCTGCAGCCAGCCGCCGTCGGTCGTGAATGCGACGCTGTGGGAGGCGTGCTGGTGGACCTCGCGGCACACCGCGCGATAGATGGGCGCGCCGTCGGCCAGCAGCATGGCCGGCGTGTCGTTGATGACCTCGAGCGTGAAGGGCGCATCGCCCGCCGCGCGCGCCACCACCTCGCGCACCCGCTCCACCATGGCGGCGGCCGCCATGCCGGGGAGGAGGCGGATGCCCAGCTCGAGCGCGCAGCGCTCGGGCACCACATTGATGGCGACCCCACCCCTGATCGTGCCGATGTTGAGCGAGGGGAATGGTACCTCGGGGAAGTACACGCTGGCCGGCGCGCGCTCCGCCTCGAGGGCGCGCCGCAGCTCGGTCAGCGCCCCGACGACACGGCCGCCCGCCTCGATGGCGTTCCGGCCGAGATGGGGATACGCACTGTGGGCGGGGACGCCGGTCAGCTCCACCCGCAGCTTGAGGTGACCCTTGTGCGCGCGGACCGCGCGGAGCGAGGTGGGTTCGCCGATGATGACGGCACGCGGAAGCGCCTCGGGCTCGGGCCAGCGGCGGACGAGATCGCCCGCACCGATGGCCCCGAGTTCTTCGTCATACGTGAACAGCAGGACGAGCGGGTGGCGCAGTGCGTCGGGCTCGAGCGCCGCGAAGCGATTCATGGCCAGCGCGAGGAAGCCCTTCATGTCGGCGGCGCCCCGCGCGACCCAGGTATCGCCGCGTCGGGTGAGGGTGAACGGGTCGCTCTGCCAGCCGGGCTCGCTGGCGGGAACGGTGTCCATATGACCCGAGAGGACGAGGCCCGAGCGATCGGCGACCTCGGGCCCGAGGGCGATGACCAGATTGAGCCTGGTGCCGTCGGGCGAGGGAACGCGAGTGATGCGGACACCGGGCCGGTCGAGGTAGTCGCAGATGAACTCGGCAAGCCCGCGGTTGCTGTGGCCACTCACGGAGTCGAAGCCGACGAGGCGGGCGAGCAGATCGTCGTTGGTGAGGGACGCCGTCATCGGTCGGGAAACTAGCTGCATCGGGCCGGAGGCGCGCGGCGGCGGCGACCCCGGCGGGCCCGGGGAGATCGGGCCGGTCGCCAGCCGAAGGCCACGACGACCGCGGCGGTACAGGCAATGACGCTGCGGGTGATGCCGAACCCACCCGGGTGGATTCGAACCACCGACCCACAGCTTGGGGATGGCTCCTCGCTGTCTCGCTACGTCTCGCCGATCTTGGCCACCAGAGGGAAATGGCAGGGGGCGCGGTCGGGCGCCGCTCCCCTGAGATCCTGCGAATGACGGCCGGCTGGCGGGAACATCAGCCGCCCTTACCGCCGTGCCGTCAGATCGTGCGCGAATAGCGCCCTCCGCCCGCCCGCGTCGCGTAGGCATCGAAGCGCATGGCGATGTTGCGTACCAGCAGTCGTCCGGTATCGGTCACCTCGAGCCCGGCGCTGTCGCGGCGCACGAGGCCGTCATCCTCCAGGTCGGCGAGCGAGCGGAGCTCGGCTGCGAAGTAGTCCGTCACATCCACACCGAGGCGACGGGACAGGACGGCGAAGTCGAGTCGCATGTCGCACAGGAGCCGGGTAATGAGCTCCCGGCGGAGAAGATCATCGTGGCTGAGTACGTACCCGCGCGCGTGCGGCAGGCGACCGGCCGCCAGCGCGGCCTCGTACCGCGGCAAGGTCTTCTCGTTCTGCCAGTACGCGCCCGCGGCGCTCGAGATCGCCGAGAGGCCGAGGCCGTAGAGATCGGCGTCGCCACGGGTCGTATAGCCCTGGAAGTTCCGGTGCAGACGCCCCTCCCGCTGGGCCACCGCGAGCTCGTCGTCGGGACGAGCGAAGTGATCCATCCCGACGTAGACGTACCCCGCCCCGGTCAGGGTGCCGATGGTGAGCTCCAGCAAGGTCAGTCGCAGCGTCGCGTCGGGCAGCGCCTCCCGCTCGAGCCGTCGCTGGGCCGGTTTCATCCAGGGGACGTGCGCGTAGCCGAAGACGGCCAGCCGGTCGGGCCGGAGGGCGAGCACGTCCTCGAGCGTCCGGGCGAAGGAAGCGGGCGTCTGGTGCGGCAGTCCGTAGATGAGGTCGACGTTGACCGACTGGAAGCCGGCCGCCCGGAGCCAGGCCACCGCTCGCGCGGTCTGCTCGGGGGGCTGTATCCGGTTGACGGCGCGCTGCACCACGGGGTCGTGATCCTGGACGCCGACCGAGGCGCGGTTGAATCCGGCCTCACGAAGCGCGGCCACGTGCTCCTCGGTCAGGCGGCGCGGGTCGACCTCGACCCCCGCCTCCACGTTCTCGGCGAAGGCGAAGTGCTCCCGCAGGTGGGCGCCCAGCGCACGAAGCTCCTCGGGGAGGAGGAACGTCGGAGTTCCGCCGCCGAAATGGAGCTGCACCACCCGCCGCGCCGGATCGACGTGCGGCGCCAAAAGCTCGATCTCCCGCGCGAGCCGCGCCAGATACTCGGCGCTGCGCCCCTGCCGGCGCGCAATCACCATCGTGCAGCCGCAGTACCAGCAGAGCGAAGCGCAGAAAGGGAGATGGACGTAGAGCGAGAGCGGGCGCGGTGTTGCGCCGGCGTCGTGGCTGGCTCGCACCCGCGCGAGGATCGCCGCGGCGGGCAGCCCGTCGGTGAAGTGGGCCGCGGATGGATACGACGTGTAGCGCGGCCCGGTCACGTCGTACTTCCGGGCCAGCATCCGATCAATGACGACGTCGTTCATGGCTGCCGCCGAATGGCCGTCGCCGATCCCGCAACGAGCTCCTCCCGGCTGGGCCGACGACCTCCGCCAGTGTGGGGCGCGCGGGCACCTGCGCGAGCCGGAAGCCACCGAGCGGCCCTCGCGTCGAGCGCGGCGCCCCCGCGCGGGCGAGCTGGTGGAGCGTCCTGGACGGGCAATTGCGCGGGACGTTGACCGCGGCGGCGATGTCCCTCACCCGCACGGGTACGTTGCCGGGCACCTCCGCGATGAAGTCAGCGGCGCGATGCGGGTACTCCGCCGTCCGGGACACCGTCAGCATGCCGGCCCCGGCGGTGCACGTCGTTTCCATCATACGATGATGATAAACTGCTCGGCGCCGGCGCACAGCTCCATGACTCGAAGCCGACGACGCGCCCCACGCAGCGCGCGCCGACTGCGGCAGCAGACGCTCGATGCGAGGGGGAAGAAGACCGGGGACAGGCGGCACGCCGCGAAGCGATTCACGGCCAGCGCGAGAAAGCCCTTGATGTCGGGGGCGACCCCGGCGGGCCCCGGGAGATCGGGCCGGTCGCGGGCCGAAGGCCGCGACGATGGCGGCGGGACAGAAAATGGCGCTGCGGCCGATGCCGAACGCGCCCGGGTGGATTCGAACCACCGACCCACAGCTTAGAAGGCTGTTGCTCTATCCAGCTGAGCTACGGGCGCTGGGAACCACACCAAGTTAGGGGCGGCCGGTTCGGGTCGCCAAGCCATCGCCGGGATGGGCTTGGGCATGCGGGCCCATCCGGTATACCATCACCATGGAGTCAGTCCACACCGATGCCGGGAGGCAGCCAATGGCCAAGCTCCAGAAAACGACCCGCAAGGTCGCCAAGCAGGCGAAGACGACCGCCGTCAAGGCCGGCGCGAAGGCCAGGTCCCTGGCCCGCCAGGTAGCCGCCAAGGTGACCGGTCGCGCCCGGAAGCGGAAGAAGGCGAAGGCAGCCGCCGCGGTGGCGGGACTCGCCGCCGCCGCGGTGGTGGCCGGCGTGGCCGTCGCCAGGAGCCGCAAGAGCAGGAAGAAGTAGCCGAAACCCCGGGCCGCCGGGCCCCGTAAGCCCGGCTGACACCCCCTCATCCCCGACTTCACCTATCGCCGAGGAGTGCATGCACGTGCGCCGTCTGCTGGCCAGTCTTGTCCTCTGCTCCGCCCTGTCGGCCGCCGCGTCGGCCCAGGCGCCGTCCGCCAAGCCCGATACGGCCCGGAAGAAGGCCGACCTGCCGCTCGAACCGGCGCGCCACGCCCGGTTCACGGCCACCAAGGGCACCTGGATCTCGCTGGACGTGAGCCCGGACGGCCAGACGATCGTCTTCGACCTGCTGGGCGATCTGTACACGCTGCCGATCACGGGCGGCAAGGCCACACCCCTCACGACGGGAATGGCTTACGATCTCCAGCCCCGCTTCAGCCCCGACGGCAAGCGGGTGGTCTTCGTGTCCGACCGGAGCGGCGGCGACAACATGTGGATCATGTCGCTCGACCGCAAGGACACGCTGCAGCTCACCAAAGGCGGCGACAACCTCTACGTCTCCCCCGAGTGGACGCCGGACGGCCAGTACGTGGTGGTGTCGAAGGCCGCAGGGTTCCAGCCGGCCAAGCTGTGGATGTACCACGTGGAGGGCGGGAGCGGCATTCAGCTCATCAAGGAGCCGCAGACCCGCAAGACGATCGGCGCCGCGGTGAGTCCTGACGGTCGCTACATCTGGTACGCGTTCCGCACCGGCGACTGGAACTACAATGCCCAGTTGCCGCAGTACCAGCTCGGCGTGTACGACCGCAAGACCGGCACGCAGACCACGATGTCCTCGCGCTACGGCTCCGGCTTCCGCCCCGCGCTCTCACCGGACGGCAAGTATCTGGTCTACGGCACCCGCCACGACAACAAGACCGGCCTGCGCATCCGCGACCTGGGCACGGGCGAGGAGCGCTGGCTCGCCTGGCCGGTGCAGCGCGATGACCAGGAGTCCCGCGCCACGATGGATGTGCTGCCTGGCTACTCGTTCACCCCCGACAGCAAGTCGGTGGTCGTGTCCTACGGCGGCGAGATCTGGCGCGTGCCGGTCGACGGCAGCGCGCCGCAGAAGATCCCCTTCACGGTGGATGCCGACGTGCCGGTGGGCCCCGAGGTGAAGTTCGAGTACCGGGTGGCAGACACGCCCACCCTCACGGTGCGGCAGATCCGCGATGCGGTTCCCTCGCCCGACGGGAAGCGGGTGGCGTTCACGGCGCTCGACCGGCTGTACGTGGTGGATCTGCCCAACGGCACGCCGCGGCGGCTCACGGATCGTCAGGAAGGCGAGTACTACCCGACCTGGTCGCCCAACGGGCAGTGGATTGCCTATGTGGCGTGGACCGCGGCTGGCGGCCACATCATGAAGGCCACGGCCACCGGTTCAGCCAAGCCCCAGCAGCTCACCCGAATCCCGGCGTACTACCAGACACCGGCATGGGCGCCGGACGGCCGGCGCATCGTGGCGATCCGCGCCGCCGCGCGCGACTTCAATGAGGCGATCGGTCCCTTCGTGGGCGACGGCCTGGGCGCCGAGTTCGTGTGGGTGCCGGCCACCGGCGGCGACGTGACCGTGATCGCCGCGGCCGCCGGCCGGGGCCACCCGCACTTCACCACCGACACGACGCGCATCTACGCGTACGGCCCGGGCACGGGCCTGGTCTCGTTCCGCTGGGACGGGACCGACCAGCAGGTGCACCTCAAGGTGACCGGGCACATGCCCAACGGCCGGGGTGACCTCGACCCGCGGCGCAACGAGAGTCACATGCTGCCGGAGGGCGTGGATCAGGAGCCGAACCCCGAGCCGCCGCCGGCCGACGACGTGATGATGGCCCCGACGGGCGGCAAGGCGATCGCGTCGTCCTGGAACGAGGTGTACCTCATCACGGTGCCGAATGCGGGGCCGACGCCCCCGACCGTCTCCCTGGCCAACCTCGACAACGCCCCGGTGCCCGTGAAGAAGCTCACCGACGTGGGCGGCGAGTTCGCCACCTGGGGCGGCAACGGCCGGGTGATCCACTGGTCGATCGGCAACGCGTTCGTGACCTATGACCTCGACCGCGCGAAGATCGTGGAGGACAGCCTGAAGGCGGCCGCCAAGGCCGCCGCGGCTGACGCCACGACGAAGGCCCCGGCCGACTCGGCCAAGGGTGAGAAGAAGGACGAGAAGAAGGACAAGCCGCGGTATCAGCCGCTCGAGGTGCGTTTCGCCGTGACCGCGACGCGGGACATCCCGCAGGGCGTCGCCGTGCTTCGCGGCGGGCGCGCGGTGACGATGAAGGGCCACGAGATCATCGAGGACGCCGACATCGTGGTCCGCAACAACCGCATCGTGGCCGTGGGCAAGCGCGGCGAGGTGGAGGTGCCGTCCGACGCCAGGGTCATCGACGTGACGGGCAGGACGGTGATCCCCGGGTTCGTGGATACGCACGCCCACATGTGGAACGCCTGGGGCATCCACTGGACGCAGCCGTGGATCTATCTGGCCAACCTGGCCTACGGCGTCACCACCACGCGCGACCCGCAGACATCGACCACCGACGTGCTGACCTACGGCGACCGGGTGGACGCGGGCGACGCGATCGGCCCCCGGGTCTATTCGACGGGCCCCGGCGTCTTCGGCAACTACCTGGGCGAGAAGATCCGCGACCTCGACCACGCGCGGAACATTCTCAAGCGGTACAGCACGTACTGGGATACGAAGACGTTCAAGATGTACATGGCCGGCAACCGCCAGGCCCGGCAGTGGCTCATCATGGCGGCGAAGGAGATGCAGCTCATGCCGACCACCGAGGGCGGGCTCGACTTCAAGCTCGACCTCACCCACGCGATGGACGGCTACCCCGGCGTCGAGCACACGCTGCCGCTCACGCCGGTCTTCGACGACGTGATCACGCTGTTCAACACGTCGCAGACCACCAACACGCCAACCCTGCTGGTCAACTACGGCGGGCCCTGGGGCGAGAACTTCTTCTATACGACAGAGAACGTGCTCGGCGACGCCAAGCTCCGCCGCTTCACCCCGCAGCAGGAGATCGACCAGAAGGCGCGCCGCCGGCCCGGCTGGTTCGGCAAGGACGAGTACGCCTTCCCGCAACACGCGCAGCTCTCCCGCGACCTCCTGGCCGCCGGCGGCCGGGTGGGCGTGGGCAGCCACGGCCAGCTCCAGGGGCTCGGATACCATTGGGAGATGTGGGCGCTGCAGTCGGGCGGGATGACGCCGCACGACGTCCTCCGGGTCGCCACCATCTACGGCGCGGAAGCCATCGGGCTCGGCAAGGACCTGGGCTCCCTCGAGCCGGGCAAGCTCGCCGACCTCGTGGTGCTCGACCGGGACCCGCTCACCGACATCCGCAACACCAACTCCATTCGCTACGTGATGAAGAACGGGCGGCTCTACGAGGGTGACACGCTGAACGAGATCTGGCCGCGCCAACGGCCCCTGCCGAAGCAGATCTGGCAGGGCGGCGCCCCGGAGACGGCGGCGGGACTGAAGTAGGCGTCCGGTATCGGGGGCCAGGGGGTCAGGGCATCACCCTGGCACCTGGCCCCTGAGACCGGGCACCTCCCTACGCCCGCGCCTTCAGCGCATCCCGAATCTCCCGCAGCACCAGGACGTCCTCCGGCGTGGGCGGCGGTGGCGGTGGCGCGCTCCGCTTCAGCTTGTTCATCGCCTTCACCATCTGGAAGATGATGAACGCCAGAATGAGGAAGTTGATCGCGACCGTGAGGAAGTTGCCGTAGGCGAAGACGGGGACGCCCGCCTTCCTGACCGCATCGAGGGTCATCACGGTGCCCGCCGGGACGTCGGCCAGGTCCATCACGTTACCTTTGAGCGCAAACTCCTTGAATTCCTGCACGACGCCCATAAGCTCTCCGCGGGATGGGATGATCCAGTCCAAGGTGGAGAGGCAGAGCGATCTGCCGTGAACCCCATGAGCGCGTCCATCCCGCTTGCGAACATCGCGGTCGCCGCGCTGGCCGGTCTGG
>JBMOPM010000082.1:0-10176 GCA_049323575.1 Gemmatimonadota bacterium | reverse complement strand
CACCACGCCGAACCCGCGCCCGCCTCCGTCGCCCCGCGCCGCCTCGATCGCCGCGTTCAGCGCCAGCATATGGGTCTGCTTCGCGATCGCGCGGGTCTGCGCCACGAAGTTCTCGATCCGGGTCGACGACTCGGCCAGCTCTTCGGCCTCGCGCGCCCCCTGCTCCAGTTCCTCGGTGAGGCGCAGCAGCTCGGCCGTGCTCCCGTCGAGCCGCTCGAGATGCTCGCGCGCCATGCGGGCGAGCCGGGCGTTGCGGTGCGCAGCCTCCACTGCCCCATTCGCCAGTTCCGCCGCGATGGCGAGGATCTTCTGGGCGTCGTCTGCGGCGGCGCGAACCTGATCGGCCTGGGTGCTGGCCCGCGATGTCAGTTCCGTGGTGGTGGTCGCGACCTGCTGGGTGGAGGCGCTCATCTCCTGCGTGGCGCTCGAGATCTGCTGCGCCGATGCCGCCACTTCGTGCGCGCCGCCGCTGATGGAACGGGCCAACTGCTGCAGCGCCCCGACCATCGCCTGGATGGCGCGGCCCAGTCGGCCTACTTCGTCATGGGCGGCGGGCAGTGCGATGTCCGGGGTGGCGAGATTGCCATGCGCCACCTGGGTGGCCACGCCCTCGATGGCCTGGATCGGCGCGATCACGCGCCGCTTGAGCCAGGCGCGAAGGCCGACGAGCGTGAGGATGCCGAGCGCGAGGAGCAGCAGCAACTCCTGGAGTCCCTCCCGGTCGATGCCGTCCCGGAGACTCCCCGCACCGGCGACGGGCTGGCGGAGCACGACGAACCATGCCGGATTGCTCATCGCGGCCATGGCGACACGCTCGGCCCCCTTCGGCCCCGCGATCTCCCGGATCGGGCGAAGGGCGGCGTCGACCAGCAGCGAGTCGGGCTGCATCGGCTTGCCGACCCGGAACGGGTTGGTGTTGCTGAACACGACCCGCCGGTTCTCATCCACCAGCTCGAGGGAGACGTTGTCCGCGAGGCTGCTATCCTCCATCAGGATGAATCCCAGCTTCTCCAGCGGGAGCACGCCATGGACGACGCCGGCGGGCTCGCTCGCGCCCGGCGGGACGATCGCCGCGGCGAGATCGACGGTAGCGGCGCCGGAGAGGCTGTCCACCGTGGGCGAGGCCTGGGCCGAGCCGTCGAGGAGCGCCTGCTCCCACCACCTGGCCTGCCGCGCCAGCTTGCGGCCGGACGACGCGGCAGTCCCGATCACGACCCCGTAGCGGTCCACCACCGCGAGGTCGCCGAGCATCGACTGGCTGGCGATCCGCACCAGGGTGGTGGCCAGTTCCGGGTTGGCCGGCAGCGGCGATTCGCCGAGCCGGAGTTCCAGTTCCGCGTCCGACAGCCGGCCCGGCGACAGCCGCGCGTGCGCCGCCGATGCCTGCGCCGCCGCACGCTCCACGCCGGGGATCCGCGCGATCAGCCCCAGCTCGTGGCGCCGCTCGGCCAGCACCCGCTGGACCACCAGGCTGGTGCGCCGGGCCGTCTCGAGGAGGGCCTCGTCGGCCCGCCGGCGGATGGCCCGGTCGGCCGTGCGCGCCACGACGATCGCCGCGGCGGCACCGATGACGACGAGGCCGACCACGCTCAGTTGCGAGACCCGCCGGGTGAGATCGGAACGGGAGGACATAGCGATCCGGGAATCTACAAGGGCGGCAGGGAGAACGGGCGACGGATGCCGCCGCGACGGATCGGCGCCGGTCGCCGGGAAGGCCGTCCGGCCCCGGGTTACCGCGCCGCGGCGGGATCATGACGTCGGCCTGCCCGCCTGCCTACATTTCGCCCCCTATGACCGACACCCCGTACCAGCCCGACGTCGTCGAAGCCAAGTGGCAGGCCCGCTGGGCCGAGCGCCACACGAACGAGCCGGACCTCGCCGGCGCCCGGCGGCCCTTCTACAACCTGATGATGTTCCCCTATCCCTCGGCCGAGGGGCTGCACGTGGGGAACATGTTCGCCTTCAGCGGCAGCGACGTCTACGGCCGCTTCAAGCGGCTGCAGGGCTACGACGTGTTTGAGCCGATCGGCTTCGACGCCTTCGGCATCCACAGTGAAAACTTCGCGATCAAGGTCGGCGTCCATCCGGCCGAACTGATTCCGCGCAACATCGAGAACTTCCGCCGGCAGCTCAAGCGGATCGGCGGGATGTTCGACTGGCGCCACGAGCTGTCCACCACCGATCCGGCCTACTACAAGTGGACGCAGTGGATCTTCCTGCAGCTCTTCAAGGCGGGGAAGGCGTACAAGAAGAAGGCGGCGGTCAACTGGTGCCCCAACTGCAAGACGGTGCTGGCGAACGAACAGGTGGAGCACGGCCAGTGCGAACGGTGCGGCACCCTGGTGGAGCAGCGCCTGCTGGAGCAGTGGTTCTTCCGGATCACCGACTACGCCGACCGGCTGCTCGCGAACCTGGACCGGATCGACTGGTCGGAGACCACGGTGACCGCGCAGCGCAACTGGATCGGCCGGTCCGAGGGCGCGGAACTGACGTTCCCGGTGGACCAGCCGGCCGCGGGCGAGTCGCTCGCGATCACGGTGTTCACCACCCGGCCGGACACGGTCTTCGGCGCCACGTTCATGGTGCTTGCGCCCGAGCATCCGCTGGTCGACCGTCTGACGACGCCGGATCACGCCGCCGAGGTCATGGCCTACCGGGAACGGACGCAGAAGATGGACGTGGTCTCCCGGAAGGTGAACAAGGAGAAGACCGGGGCCTTCACCGGATCCTACGCCGTCAACCCCGCCACCGGCGCGCCGATTCCGATCTGGATCGCCGACTACGTGCTGATGGAGTACGGCACCGGCGCGATCATGGCCGTGCCGGGCCACGACCAGCGCGACTTCGAATTCGCGCAGGTCTTCGGGCTGCCCATCGTCCGCGTGGTGGCGGGTCCGGGAGAAAGCGCCATGACGCCGCTCGCCCAGGCCTGGTCGGACGATCAGGAAGGACGGCTGGTCAACTCGGGGCAGTTCGACGGGCTCACCGTGCCGGAGGCCAAGGCGGCGGTCGTGTCGTGGCTCGCCACCAAGGGGCTGGGCCGTTCGGTGGTGCGGTACCGGTTGTATGACTGGACCATCTCCCGCCAGCGGTACTGGGGCCCGCCGATCCCCATCATCTACTGCGACGACTGCGGCACGGTGCCGGTGCCCGAGAAGGACCTGCCGGTGCTGCTGCCGCCCATCGAGGACTTCCGTCCGGACGACAGCGGCATCTCGCCGCTGGCGCGCCACGAGGAGTGGTACTACGTGCCCTGCCCGCAGTGCGGCAAGCGGGGCCGGCGCGAGACCGACGTGTCCGACACCTTCCTCGATTCCGCGTGGTACTACCTGCGCTACCCCAGCACGGACTTCGACGACCGGCCATTCGACCCGGAGCTCACGCGGAAATGGTGCCCCGTGGCGACATACATCGGCGGGAACGAGCACGCCGTGCTGCACCTGCTCTACTCCCGGTTCATCGCGATGGCGCTCCACGACCTGGGGCACCTCGATTTCGAGGAACCGTTCACGAAGTTCCGGGCGCACGGCCTGATCATCAAGGACGGCGCCAAGATGTCCAAGTCCCGCGGCAACGTCGTGGTCCCCGATGAGTACATCGCGAAGTGGGGCGCCGACAGCTTCCGGATGTATCTCATGTTCCTGGGACCGTTCCAGGAGGGCGGGGACTTCCGGGACGAGGGGATCAGCGGCCCGCGGCGCTTCCTCGAGCGCGTGTGGGCGCTGGTGGGTGAGAGCCTGGCGGAGGACGCGCAGACCGGCGAGATCCGCAAGGACGTCCTGGTGAAGTGGAACCAGACGAAGAAGAAGGTGGCCGCGGACATCGAGGCGCTGCATTACAACACGGCCATCGCGGCGCTGATGGAGTTCCTCAACGTCCTGCGCGAATCGAACTGCCAGGAGCGCCAGGTCGTGGAATCCCTGGTCGTGATGCTGTCGCCGTTCGCGCCGCACTTCGCGGAAGAATGCTGGGAACGTCTGGGACATGCGACGTCGGTGTTCGACGCCGGCTGGCCCGCCTGGGACGAGCGCCTGACGGTGGACGACGAGGTGGAGATCGTGGTGCAGGTGGGGGGCAAGACCCGCTCGCGCGTGACCGCGCGGCGCGACGCCCGGGAGGACGAGGTCGTCGCCCTCGCCCTGGCCGACGACACCACACGGAAGTTTCTCGACGGCAAGGCGATCCGGAAACGGATCTACGTGCCGAACCGCCTGCTCAACCTGGTGATCTGACGGTGCGCCCCGGACGGCTGAGGCGGCGCGTTCGCGCCGCCGCGTTCGCGCCTGCCCTCGGCCTGGGCTTCCTGGCCGCCCCCCTCGCCGCGCAGGAGGCCGACGCGACGTTCCCGCGCTTCGCCTTCGCCAGCGGTGATACGCTGCCCGAGCTGCGCATCCACTACCGCACCGCCGGCACGCCGCGGCGCGACGCCGCGGGCGTGGTGCGCAACGCCGTGCTCATCCTGCATGGCACCGGCGGCTCGCATCGCCAGTTCTTCTCGCCGCAGTTCGCGGGGCAACTGTTCGGCGCCGGCCAGCTTCTGGACACCACGCGCTACTACGTCATCGTCCCCGACAACATCGGCCACGGCGGGTCCAGCAAGCCCAGCGACGGGCTGCGCGCCCGCTTTCCGCGGTACGGCTACGCCGACATGGTGCGCGCCCAGTACCTGCTCGTGAGCGAGCACCTCAAGGTCAACCACCTCCGCCTCATCCTTGGCACGTCGATGGGTTGCATGCACGCCTGGGTATGGGGCACGACGTATCCTGACGTCATGGATGGGCTCGTCCCGCTGGCCTGCGCGCCCACGGCCATCACGGGACGCAACCGGATGATGCGGCGGATGATCATCGACGACATCATCCAGGACCCGGCCTGGCACGGCGGAGCGTACACGACCCAGCCCCCCGGTGTCCGCGCGGCCCTGCAGATCCTGTTCATGATGGGGAGCGCGCCCCTCGTGCAGCAGGACCAGGCGCCCACCCGCGACAAGGCCGACAGCGTGATCCGCGCCTGGCTCGATCAGCGACAGGCCGCCACCGACGCCAACGACATGATCTACCAGTTCGCCGCGTCGGAAGACTACGACCCGTCGACCAGGCTGGCGCGCATCACGGCGCCGGTGCTCTTCATCAACTCGGCGGACGACGAGGTCAACCCGCCCGAGTTGAACGTGGCCGGCCCCCTCTGCGCCCGCGTGCCCCGGTGCCGCTTCGTGCTGCTGCCGATCTCTCCCGCCACCCGCGGGCATGGCACCCACACCTTGCCGGCCGTATGGGGCGACTATCTCAGGGAGTTCCTGGCGACGCTGCCGGAACGCTAGGACGCCGGAAGGAGCGGCGGGATCATCGCGGGGCGCCCCGGAGGCGCCCCTTCACGTACCGGAAAGGGGCGACATGGCGGAGACGATCACGTACGCCGATTTCGAGAAGGTGGACATCCGGGTGGGTCGCATCGTGCGCGCCGAGCCGTTCCCGGAGGCCAGGAAGCCGGCGATCAAGCTGTGGGTGGACTTCGGCGAGCTGGGGGTGAAGCGCTCCAGCGCCCAGCTCACCGTGCACTACACGCCGGAGAACCTGGTGGGCCGCCAGGTGATCGCCGTGGTCAACTTCCCGCCGCGCCAGATCGGGCCGGTGCTGTCAGAGGTGCTCGTGCTCGGTGTCCCCGACGCCGTCGGCGCGGTCGTGCTGCTCGGACCGGACCGGGACGTGCCGCTCGGCGGGCGGATGTACTAGCCGCCGCCGGCGCTGCCCGGCGGCACGGGCGTCCTCGTCCAGGTCGAGGTGAAGCATGTGCAGCATGCGGTGGAAGACGGGCGCCAGCATGAGGCCGGCCCCGAAGAGCAGAAAGAACCCGGAGTAGAGCGCGTAGCACGCCGCAAACAGCCGCCCCGCGGTCGGACCCAGGTCGCCCACCGGCCCCATGCCGCTCAGCAGCATCGCCGCGTTGAGGAACGCGTCGGTCCAGCCGAGCCGCGACAGGAAGTGAAAACCGGTCGTGCCGAGCACGAGCGAGAATCCCACCACGGCCAGCAGCACCAGGCCATGCCGTGCGAGGCGCAGGGCGAACGCGCGGCGCGGCAGCAGCGGCTGCGTGTGGTACTCATACATGGATGGGCCTGCCTCGGCTCACTCGACCACGCGGTAGATCTTCCAGTGCTGAGACCCGGGGACAATGAGCTGGCCCAGCGCGTCCGAGTGAGGCTTGAACTGCGGCGCCGCCATCCCGCGCAGGGCGGCCTCGAAGTCGCCGAGGGTGGCGAAGAGATATTCGTCGATGATATGCGAGGCGGAGTCGCCCACGTAGCCGGTCATGAGCCGCGTGCCCTTGGCGCGGAAGAACTCGGAGGACGCGTGCTTCTCCTGGCCCCACGCCTGCATGATACCGATTGCCTTCGCCTGGGTGCCGTACGCGATGTCGAGGTGCCACTGGCAGGCGAACATCCGATCCCTCCGGTCCAAGGTGAGCTGCGAGACCTCCCGTTCTACAGCAGCTTCACGATCCAGTCTCCCACGACATACCCTGCGCCGGCCACACCCAGGCCGACAAGGAACATGTCGAGCCCGCTGCGGAACACGCCCCGGCCCGTGAACAGGCTGCGCGCCGCGCCGACGAGGAAGTGGGACAGCATCGAGATCGTGAACGACGTCCAGATGGCGGTCGGACCCGTGGAGAAGAGAAACGGTGCCACCGGGATGAACGCGCCGAACGCGGTGGACACACCCGTCACCCAGCCCTCCCGGAGCGGTGTGCTCGAGGCCTCGCCGATCTTGAGCTCCTCCCGCACCTGCTCCTCGAGGGCTCGCTCCGGGTCTGCGATCATCTGGTCGGCCAGTTGCCCGGCCTGGGCCTCGGGGATTCCTTTGGTCTGATACAGCAGCCGCAGCTCCTCGCGCTCGAGCTCCGGCATGAGCCGGATCTCCTCCCGCTCCATGGCGATCTCGTGCTCGAAGACCTCGCGCTCGCTCTTGGCGGCAAGATATCCCGAGGAGCCCATGGAGAGCGCATCCGCGACCATCCCCGCGAGACCGGCCACCAGCACCGCGTGGCCCGCCACGCCGGAGCTCTCCTGCGCGCCCAGCATGCCCGCCACGAGCCCGAAGTTGGCGGTGAGGCCGTCGTTGAACCCGTAGACCACGTTGCGGAGGAAGCCGCCGGCCCCCGTCTTGTGCCACGGTTCGGCGCGGCCACCGGCAATCTGCGCGAGCGTCTCGGCATGCTCCTTGGATTCCCGGGCGAGGAGCAGCGCCGTGGGACCGGCCGCGCCCGTGGGCGCGTCCCGGTAGAGGCGAAGGTAGCCCTTCACCTCGCGCCCTTCTTCCTCGAGGAGCAGCCGGAGCAGGGCGGCGCTTCCGAAACGCCGGGCCGACCAGGCCAGGAACCGCGCGCGGGCGGACGGACGGGGCTCGGGCACCTCGTGCCCGTTTTCCCTCAGGACCGTGCGCCACAGCTCGACATGGCGGTCCTCCACCGCCGCGAGCCGGGCGTAGAGTTCTGCGGTTTCGGGGTTGGCTTCGGCCTTGGCCAGCTCCCGGTAGAGGAAGGCGGCGTCGGCTTCGTCGGCAAGGTGGTGGCGCCAGGCCTCAGGGGACGCGGCGGAACTCATCGGTTCCTCGCGCATGAGCGGAGCACATGATCAGGCATGACCGAATGGTAATGAGACAGCACGCCTCCGGCCGCGGGTTTGGCAAGGACCTTGTCGGAATGTTTCAATGTGATACATGTTCGCCCGGAAATGCGTCACTGCGGGTGGTCGATCCTCGCCAATCCGGAGTGGCGTGGAGCAGTGGCAAGGTCAGCGATGCTTTGGGGCGGCCGATGAATCAGTCGCGGACGCGCCCCCGTAGTTTCGCCGCGGCCCGACACCGCGCGGCCATCGGGGCGGGCCGGCTGCGACGGTTCCGGCCGTTCGCGCATCGTCCCCGGTAATATGACAAAGGCGCTCGCGATGGACTCCAATCTCCTCGCCAATGCGGACGCCGTGCTGGCCGACGCCAGGGCGGGTGATCCCGAGGCGCTGGAGAAGCTGTATCGAGCGTTCGAGTCGCCGGTCTACACGCTCGCGCGCCGCATCTGCCGCACGGCCGAGGACGCCGAGGATGTCATGCAGGAGACCTTTTTCGAGGTGTGCCGGAGCATCCGGAACTATCGCGGAGAAGGCAGCCTGTGGGGCTGGATCCGGACGATTGCGGCGAGCAAGGCGCTCATGCGCCTCCGGCGCAACAAGTACCGCGACGCGGACGAACTGGACGACGACGTGCCCGGCCCCCGCCGCGACGAGCCTCTGCTCCGGATGGATCTCGAGGCCGCCCTCGAGCGGCTGCCGGAGACGTCGCGGGCCGTGGTGTGGCTGTACGACGTCGAGGGGTACACGCACGAAGAGATCGGGGCGATGATGGGCAGGACGGCCAGCTTTTCGAAGTCACAGCTGGCCCGCGCCCATGCGCGGTTGCGTCGCTGGCTCGGAGAGGAGGTCGCATGAACACCGAGCATCTCACCATGGAACAACTGCTGGCGCTGCGCGAGCCCGGCGAGGAACCGGGCCGGGCCGCCTTGCGTTCGCACCTGGAAGGCTGCGCCCGGTGCCGTCTGGAGCAGGACCGGCTGGATCAGCGGGTGGCGCGCCTCAGGGCGTTGCCGCGGCTGCGGCCGGCGCGGGATCGCTGGCCCGGGGTGGCGGCTCGGCTCGCCGCCGAACGGCGGGCGAAGCGCGTACGGTGGATCGGTATGGGCGGCTTGGCCCTGGCGGCTTCGGTGGCGCTCATGCTGCTGGTCGATCGCCCGGCCGGCCCGGCGCCGGCCAGCGCGGCCACCGAGGCCATCTCGGAGGCCAGGGAGCGCTCGCGCGAGCTGGAGGACATGCTGCGTCAGATCAATCCGGAGCAGCGCGCGATCGACGGACGCACGGCCCGCGTGGCAGCCGAGCTCGAGGACCGGATCTCGATGATCGACGACGCGCTGCAGGCGGCTCAACTGCTCGGCGACGCCGAGCGGGACGCCGCGCTTGCCCGGCTGTGGAGCGAGCGGGTGGGGCTGCTGGACGCGCTGGTGGACGTCCACGTGACGCGCGCCAGCGCCGTCGGCATGTGAGCCGGGGGCAGCGCATCGCGACGCCCACAGCCCTCGAGGGGAGCGGAGGGCCGCGTGGGGTGCAACACTTCCGCCCGGTGGGGAATCCTTGAAAGTGACGGGCGATATGGGTCGCCCGGCGGCGGGCTGGTGCACACACGCGGGCGGAAACGACGGGAGTAGTTCAATGATGCGATTCTGGATGACCGGCACCCTCGTCCTCGGCCTGGCGCTGCCGCTGGCGGCGCAGGAGAAGCCGAAGACCAAGGCCGGGGAGGCCGAGATCCTGCTGTGGCGGCACGGCGGCGAACCGCGGCGGCTGTCCGTCGTCATCGGGGCGCGCCCGATGCTTGGCGTGACGGTCAACATGCGGGGCGGGGACACGGACTCGATCGGTGCGGTCATCGAGTCGGTGACGCCGAACAGTCCCGCTGACAAGGCAGGGCTGCGGTCCGGCGACATCATCACCAAGTTCGGCGGTCAGTCGATCGCCGTCGCCAGGCGTGACGATGAGGATGACGATGACGAGACCCTGCCTGGCATGCGCCTCATCAGGCTGATCGGCAAGCATGAGCCGGGCGACACCGTCGTGGTCGAGTACCGCCGCGGCAAGGAGACCCGGACCACGAAGGTGGTGTTCGACAAGAGCTTCCGCAGCTCCGTGCTCCGCGGCCCGGGGGACGGTTTCAGGTTCCGCTTCGAAACCCCGCTCACCGGTCGCCTCGATCGCGAAAAACTCCTGCGGACGATGCCGCGTCTGCGGCTCGACGGGACGGCGGATGGGGCGATGTTCGAGTGGTTCGGCTCGCTCCTCTCCGACGTGGAGCTCGCGCCGCTCAACGCGGACCTCGGCGCGTACTTCGGGACCAGCGAGGGCGTCCTCGTGCTCAGCGTGCCGGCCGGCTCGGAGTTGGGCCTCAAGGCGGGCGACGTGATCCTCTCCGTCGATGGGCGCAAGCCCGCGAGCCCCTCGCACCTGCTGCGGATCCTCCGGAGCTACGAGGCCGGTGAGTCGGTCAAGTTCGAGATCATGCGCCACAAGAGCCGGCAGACCGTGATCGGCAAGGTGGCCGGGCGCCGGTCACGGGACCGGGAGGAGTAGGGGGCGCG
>JBMOPM010000081.1:0-10274 GCA_049323575.1 Gemmatimonadota bacterium | reverse complement strand
GTAGCCCCACCGGATGGCCAGCACGTCGAACGCGCCGGGACCCGACGCGTACGGCTCGGCGACGTCGATCTCGCCATCGGGCAGGACCCGGACGCGGGGCGCAGGATAATCCATCACCGACCCCCGGCCCGGCCGGTCCGCCCCATAGACGGAGGCGATGTAGTTGTGCGCCAGGCCCAGCGTATGGCCGATCTCGTGCGCCGTCACCTGCCGCACCCGGCCGAGCACGAAATGCGTGTCGATCCGGCCGGCCCCCGCGAGCGCCGCGAACAGATTGGCCGACGTGCGGTTCCTGTGCGAGTCCATCCGCGCCATGCCCTTGAGGATCTGGCCGGTACGGGGATCGCTCAGCGAGCCGCCGATGCTCCACCCGCGCTCGTTGCGGTTGACCCACTGGACGACGTTGTAGCGGACGTCGAGCGGGTCCGCGCCCTCCGGCAGCAGCTCGACGCGGAAGCCTCCCTTGAGCCCCGCGCGGTCGAACGCCTGCTCCCAGAACCTCGCCCCTTCCAGCGTCGCGGTCCGGAGCGGCTCGGGAATGCCGCGATCGACGTAGTAGACGATCGGATTCCGGATGGGACTGTCGGGATCCCGCGGGTCGACCCGCTCCAGCCGATGCCGCGCGATCCAGCGCTGCTCCAGTGAGGCGCCCGGCGGCTGCGCATAGTCCTTGAACGTGATCCCGAAAAAACCCATCCGCGGGTCGTGCGCGCGCGGGCGATAGCCGGCATCGGGCAGGCGCACCAGCGACAGATGCTGCCGCAGCGTGATCGCCCGGCCGTCCGGCGCGATCTGATTCACGATCGGCCCGGGCGCGCCGCTCGCCTGAAAGGTAAGCGAGACTTCGATCTCGCTGTTGTCGGGATACGCCTGCACGTGCGCCGCGTAGAACGTCGAGCGATCCGTGGCGAGCGTGAAGGTCCCCTGGCCGCTGCGCTGCAGCGTGCCGGTCACATCCAGCCAGTCGCGGAGCACCAGACCCGTGGCGTCCACCAGCAGCCGGCCCGCTTCTTCCGCCGCCACCGGCAGCGCCGCCACCGTGCTCGGCGCGAATGACTCCGCCACGGTCCGGGCGAGATCGGCGTCGGGACTGGAGCTCCGGTAGTTCCAGTTCTCGAACACCACGAGGACCTTGTCCCCGCTCCGATCGAACCGCGTCACCTGGCAGTCCCCGTTGGCGCCGCGATCGAGTCCCACGGGGTTGGACCCGAGGCCCGTCGCCAGCGAGTAGCAGAAGAGGAGCCGGGTGGAGTCCGCCGGAAATTCGAGCAGGACCTGCCCCTTGCGATGATCCAGCACGATGGGCACGAATCCCTCGCGCCGGTCGAGGCCGGCGATCCGGGCCGAGATGGTCGATGGAGCGGGAGCCGGCGTGGCCGGCTGCTGGGCCCACGCGGTGGGAACGCAGACGAGGGTGGCGGCCAGCGCCTGGTGTACCGGGCGAAGCTTCGGCAGGAGCATGGGGTAGTCCCTGGGTTGGATTTCGAAGGCGAGACGGAATGTTGAGCACGACCTCGACAGACCGAAAGGGGACGGGTATTCTGTCGCCGATGCCACCCCGCCCTCTTGCCGCCGCGATCCCGTCGCGCATCCCGTTCGCCGACGCCGAGGTGGCGGCCGTGCTCGCGCCGCCGGACCGGGGCGTGGATCGGTGGTGAGCCCGCTCTTCGCACGCTGGCGGGGGCAGGGCATCGTCCTCGCCCTGGGCGTGGCGGCCCTGGCCGCGTGCCAGCGCGCCGACCGGAGCCCGCGCGTGGCGGCGCCCGATGAGCCCCCGGCCGCCATGCCGCCTCCCATCTCGTTCGACACCATCGGCCGCCGCTTCACCGTCATCACCATCTACACCACGGACAGCGCCTCGCAGGCACAGGTGATGGACGCCGTCCGCCGCGCCCTGCCAGCCACGATCCGCCGGAGCTCCGGGTTCGTGGTGACGGCGTTGCTCCGCTCGCTGGACGGCCGCCGCGTGCTCCGCCTCTCGCAGTGGAACGACGAGCGGGGCTGGGAGGCGTTCTCCCGGATGACGCTGCCCCAGGACTCGCTGACCTGGTGGCTCGCCGCCACCGCGCGGCCCCGCACGGTGGGGTACGAGCTTGCGGCCTGCGAGGCACGGCGCGGCCTTCCCGAGCTCGAGGCCGGTCAGGCAGACGCCGTGGAGTTCGTCGAGTTCCGCCTTCACCGCAAGGGCGACCAGCGCCCGTTCATCGCGGCCGCGAAACAGGCGGCACGCGACGCGACGGTGCGCACCGCGGCGCTGGAGTTCGCCGCCGTGCTCCGGGGCGTGGACACGTCCAGCGTGGGCTTCATCGCGCGGTGGCAGGGCCGCCCGGGCAGTTCCGGTCTCGCCAGACCGCTCGTGACCTTCTCGGCCGACACCGACCAGCGCCTCTACGAAGTGGTGGAGGCGGTCTATCCGTGATAGGCTTCAGGCGTTCATGACGTTCGGTGCTTATTTCGGATTCAAGGACCTGGCCATGCGTTCCCGCGCGCTCCTCGCCGCGCTCCTCGCCGCAGCGCCCGCCGTCGCCCACGCGCAGGCGACGCCGGCGCCGGCCCCCCGCGACACCAGCACCACCTGGGGCCGGCAATACACCACATGGTTCTACACCGGGCAGGTCGACAGCATCTGGGCGCAGATGAACGCGCAGATGCGCGAGGCCCTGGGCGGCAAGCCCGACCGGCTCAAGACCTTCGCGGACCAGGCGCCGGAGCAGGTCGGCAAGGAAATGAAGGTGATCCGGGAGCGGGTGCTGGTGCAGGGCGACTACGTCGTGTACCTGCGCGAGGTGCTCATGGAGAAGTTCGCCGACACGATGCTGGTGCAGTGGGCGCGCGACAAGGACGACAGGATCGCCGGCTTCTTCATCCAGCCGAAGAAAGCCGTGATGGACGGCCAATGAGGCGGCTGTCGACGCTGGCGCTGGCGCTGCTCGTCTCGTGCAGCCCGCCGGCGCCCGCCGGGCCGCTGCCGGCCGCGCGCGACCGCGCGGTCGTCCTCATCTCCATCGACGGATTCCGCTCCGACTATCTCGATCGGCCCGAGGCCGCCACGCTCAGGCGCCTCGCCCGAGCGGGCGTGCGCGCCGAGTGGATGGCGCCGTCGTTCCCCACCAAGACGTTCCCCAATCACTACACCATCGTCACCGGCCTCTACCCCGAGCACCACGGGATCGTGGCGAACAACATCTGGGATCCGACGCTGCGGCAGACCTTCACGATGAGGAACAGCACGGACTCCCGTTGGTGGCTGGGAGAGCCGATCTGGGTGACGGCCGTCAAACAGGGCCGTCGCGCCGCGGCCTTCTTCTGGCCGGGATCCGATGTGGTGATCGACGGCACGCGGCCCACGTACTGGAAGCCCTATGACGGGTCGGTACCCAACGTCGCCCGGGTGGACTCGGTGCTGGCGTGGCTCTCGCTGCCGGACAGCCTGCGGCCCGCGCTCGTGACCATGTACTTCAGCGACGTGGATCACGCAGGCCACGACAAGGGGCCGGCGCCCGGCAAGGAGCTGAATGCCGCGATCGCGCGCGTGGATCAGGCCATGGGCCGCCTGCTCGACGGCCTCGAGCGTCGCGGTCTCGACCGGACGGTGGACGTGATCGTGGTGAGTGACCACGGCATGACGGCCACGTCGCGGGACCGGGTGATCGTGCTCGACGACTACATCGACACCGCAGGCGTGCGTCTCGTCGACACGGGGCCGTTCGTGCAGATCTGGCCGGCGCCGGGAACGGAGGATGAGGTCTACCGTCGCCTCCAGCACGCCCATCCGCACATGCAGGTGTGGCGGAAGCCGGAGGTCCCCGCCCGGCTCCACTACCGCGAGAGTCCGCGCATCGCGCCGATACTGGCGCTCGCCGACGACGGCTGGCTCATCCTCACGCGGCGCGAGCTGGCCCGGGCGAATGACGACCACTGGTCGCGCGGCAACCACGGCTACGACGACGCGCTGCCGTCGATGCGTGCCGTGTTCATCGCGGACGGCCCGAGCTTCCGGGACGGCGCCGTGGTCCCCCCGTTCCGCAACATCCACGTCTACGAGCTGCTCTGCCACATCCTCGGCCTGCGGCCGGCGCCGAACGATGGAAGCCTGGATTCGGTGCGGGCCGTGCTGAGGAGCGAGCGGTGAGAGCCATCCTCCTGGCGGCGCTCATGGCCGCACCGCTCGCCGCGCCGCTCGCCGCGCAGGCGCCCGTGGTTCACATCGGCGCGACGGTGCGCGCCCGGATCCCCAGGCTCGGAGCGGACTGGATGACCGGCCGCTTCACCTCCACCACCGGCGCCCGCCAGTGTCTCGGTGTCCGGCTCGATCAGCCGGACGCGGCGGGCCGACCCCGCATGGCGCTCCTGACCGGGATCACGGAACTGCAGGTGGATCGCCGCACCAATCAGGGCGTGCTCACCGCGGCGCTCTCCCCGCCGACCGACGCGGACTGGGAGCCGGCCGACCTCGCGCAACTGGTGGTGCAGGATTCGCTGTGCCGGAAGCGGTGAGCGAGCCGCCGCTCACCGCGCGGCGCGGACCGAGCGGATCCAGTCCTCCATCTGGCGATCCAGCACATCCAGCGGCAGCGGGCCGTTATCGAGCACCGCGTTGTGGAACCGGCGCAGGTCGAACCGGTCGCCCAGCGCCTGCTCCGCCCGGGCCCGCAGCGCCTTGATCCGCAGCTCGCCCAGCTTG
The DNA here is from genome assembly GCA_049323575.1 of Gemmatimonadota bacterium. GTDB lineage: Bacteria > Gemmatimonadota > Gemmatimonadetes > Gemmatimonadales > GWC2-71-9 > JBMOPM01. The sequence continues at coordinate 5,590 of JBMOPM010000081.1, read as the reverse complement.
TAGCCCAGCGCCTGGCCCGGCCAGACGATGTAGCGATCCACCTCCACCGTCACGTCCTGCTCCGACTTGGCGGTGTTGTCGAGCATGTACTGGATCGCGCGCTCGCGGCTCCAGCCGAACGCGTGAATGCCGGTGTCCACCACGAGGCGGCAGGCCCGCCACATCTCGTAGGTCAGCTGGCCGAACTTCGAGTACGGGTCCTGATACATCCCCATCGCGGGACCCAGACTCTCGGCGTAGAGCGCCCACCCCTCCACGAAGGCGTTGTACCCGCCGTTGCGGCGGAACTCGGGCAGCTCGCCCAGCTCCTGGGCGCGAGCGATCTGCAGGTGGTGCCCGGGTACCGCCTCGTGCAGCGTGAGCGCTTCCATCTCGTACCGGGGCCGCGACTCGAGCTTGTAGGTATTGACCATGAAGTAGCCCGGGCGCGTCCCGTCGGCGGCGCCGGGGAAGTAGCGCGCGGTGGTCTGCGCCGGCGCCTCGAAGTCGGGGAACGGCTGCACGCCGTAGGTGAGCCGGGGCAGCGTGGCGAAGAGCGCGGGAAGGGCCGCGTCGGCGCGCTTGGCCACGTCGCGGTACCCCGTCACCAGCTCGTCGGCAGTGCGGTAGTAGAAGCGCGGGTCGGTGCGCAGGAACTGGAGAAACTCCTTGAACGACCCAATGAAGCCGCTGGCCCGGATGACCGAATCCATGGCGGCGCGGATCCGCGCCACCTCGGCGAGGCCCAGCTCGTGGATCTCTTTCGCCCCGAGCGAGGTGGTGGTGTAGTTGCGGATCGAGTAGGCGTACCAGCCCGCGCCATCCGGCAGCGTAGAGGCGCCGGTCTGCCCCGCGCCGGCCGGCAGATAGCGGGTCTCGATGAACGCCTTGAGTCGGGCCACGGCCGGCGCGATCTGGCCGACGATGATCGCCCCCGCCTCCCGCGCGATGCGCTCCCGCGCGGCCGGCGCGATGCCCGCGGGAAAGCGGGTGACCGGCTGATAGAGCGGGCTCCGGCTCGCGTCGTCCACGATCAGCGCCACCAGTTGCGCCGGTACGGTGCGCAGGGGCACCGCGGGCAGCACCCAGCCGGTCGCGATCCCCTGCTCCATCAGCGCCTGCACCTGCTCGAGGTAGCGCGGCCACGCGCGCAGCCGCTCGAGATAGTTGCCGTAGTCCCGGAGCGTGGCGTACGGCATCTGGGCGATGAGCGCCGGGAACGTGAGCTGCGGACCGTTGATCTGGTCGAGCGGCATGAGTTCCGACGGATACCGCTGGCCGTCCACCTCCAGCTCCTTCTCGAAGACGAACAGATCCCACGAGATCCGGTCCTGGCCCTCCAGCGCGTTCCGGTCGATCCGCCGCACCCGCGCGAGCGCGGTCCGGGCCCACGCCTTCCGCCGCTCGATCGCCTCGGGCGAGAGGTCGGTGAGCCGATCGTTGTAGCGGTCGTCGCCCAGCAGCGTCGCCGATTCCGGGAACTCGCGCAGGCGGAACTGCCAGTCCTCATCGAGCAGCGCGTGGAACGCGGCCGTGGCGGCGTTCGGCCGCGCCGGCCTCGTCTGCGCCAGGACGGGCGCGACGGCGGCCGCCAGGCTCACCATCGCGAGCACCACCCGGCGCGGCGTCACTTCATCCCCCGCTCGGCACGCGCCCGGGCCACCATCTCCTTGACCTCCGCCATCAGCGCCGGGACGTGGTAGGGAATGCCGTCCTTGATCGTCCACTCGATGCCGCCGGTGTGCACCGTCTTGCCGTCCCGGATCTCCTCGATCCCGGTGGGATAGAGCACCTTGAGATTGGCGAGCGGGTTGCCGTTGACCACGATCAGGTCGGCGAGCCACCCGGGCCGGACGCGGCCCAGCCGCATCTCTTCGCCCAGGATCTTCGCGTTGTTGCCCGTGGCGTGCTGGATGACCTTGAGCGGGTGGAAGCCCGCTTCGGCGTGGAGTTCCAGCTCGCGCAGCAGGCCGAAGCCGTACATCTGGTAGATGAACCCCGCATCCTCGCCCACGCCGATGGTGCCGCCCTTGCGCTCGAACTCGCGCAGCGCGGCCATCCAGATCCGGTAGTTCTCCTTCCAGAACGTCTCATCGACCGACGACCAGCCGATGAAGTACGAGCCGTGGTTGGCGGGATCGGGCCGGAAGTAGGCTTCGAGCGTCGGATGCAGGTAGTCGGCGAACCACGGCTGGGTCTGGGCCCGCTGCAGGTCACGGCTCGCCTCGTAGATGTCGAGGGTCGGCACCCACGCGACGTTGGCCTTGACCATCGCGTCGAGCACCTGGGAGAGCCGCGCCGAGTCCGCCTCGCGCCAGAGGCGGCCGGCATGGCGGAAGCGGTCCACTTCGTTGCGGTAATTGTACTCCGGCGGGAAGTTCTGGCGGCCATCGGGAATGGCGGCGTCCGGCACGCCGTACCAGTGCTCGATCGTGGTGGTCCCGAACCGGATGTCGTCCCAGGCGTTGGTCTCCTCCACGCCCGCATGATGCGCCACGCGGAGACCCAGCTTCTTCGCCTCGTCAAGCGCCGCGGCCATCACGTCGCGCGGCAGGCCGAGCATCTTGATGCCGTCCGCGCCCATCGCCTTGTACTCGCGGATGCGGGCGCGCGCCTCCTCGGCATTCGCCGGCGTGGGCCGGTTGTTGAACATGGCGTAGACGTAGAGCCGTGGGGCGGCCACCTCTCCGCGGGCGCTGCGCTCGCGCAGGCGGATCAGCTTCGCGACGCTGTCATTGCCCACCTCGCGCACCGTGGTGATGCCGCACGCCAGCCAGAGCTTGAGGTTGTAGTCCAGCGGCTGCGGCATGCCGCCCCGCTCGTCCTGCACGTGCCCGTGCGCATTGATGAGCCCCGGCAGGACGTACTTGCCGGTGGCATCGATCTCCGCGTCCCCCGCCGGCCGCTTCGCGTCGCCCCGCTTCACCGCCACCGGATCGAGCCACACCACCTGGGCGATGGTGTTCCCCTCGATGACGATGTCCGCCGGGCCCGATGCGGGGGTCCCGTTGCCGTCGACGATGGTAGCGTTGCGGATCACGAGACGCGGAGGGCGCACCCCGCTCGTGACGTTCCTGGTCTGGGCCGCGAGCGCCGTGGCGCCCGCGAGCAGGAGCATGATGACAGGCGTGATGCTGCGGGGCATGAAAGGACCCGTTTCCGTGGACCGTGGATCGTGGATCGTGGACCGCTGTTCGCTGGTGATGCAGGGTTGAATGGTTCACGGTCAACGGTTCGCGGTCAACGGTTCGGGGTCAGCCCCCTGCCCGCAGCGACAGCCCCACGAACGCCTGCCGCCGGATGACACCCTGCCAGCCGCTCGGGCGGGCGTCGAACAAGTTGTCCACGCCCACCTGCACCTGCAGCCCCTTCACCACGTTCGCCCGGCCCAGCACATCCCACGCGAGATAGGCGCCCTGCTCCCCCTCGATGCCGGGAGCGCCGAGGAGCCCGTCGCCCACCAGCGGCGCGCTGCTGGTGTAGCGACCGGTCACGTCGATCATGAGGCCCAGGAACGCCCGCGCGCGATAGCCCGCGCGAAGCCGCGCGGTGTGCGGCGCGCGCCGGTTGAGCGGCACGTCGTGCTCGCGATCCCGCGCGCGCAGGTACGCGTAGCCCGCCGAGAGATCCCACACGTCGGTGTCGTACCGCACCGCGAGCTCCACGCCCTCGGTACGGGCGGACTGCACGTTGCGCGGCGTGAAGATGAGCAGGCCCGACGGCGTGAACCCGCCCACGGTCTGCTCGATCAGATGGCGGATGTCGTTGCGGAAGACGTCGGCGTCCACCACCAGGCGCCCGAGGGGCGACCACGTGGCGCCGAGGGAGAAGTGCCACGAGCGCTCGGGGACGAGATCCGGATTGCCCTGGATGGTGTAGCCGGCCTGCAGGTTCGCGAACGTCCAGCCCAGTTCCTTGAAGCTCGGCCCGCGGAACCCGCGACCCACCGAGCCGCGGAGCCGGAGCGCCCCGGTCGGCTCGAAGGCCAGGCCCAGACTCGGCGTGAGCGCCGTGCCCCAGCGGGAATTCCATGTGCCCCGCAGCGCGACGCTGCCGAGCAGCCGACCGTAGCGGGCGCCGTCCTGGGCGTAGAGCTCCACCATCTGATCGGACAGTTCGGAACCGATCAGCCGGTCGGCGGCGCGGACGTGCCGGTAGCTCAGGTCCACGCCGGCATCAAGCTGGTGGTTGCCGATCTGCCGCGTGTGCGCCACCGCCGCCCGGGCGATCTGCTCCCGCTGGGTGGGCGGGCCGACGTCCGCGATGGGTGTATCGCCGCTGGACTGGCGGTAGCGGTGGTCGTAGTCCTGGTAGAACAGGCGGAGGCGCCAGGTGCCGTGCGGGTTCGCGTCCAGCGTCGCCTCGGTCCACGCGCTCCAGGCCCGGTTGTCATTGAAGCCGGAGAACCCGGGCGCCACCGGCCAGCGCTGCCGCTCGCGCAGAAAGTTCACGTCGGCGCGGAGCGCGAGGGTGCCGGTCGCCGCATAGCGGAAGCTGCTGCGCACATCCCAGACCCGCTGAAGCGCCTGCTCGCCCGAAGTGCCCGCGACGCCGGCCACGCGGTCCTGCTGCCGCCAGCCACCCGCGACGCGGTAGCCCAGGCGCCCGCCGCCGCTCACCTGCGCGTTCGCCTCGCGGCGGCCCAGCGCGCCCATGCGGCCCGTGGCATCCACCGCCAGCGGCCCCCGGGGCGTCTCGGTGATGATGTTGATCACGCCACCCAGCGCGTCGGAGCCGTAGAGGGCCGACAGCGGCCCCTTCACCACCTCGATCCGCTGCACGCCCAGCGTGGAGTAGCGGCTCACGTCGCGGTTCTCGAGCTGCGCGCCCGGCGTGGGTTCACCGTCCACCAGCACCAGCACCCGGCCCTCGCCGATACCGCGGATCATGATGTCGCTGCCCGTGGGCGGGAAGCCGATCCCCTGCAGACCCGGCAGTTCGCCCACCACCTGGTCCACCGACGGCGCGGCGCTGGCGGCGACGTCCGCCCTGGTCACCGTGGTGACCGGCACCGCGAGTTCCGCCGTGCGCTGCTCCCGCCGCGAGCCGGTCACCACCAGATCCTGCAGGGCCACCGGCGCGGCGTCGAGCCTGAGATCGATGTCCCCGCCGGGCACGGCGGCGAGCGGGAACCTGAGTTCGGCGTAGCCGATCGCCGTCACGTGGAGCGTGTCCGGCACGCGGAGCAGCGCGACGATCCCGAACCGGCCGTCGGCGTCGGTCCGCACATCGAACCCGGAGCGCGGGAAGCGCACCCGCGCTCCCGGCACGGGCGCGCCGCCGGCCCGCTCCGTCACGCGACCCGTGATGGTGGCCGCCGCTCGCTCGACACCCTGGGCCAGGGCCGCGGGCGCCATGCCGAAGACCAGAGCGCCCGCGGCGAGCGCGATATGGCGCCGGGCCGCGAGACCGGTCACCGGATCCGCGCGTAGCGGAGCTTGGGGAAACCGCTGCGGCCGTCGGCGGGGTTGTAGTAGTCGAGCACCTGCAGCTTGTACACCCGGTCGCCCACCTTCACCAGATAGATGTTGAACGTGGGCGAGAAGAGCGGCGGACCGTTCGGGTTGGGCTTGATGTTGTAGAGGAACGGCCCCTTCGGATCGTCGAACGA
>JBMOPM010000080.1:0-10338 GCA_049323575.1 Gemmatimonadota bacterium | reverse complement strand
CGCGGCATCGAAGACGTTGGTGCAGTTGATCCAGACGGTACCGGCCTTGAGCCTGGGCGCGATATCGAGCGCGAGGTTGATGTTCTCGGTCCAGACGCTTGCCGCGAGCCCGTAGCGGGTGTTGTTGGCCAGCTCGACGGCCTCCTCGGGCGTGCGGAACGTCATGAGCACCACCACGGGCCCGAAGATCTCTTCCTGCGCGATCGTCGCGGCCGGCGACACGTTGGTGAACAGCGTCGGCGGATAGAACCAGCCATCCCTGGGGCAGCTCCAGGACGGCTGCCACTTCACGGCGCCCTGCTCTTCGCCCGTCTGCACCAGCTTCGCGATCCGCTCGAGCTGCACCGGGGCCACGATGGCGCCGATGTCCACCGCCTTGTCCAGCGGGTCGCCCACGCGGAGCGTCTCCATCCGCGCGCGCAACCGGCCGGCGAGGCGTTCCGCCGTGCCCTCGTGTACGAGGATGCGCGAACCGGCGCAGCAGACCTGTCCCTGGTTGAACCAGATGGCGTCGACCACGCCTTCCACCACGCTGTCCAGATCGGCATCGTCGAAGACCACGAAGGGCGACTTGCCCCCCAGCTCGAGCGACAGCCGCTTGCCGCTGCCGGCCGTGGCGGCGCGGATGAGCCGGCCCACCTCGGTGGATCCGGTGAACGCGATCTTGTCCACGCCGGGATGGCGCACCAGCGCCTCGCCCGTGCGCCCGTCGCCGGTCACGATGTTGAGCACGCCCGGCGGCAGACCGACCGCCTCCGCCAGCTCGGCAAAGAGCAGCGCCGTGAGCGACGTGAACTCCGCGGGCTTGAACACCACGGTGTTCCCGGTCGCGAGCGCGGGCGCGATCTTCCACGCCAGCATCAGCAGCGGAAAGTTCCAGGGGATCACCTGCCCCACCACGCCCAGCGGCACGGCATGCGGCAGCTCCGTCTCCATGAGCTGGGCCCAGCCGGCGTGATGGTAGAAGTGCCGCGCTACGAGCGGGATGTCGATGTCCCGGCTCTCGCGGATCGGCTTGCCGTTGTCCAGCGTCTCCACCACGGCCAGGAGCCGGCTCTGGCGCTGCACCTCGCGCGCCAGCGCGTAGAGGTAACGCGCGCGGCCGTGACCGCCCAGCGCGGCCCAGCCGGGCTGCGCCCGGCGCGCGGCCTGGACGGCCGCGTCGATGTCCTCGGCCGAGCCCTGCGTGATGCGGGCGAGCGGCTTCCCCGTCGCCGGGTTGAAGGTCTCGAACGTCGTCGCGCCCGGCCGCCACTCGCCGCCGATGAACAGTCCGAACGTGCGGTCATGCCGGTCGAGCCATGCGTACGCCTCGCTCGCCGATTCCGGGGCCGGCCCCAGGCTCATCGTCTCGAAGATCTCGGGAATGCTCGTCATCGGTCCATCAGGCCATGGGGTGGCGGTGCGCCGCACTGTAGCGGCCGGTCGCGCAGTGTTCGAGCTGGCGCTCGACGTCGGTCAACAGTGAACTCGCGCCGAACCGGAAGAGTTCCGGCCGGAGCCAGGCATCGCCCAGCTCGTCCTTCATTATGAGCAGCCAGTCGAGGCTCTCCTTGGCGCTCCGGATGCCACCGGCCGGCTTGAGACCCACGCGGTGGCCGGTGCGCTCGAGATAGGTGCGAATCGCGCGCGCCATCACCAGCCCCACGGGCAGCGTGGCGTTCACCGATTCCTTGCCGGTGGACGTCTTGATGAAATCGGCGCCGGCCATCATGCACACATAGCTGGCACGGAGCACGTTGCGCAGCGTGCCCAGCTCGCCGGTGGCGAGAATGGCCTTGAGGTGCGCATCGCCGCACGCCTCGCGGAAGGCCCGGACTTCGTCGTAGAGCGCCTGCCAGTTGCCCGTGAGCACGTGCGCCCGCGTGATGACAATGTCGATCTCCTCCGCGCCGGCCGCGATCGACTCGCGGATCTCGGCAACCCTGGTGCTGAACGGCGAGAGCCCCGCGGGAAACCCGGTCGAGACCGCGGCCACCGGGATCCCGCTCCCTTCGAGCGCCTCGACGGCCGGGCGCACCATCTCGTGGTACACGCAGACGGCCGCCACGCGCACCCGCAGCGACTCGGCGCCCAGCGCGGCCAGCAGATCGGGCCGCACCGGCTGGCGGGCCTTGGCGCACAGCCGCCGCACCCGCCCGGGCGTATCGTCGCCCGCCAGCGTGGTGAGGTCCATCAGCGTGACCGCCCGCAGGAGCCACGCGGCCTGCCAGGCTTTCTTGACGGTCCGGCGCCGGGGCAGCGTCGCCGCCCGCCGTTCGACCGCGCTGCGGTTGACCCGCGCCTCCCGCACCCACGCCAGATCGAGCGGCATGCCCGGGTTGCGCGGCGTGAACGGCAGCGGCTGCAGCCTGGGCGCCGCCAGGCTGAGCGGATCGGCGGAAAGGGGTGTGAGACTCATGGGTGGGGAATATGGGCCGGGCCTCACACGGAGGCGAGGGCGAGGCCGCGGCCGGGCCGGTCAGGGGTCGCGGACGACGGCCCGGAGCACCACGACGGTGACGTTGTCGGTGCCGCCGGCGGCGAGCGCGGCGTCCACCAACTGGCGGCAGGCCTGCGCCGAGGACTCGAGGTGGCCCAGGCAGTGCTCGATGAACCCGGACGGGACGTGCTTGGTGAGGCCGTCGGTGCAGAGGAGGATCACGTCCGACGCCTCGAGGTCGCTGTGGCCGACGGCGGGCCGCGTCGTCTCCCCGCCGAGCGCGCTCGAAAGGACGTGGGCGAAGGGGCTCTCCGGCGCACGCTCCGCCGGCAGCACGCCGGCGTCCACGAGGTCCTGGGCCACGGTCTGATCCCGCGTGAGCAGCTCCAGCCGACCCGCGCGGAACCGGTAGCATCGGCTGTCGCCGACGTGGGCCAGATAGAGATGGGGCCACACGGCCATGATCATGGTGAGGGTCGTCGCCATCCCCTCGCCGTGGCCCGCATCCCGGGCCCGCGCCAGGACCGCATCGTGCGTCGTCTGCACCGCCTCGCGCAGCGACCGCATGAACCCTTCCACGTCGCGCGCATCCGCCGCGAAGAAACACTGCATCGTATGCGTGACATAGCCCGCGATCGCCTCCAGCGCCGCGCGGCTGGCCATCTCGGCGCCCGCATGGCTGCCGACCCCGTCCGCCACCAGGCCGAACGAGGCCAGCCGCTCGCTCGGGATCTCCAGCAGCTCCGGATCCGGCAGGCTGGTGCCGCCCACCCGCATCGTCTGGTGCAGGGTGGAGAACAGGAAGTGATCCTGATTGGTCGTCCGCACCAGGCCGGGATGCGTCAGGCCGGAGAAGTCGAGATCCTGGTCGCGCGGCTTGGGCGCCGCGACGGGCACGGAGGACGACGACGAAGGAGGAGACGGGCTCACAAAGCCAACTTACGGCGCGGCCCGAGCCCCGCAAGCACGCCGGACCTACGACTCCGCGTAGGCGTAATGCCGGCGGATCCACGCGCGGTGCGCCTCGACCAGCGCGGGATTCTGGAACACCCGGACGAGCAGCGCCCCCGCCAGGAATCCTCCGGTGTGAGCCCAGAACGCCGTTCCGCCCTCCGGGCCCACGCCGGCCAGCGACGGCAGGCCGCCCAGCACCTGGAGCAGGAACCAGTAGCCGAGCATGGCCCACGCGGGCATGCGGATGGTGGTGACGAAGAAGATCAGGACCACCAGCAGGTGGACGCGGACCCGGGGATAGAGCACGACGTACGCGCCCATGACGCCGCCGATCGCCCCCGACGCGCCGACCATGGGCAGCGGGCTCGCGGGGTTCGACAGCACCTGCACCGCCGCCGCGGCCAGACCGCAGAGGAGGTAGAAGACCAGGAAGCGGACCCGCCCCATCGAGTCTTCGACGTTGTTCCCGAACAGCCAGAGGAACCACATGTTCCCGATGAGATGAAACCAGCCGCCGTGCAGGAACATCGACGTGAGCGGCGTGTACCAGCCGGCTTCCTGCGTGAGCAGGCAGACCATCCCGTTGCCCATCGGCAACCGGTAGCCGTAGGGCACGGCGCGCAGCAGCTCGCCGGGGATGAGCCCCAGCTCGCAGACCGACGCGGAGAGCGACGGCTCGGTCCCCATCCCCTGCACGATCACCCAGCTCAGCCCGTTGAGCAGGATGAGCAACATGGTGACGACCGGCGTGCGCAGGGTCGGGTTGTCGTCGCGGTAGGGGAACATGGATCAAAGATAGAGCGGACGATCTGGTGAGCTACCGCAATCGCGCTCGCACTGCGTCCGCCAGGGCGGCGTTGGTGGCCACGGCGCTCTCCCCCAGGGCGGTAATCGCGCCATCCCAATCGGTGAATACGCCGCCCGCCTCGGTGATGATGGGAAGCAGGCAGGCGACGTCCCACGGGTTCATCACCGGATCCAGCATCGCCTCGGCCCGCCCGGTGGCGACAAGCAGATATCCATAGCAGTCACCCCACGTGCGGCTCACCCGCGCCGCCCGGGTAAGGCTCTCCCAGCCGGTGCGGCGGTGCGCGTCGGGATAGCCGCTCAGATCGGTCGTGAGCACCACGGCGGCCGAGAGGTTCGCGACGTCCGACACCCGGCATCGCGCGCCGTTGTGCCAGCAGCCGAGACCGGGTGCCGCGGCCAGATGCTCGTCCACGGCGGGGAACGATGCCGCCCCCGCCAGCACCGTGTCGCCCTCGAGCACGGCCACGAGGCTGCCCCACAGCGGGACCCCGGCCACAAACGCCTTGGTTCCGTCGATCGGATCGATCAGCCAGCGGCGCCCGCTCGTGCCCGGCTGCTCGCCCAGTTCCTCGCCCAGCACCGCATCGCCCGGGAAGCGATCGCGGATCCAGTCGCGGACGGCGCGCTCGGCCGCACGGTCGGCCGCGGTGACCGGGGAGCCGTCCGCCTTGCGCTCGACGGCGAGCCCGGTGCGCCAGTGGCGCAGCGCCACCTGCCCGCCGACCCGCGCGGCCTCGGCGGTGGCATCCATGAGCGATGGGATGGTCATGGCCTGGAATCTGGCATCCGGATCAGCCTTTGACGAAGGGCCCGCATCGCGGGCATTTGTCTTGCTGTGCATGGACGTGGCACGTGATATGGGCCGCTTGCACCACCACCTGGATTCGTATGTGTCCTGATGTATCGCGCCTGCGGCCTCGGCGTCGTTCTGGGAGGAGGGTAGATAGTATGTCGTACTCAGTACGATGCGCCGATCTGCCGAGCATGACGCCCGAGCAGCGCGAGATGGTGCTCAGCGAGCTCGTCCGCAACGCTCAGCTCCCACGGAACGGACAGCGCGCGGAAATCGATGCGCGCATCCGGGATTTCGAGCATCGCTACGAAATGAACTCCCAGGAGCTCCTGGTCGCTCTCCGTGAGGGGCGGCAGAGGGAAACAGCCGAGATCGCGCAATGGCTGTTCCTGCTGCAGGTCCGGGAGAAGAGCGGCCGGTAAGCACGGGCCAAACCGGCTCGAGAATTACCAGCGCGTTCATACCCCGTGCATGAACAATTTCCTCCGCGAGGGCTTTGTTCTCGCGGAGGATTTGCGTTTCAGCCACAACCATTTTCACCACGTGCACTGCTTTGACACGTTCGGAAGCGGCCACGAAACCGGATGTGTCAGGATTGACACCGAAGACAAAAGACCCACGATCTCGGATGTGCTGAACGAACTGCAGGACCGGCACTTCGAGAACCAGGACCTGCTGGCCCGGATGCCCGGCTGTCAATAGGCTGCTGAACCGGGCCGCCAGGCGATGGCGGCGCTCCCTTGCGCAAATCTGGCCACCCCGGGTGCCGAACGCGTAGCGCCGCTATCTTGTGCCCCATGCCGCACGCCGTTCCCGAGCTGCTCGCCCCGGCCGGTACGCTCGACGCCGTTCGCGCCGCCCTCGCCAATGGGGCCAACGCGATCTACCTCGGCGCCGAGCGCTTCAATGCCCGCGACGACGGCGCCCAGCTCACGCTGGACGAACTCGCCGAGGCCTGCGCCATGGCCCACGCCCGGGGCGCACGGATCTACCTCACCTTCAACGTGCTGCTCAAGCCGGCGGAGCTGGCGGACGCGTTGCGCCACCTCGGCGAGTGCATCGACCGCGGCATCGACGCCGCGATCGTGCAGGACATCGGCGCCATCCGGCTCATCCAGCGGATCTATCCCGGCCTGGAGATCCACGGCTCCACCCAGATGACCGTGCACGACGGGGCCGGCGCGCGCGTGCTCGAAGAGCTGGGGGTGGACCGTGTGGTGCTCGCGCGGGAAAACACGCTGGACGACATCCGCGCCATCCGGGCCGCCGTGCCCGCGCTTGGCCTCGAGACGTTCATCCACGGCGCGCTCTGCATCTCGTATTCCGGCCAGTGCTTCATGTCCGGGATGATCTCCGAGCGAAGCGCCAACCGCGGGGCCTGCGCCCAGTCCTGCCGCAAGGACTACGTCCTCACCGACGTGGCCGCGGGCGTGGAACTCGATCGCGGCTACCTCATCTCCGCCAAGGACCTCTCCGCCCAGGAGCATCTGCCCGCCATCGCGGAGCTCGGCGTCCGCTGCCTCAAGATCGAAGGCCGGAAGAAAAAACCCGAGTACGTGGCGACGGTCACCAGGGCATATCGCGAGTGGCTTGACCGCCTCGCCGCCGGACAGTGGTCCGCCCCGTCGCCGGCGGAGGTGCAGCCGCTGGTGCAGATCTTCTCGCGCGGCTTCACCAGCGGGATGTACGGCGGACGCGACGGACGCGATTACATCACCCGCGCCCAGCCCGACAACCGCGGCGCGGAGCTGGGCCGCGTGGTGGCACACGAGGGGGCAGAGCTGGTGCTCCAGGTGAGTCAGCCGATCGGCGTGGGGGACGGGCTGGGCTTCGAGCATCCCGAAGGCGCCGCCCGCGGCAACACCGGGTTCACGGTAACGCGGGTCCGGACCATCCGGGAGCGGCCGGGCAAGCTGACGCAGGCGGTGCCGGCCGGCGTCCATGTCCCGGGGGGCTGGATCGTCGTGCGCTCGTCGCAGGCGGAGCTGCTGGAGCGGGCCCGTGCGTCGTACGCCGCGGTGGAGCGCTGCGGCGCCGTGGCCCGGATTCCGCTCGATGCCAGGGTGGCGGGCGTGGCCGGTGGTCCACTGACCCTCACCTGCACGGCGGAGGGCGAAAGCGTCACCGTCGAGAGCGCCGTGCCCTTGAGCGCGGCCCGGAAGCATTCCCTCGACGAGACGCGCCTCCGGGAGCAGCTCGGCCGGTTGGGTGAGACGCCGTTCACGCTCGCCGCCCTCGACATGGACGGCCTCGCCCACGGCGTCTTCCTGCCAATCAGCGCCCTCAACGACCTCCGGCAGGAGGTGGTGCGGCAGCTCCTGGTGCGGCGGGACCGGGCCGAGCGGGCCAGACGCACCCAGCGGGAGACGATCATCCGCGCGGCCGTTGCCCTGCCGCCGCAATCGGATGCCGCCCCCGAAGCGCGCCCCCGCCTCACGGCCGAGGTCTGGCAACTGGACGACGCCCGGGCTGCGGCCCAGGCCGGGGCCGATGAGGTCTCCCTCGACCTCTTCCTCCGCCATCGCATGCCGCCGGTGAGTCGGGTCCGCGCGTTGACCGAGGAGCTGACCGCGGCGGGCAAGGTGCTGCGGCTCCGCACGCCGACGATCGTCCGGCCCGGTGAGCGCAAGGCGCTGGACAAGTGGCTGGCGCTCGGCACCCCCATCGTGACCGGCCACCTGGGCCTCCTGGCCGAGCTGGGCCGGGAAGGGCGCGACGTCGTGGCCGACTACGCGCTCAACTGCTTCAACCAGCACACGGCGCGGGAACTGTTCCGTCTGGGGGCCCGGCGCATCGTGCTCTCGATCGAACTCACGGGGGACGAAATGGCTCAGGTGGCCGCGCCGTGGGCCGGGCGGGGCTTCGACGTGTTCGTCTACGGCCGGCCGGAGGGAATGACCATCGAGCACTGCGTGCTCTCGGCCGCCTTCGAGCGCATCCCCACCACGTGCCGCGACCTCTGCGTCCAGAAGCACCGGAACGTCCAGCTCACCGACCCCGCCGGCTACGTCTTCCCAGTGGCGACAGACGCCGCCTGCCGGAATCGCCTGCTCCACTCCCGGCCGGTGGATGCCTCCGAGTATCTGCCGGCGCTCTGGCGCCACGGGCTGCGGAGCTACCGGCTGGTCTTCAACGTCCCCGGGGATCCGGTGGCCGAGGTGACTGCGGCGTACCGGGGCGCCTGCGACGCCGTGGCCGCCGGCCACCGCCCGGACGCGACCGCCATCCGGATGCTGACGGGCGGGGCGTTCACCCGGGGTCACTTCGCGCGGGCTGTCTAGGGGGTCCTTCCCTCCAGACCCTCCGTCGCCCCCGCCGGGGTCGCAGGCCGGGTCCGCCAATATGGCAGATTTTCCCGGTACGCGGCTTGCTTTCCTCTCAGGCAAACGAGCGGCGCGGCGATGGGTGGCTTGGCCTCCCTCGTCCTCGTGGCGCGATATCTCAAGGAAACGGAGACAGACACACAATGGCATCCAAGATCATCGGGATCGACCTGGGCACAACCAACTCAGTGGTGGCGGTCATGGAGGGCGGCGATCCGGTCGTCATCCCCAACGCCGAGGGTGGCCGGACGACCCCGTCGGTCGTCGCGTTCACCAAGGACGGGGAGCGTCTGGTGGGCCAGGTGGCGAAGCGCCAGGCCGTGACCAACCCCAAGCAGACGATCTTCTCCATCAAGCGGTTCATGGGCCGCCGGATCGACGAGGTGAAGGAGGAGGCGCGCCGCGTCCCCTACCCCGTCGTGGACCTGAACGGTCTGGCCGCCGTGGACATCCAGGGCAAGAAGTACACGCCGCCCGAGATCTCGGCCATGATCCTGCAGAAGATGAAGCAGACGGCCGAGGACTACCTCGGCACGCCGGTGGACAAGGCGGTCATCACCGTTCCGGCCTACTTCAACGACGCGCAGCGCCAGGCCACCAAGGACGCGGGCAAGATCGCGGGGCTCGAAGTCCTCCGCATCATCAATGAGCCCACGGCCGCGGCCCTGGCCTACGGCCTCGACAAGAAGAAGGAAGAGAAGATCGCCGTCTTCGACCTGGGCGGCGGCACCTACGACATCTCCATCCTCGAGCTCGCTGACGGCGTCTTCGAGGTCAAGAGCACCAACGGGGACACCCACCTGGGCGGCGACGACTTCGACCAGCGGCTCATCGACTGGCTCGTGTCCGAGTTCAAGAAGGACCAGGGCATCGACCTGTCGAAGGATCCGATGGCCCTCCAGCGCCTGAAGGAGGCGGCGGAGAAGGCCAAGATGGAGCTGTCGAGCACGCAGCAGACCGACATCAACCTGCCGTTCATCACGGCGGACCAGTCGGGGCCGAAGCACCTGAACATGTCGCTCACGCGGGCCAGGTTCGAGCAGCTGGTGGACGACCTCATCCAGCGCACCATCCCGCCGATGGAGCAGGCGCTCAAGGATGCGGGCCTCAAGCCGAGTGACATCGACGAGGTGATCCTCGTGGGCGGCTCGACCCGTATCCCGAAGATTCAGCAGATCGTCAAGGACTTCTTCGGCAAGGAGCCCAACAAGTCGGTGAACCCCGATGAGGTCGTGGCGATCGGTGCGGCGATCCAGGGCGGCGTGCTGGCCGGTGAGGTCAAGGACGTCCTCCTGCTCGACGTGACCCCGCTCTCGCTGGGCATCGAGACGCTGGGCGGCGTGACGACAGTGCTCATCCCGCGGAACACCACCATCCCGACCAAGAAGTCGGAGGTGTTCTCCACCGCGGAAGACAACCAGACCACGGTGGAGATCCACGTCCTGCAAGGCGAGCGGCAGATGGCGGCGGACAACCGCACCATCGGCAAGTTCCAGCTCCAGGGCATTCCGCCGGCTCCCCGCGGCGTGCCGCAGATCGAGGTCACGTTCGACATCGACGCCAACGGCATCCTGCACGTGTCGGCCAAGGACAAGGCGACCGGCAAGGAGCAGAAGATCCGGATCGAGGCGTCCAGCGGCCTGAGCGAGGCCGAGATCGAGAAGATGGTGAAGGCCGCCGAGGCCCACGCGCAGGAAGACCGGATCCGGCGCGAGCAGATCGAGACCCGGAACCAGCTCGACAGTCTGGTCTACAAGGTCGAGAAGGAGAGCAAGGACTGGGTGGACCGGCTCTCGGCGGACATGAAGACCCGGCTCGACGCCGCGGTCGAAGCCGGCAAGGCGGCGCTCCGCACCGGCGAGCCGAACGAGGTCAAGAAGGCGCTCGACGAGCTCAACGCGGCCTACGCCGCGGCCGGCGCGTCGCTCTACCAGAGCGCCCAGGCCAGCGCGGCGGGGCAGGAGCCTGGCCCGGCGGCCGGCGCCGAACCGCAGGCCGCCAAGGAAGACGTCGTCGAGGCCGACTACGAGATCGTC
>JBMOPM010000079.1:0-10438 GCA_049323575.1 Gemmatimonadota bacterium | reverse complement strand
CCTCGAGCCTGCGGCCGCGCGCCGCGGTGCGAACGGGTCCTTTCGATGGCCGACCTGCCTGCACCAGCGCCCGGTCGGCCCAAGGGCACCCGTCATTTGCGGGTGCCCTTTGTTGCGTTGAGCCACAGGAGAACGCGCACTGTCGACGAACGAGCGGGAAAAGCGGGTCAGGGTCAACCGGCAGATTCGAATCAGCCCCGTGCGGGTGATCTCGGCCACCGGTGAGCAGTTGGGCGTCATGCCGGTCGAGGAGGCGCTCGCGGCCGCGCAGGAGCAGGGGCTGGACCTGGTCGAAGTCGCGCCGACGGCGCGGCCCCCCGTGGTCAAGATCATGGACTACGGGAAGTTCAAATTCGAGGAAGCCAAGGCCGCCCGCGCCGCGAAGAAGAAGCAGCACGTCATCCTGTTGAAGGAAGTCAAGTTCCGGCCGGGCATCGACGACCACGACTTCGAGTTCAAGACCCGGCACGCGCGCGAGTTCCTGCTGGACGGCAACAAGGTGAAGGTGACCATGATGTTCCGCGGCCGTCAGATCGCCCATCTGGACCTGGGCAAGGCCGTGCTGGACCGGGTCGCCGCGGCCCTCGCCGACGTCGGCAAGATCGAGTCCGACGCGAAGCTCGAGGGCCGCAACATGATGATGATTATCGCGCCGAAGTAAGGCACCAGTCGCAGGTCGCGGGTCACACGGGGCGGCATGAGCCGCGAACCGCGTGACTGGCACCTCGCGCCAAGTCCCAGGGGAGACCGATGCCGAAGATGAAGACGAAGCGCGCCGCGGTGAAGCGCTTCACCTGGACGGGGACGGGGAAGCTCAAGCGCTTCCACGCCAACCACTCGCACATCCTGACCAAGAAAAGCCGCAAGCGGAAGAACCGCCTCAAGAAGGCCGACTTGGTCAGCGCGGCGGACCTCCCGCGCGTCAGCCGGCTCCTCCAGGCGTAAGGAGAGCGTCCCATGCCTCGTGTGAAGAACGGCGTCGCCCATCACGCTCGCAAGACCAAGATCATGAAGGCCGCCAAGGGCGCGCGGGGCGGTCGCAGCAAGCTGTACAAGGCCGCGAAGGAGACGGTCGAGCGCGGGCTGCGCTACGCCTACCGCGACCGGCGGAAGAAGAAGTCCGAATTCCGCCAGCTCTGGATCACGCGGATCAACGCGGCGGCCCGCATCCACGGCCTGAGCTACAACCGCTTCATGGCGGGGCTCAAGCGGGCGGGCGTGGACATCAACCGGAAGGTCCTGGCCGATCTCGCCGTGAAGGAGATCGACGCGTTCGCCAAGCTGGCCGAGGTTGCCAAGAGCCATCAGGCCTGAGGCGGCCCGGCGCGCGCCCGCGCGCGAGGCAAGCGGTGAGCGGTGAGCGGGCAGCGGTACCGCTCGCTGCTCACCGCTTGCGCGCTCTACCATTACGACCCGACGACGCCATGACATCCGTGACCGGATTCCCGTCGCTCGACGCGCTCCTGCCGCGCCTCGACCGGATCGCGACGCTGTCGCCCGCCGAGCTCGAGGCCGAGGAGATCGCCATCCTCGGCCGCAAGAGCGGCGCGCTCAGCGCGGAGCTCAAGCGGCTCCCGACCCTGCCCTTGGAAGAGCGCCGGCCCTTCGGCGCCGCGGTGAACGAGCTCAAGGCCCGGTTCGAGACGGCCTTCGCCGCTCGCCGCGCGGAGCTTGCCGCCCTGGCCCGTCGCCGGGAGGCGGAGGGCGTGGACCTGACCATGCCGGGTCGCGCCCGCTGGGTGGGCTCGCTCCATCCCGTCACCCGGGTGATCGACGAGGTCATCGCGATCTTCCGCGAGCTGGGCTTCACCGTGGCGGTGGGGCCCGAGGCGGAAACCGAGTGGCACAACTTCCTCGCCCTCAACTTCCCTCCCGACCATCCGGCCATGGACGCGCACGACACGCTCTACCTCGAGGGCTCGCCGCCGGACGCACGGGGCCGGGAGCGGCTACTGCTGCGCACCCACACCTCGCCGGTGCAGGTCCGGGTGATGCTCGAGTCCCCGCCGCCGATCCGGGTGCTCGTTCCAGGGATGGTCTACCGCAACGATCCGTTCGATCCCTCGCATGCCCCGGCCTTCCAGCAGATTGAGGGCCTCGCCGTGGACGAGGGAATCACGTTCGTCGACTTCAAGTCCACCCTGGTGCACTTCGCGCGGCGGTTCTTCTCCGCCGAGACCCGGGTGCGCTTCCGGCCCTCGTTCTTCCCCTTCACGGAGCCCTCGGCCGAGATGGATGTGGAGTGCCAGCTGTGCCACGGGAGCGGCTGTCCCGCGTGCAAGGGCACGGGCTGGATGGAGATCATGGGGTGCGGCATGGTGCATCCCAACGTCCTCGCCAACTGCGGCCTCGATCCCGAGCGCTACTCCGGCTTCGCCTTCGGCATGGGCCCCGGCCGCATCGCCATGCTGCGGTTCGATCTCGATGACATCCGGCTGCTGTACGAGGCCGACATGCGCTTCCTGACCCAGGTCGCGGAGGTGGGCACGTGAACGTCTCGCGCCGCTGGCTCGAGGCCTTCCTGCGCCGCCCGCTCGATGCCCGCGACGTCGCCCGGCGTCTCACCATGCTCGGCGCCCCGGTGGACGCCATCGAGCCCATCCATCAGGAGCTGGCGCCGTTCGTGGTGGCCCGCGTGCTCGAGGTGAAGCCGCACCCCGATCCCAAGGCCACCAAGGTCCGGCTCACGCTGGTCGACGACGGCTCGGGCAGCCCCAAGCAGGTCGTCTGCGGCGCACCCAACGTTGCCGCGGGCGGCGTGTATCCCTTCGCGCGGCTCGGCACGGTGATGCCCGAGGGCTTCACGATCGAGCCGCGCACCATCCGCGGCGTGACCAGCCACGGCATGCTCTGCTCGGCCAGGGAACTCGGCCTGGGGGCCGACCAGAGCGGCCTGCTGGAGCTCGCGACCGACGCGCCGCCGGGCACGCCGCTGCTCGACGTGCTCGAGGTGAGCGACGAGCGGCTCGTGCTGGACGTCACCGCGAATCGCGCCGATCTGCTCGGCCACAAGGGCGTCGCGCGGGAACTGGCCGCGTCGTATGGCGTGCCGTTCCGCATGCCGGAGATCCCGGGCTCGTCCCCCACGTTCGACGTAGCGCCGGCCCGGCGCTCGGCCGGCCCGGCGAGCACCGGCGGCGTGTCCATCGCGATCGAGGACGCGGAGGGCTGCACCCGCTTCGTCGGGGCGGTGCTCCGCGGCGTCAAGGTGGGGCCCTCGCCCGCGTGGCTCAGCCGGCGGCTCGAGGCGGTCGGTGTGCGCTCCATCAACAACGTGGTCGACGCGACCAACTACGTCATGCTCGAGCTGAGCCGCCCGATGCACGCCTACGATCTCGCCACGCTCGCGGGACCGGCGATCGTCGTCCGCACGGCGTGCGGGGGCGAGAAGGCGGTGACGCTCGACGGCGTCGAGCGCACGCTGGCCGGCGGCATGACGGTGATCGCGGACGCGGGTCGCGTCATCGGCATCGCCGGCATCATGGGCGGCCAGGAGACCGAAGTCTCGGATCGCACCACCGACGTGTTCCTCGAGTGCGCCAACTGGACCCCGTCGCGGATTCGCGCCACCCGCAAGGCCCTGGGGATCAGCACCGAGGCCAGCCACCGCTTCGAGCGCGGCGTCGACCCCGCGAGCGCCATCGAGGCGACGATCCGCTGCATCCAGATCATCCAGGCCACGGGCGGGGGGACGCTCGCCGACGCCCCGATCGACATCTACCCCGTGCCCGAGCACCCGCCGCGCATCTTCCTCCGGCCGGCGCGGGTGGCCCGGCTGCTGGGCATCGAGCTGCCGTGGAGCGAGATCGAACGCTGCCTCGTCGCCATCGGCGCGACCGTGGTCGCCAAGCCCGACGACGGGCGCATGGCGGTCGACGTGCCGAGCTGGCGCGGCGACCTCACCAGCGAGATCGACCTCGTGGAGGAGATCGCGCGGATCTACGGCTACGATGAGATTCCCGTGGCGCTCGGCGGGTTCCGGCCCGGGCTGCGGCGCGACGCGCCGATCGAGGTCGCGGCCCAGCGGGTGCGCCGCGGCCTCGTGGCGCTGGGGCTCTACGAGGCGATGACGCTGCCCATGGGGCCGGCCGACGGCGAGGCCAGCGTGCGCATCCTCAACCCCCTCGCCTCCACCGATCCCTTCCTGCGCCGCCAGCTCTTGCCCGGGCTGCTGCGGCAGGTGGAGCGCAACTGGGCGCGCCAGGTGCGCGACGTGCGACTCTTCGAAATCGGCACCGTCTTCGAGCGCGGCGCGCCCGGTGAGCTGCCGCATGAGGAGCGCCGCGTGGCGGGCGTCATCACCGGCGCCCGGGAGCCGGCGCACTGGACCGGCTCGGGCCGCGCGGCGGACGTGGACCTCTGGGATCTGCGGGGGCTGTTCGAGGCGGCGGTCGGACTGGCGTTTCCGTCGGCGTCCGTGCAGGTTGAAACCAGTGCATGGGTTGCCCGCGCCCCCGATGGCGCGGTGGTGGGCCGGGCCGAACGGCTGGCCGGCGATGCTCCGCCGTGGGCGGCGCCGGTGTTCGGCTTCGAGGTGCGGCTCGACCCGTCGCCCCGCAGCGCCCCGCGGTTTGCCGGGTTGCCGTCGACCCCATCCTCATCTCGAGACCTCGCGCTGGTGCTGGCGGAGGGGACGTCAGCGGCCGCAGTGGCGGCGTGCATCCGCCGCACGGCGCCGCCGTTCCTGGAGTCGGTCGCGGTCCTGGATGAGTATCGGGGTGGGGCCCTGCCCGCCGGGACGCGCAGCGTCACCTTCCGGCTGGTGTTTCGCGCCCCTGATCGCACGCTCAGGGATGCGGAGGTGGATGAAGCGGTCCGTAGCGTCGTGACTGCGTTGGAGACGGAGCTTGGCGCACACCTACGAGCGTCCTGATCTGCCGGCCCTGGCCGAACTGGAGCAGCTCGTCCGCCACCTGGCGGACGAGCTGGCCGCGTGGCGTCGCCGCTCGCTCAAGGCCGAGGCGGAACTGCAGGAGTTCCGCACCCGCGGGGGCGGCGTGCCCAGCGCCGAGCTGGCGCAGGCCCGCCAGCGCATTGTGGATCTCGAGACCGAGAACCACACGCTGCGCCTGCGGATCGAAGCGGCCCACGAACGCCTGGCCGCCCTGGCCCGCCGGCTCGAGTTCCTCGAGCGGGACGCCGTGGAGGGCTCGGCCCGATGACCGGACCGCATGCGGCCAAGCAGTCGGTGCGCGTGGTCATCGGGGGCGAGGAGTTCACCGTCCGCTCCGAGCTGCCGCCCGAATACACGCGTGAGGTGGCCGCCTATCTCGACGCGGCGCTCAAGCGGGTGCGCGAGCTGGTCCCGAATGTGGAGACCCACAAGGCGGCGATCCTCGCCGCCCTGGCCATCACCGATGAACTGTTCCAGGCCCGCCGCGGCGACCGCGAGGCCGCGCAGCGCATGAATGCGCTGGCGGACGAGGTGGCGCGGCTGCTGCCCCCGGCAAAGCGAGGTTCGCGCAGTGCCCCGTTCCTGAGCCCCTCCGAGTGACCCGACCCGCGGCATCAGGGCCGCGGTGGAGATAGATCCATGTCCGAATCCTTCTGGCTTCCCCTCCTCGAGGGGGTTGTGGCCGGCCTTGTGGTCGCGGTCGTCACCGTGATCACCTACAGCCGCATTCAGCGCAAGAACGCCGCTGCCATCATCGACACCGCGCGCCGCGAGGCGGAGCGGATCAGTGCGGAAGCCCGGCGGTCCGCCGAGGCGGCCCGCGAGACGGCCCTGCTGGAAGGCCGCATGGAAGTGATGCGGCTCAGGGAGGAGGCGGAACGCGAGGCCCAGCGCCGCCGCGGCGAGGTGGACCGCGCGGAACGCCGGGCCGAAGAGCGGGAGCGGGCGGCCCAGCAGCGGCAGGCCTCGGCCGAGGCGGCCCAAAGGGATCTCGCCGCGCGGGAAGACGCGCTCGCACGCCGCGCCCGCGAGGTGGATGGCCGCGAGGCCGAGATCGAGCGGCTCATCGCCGAACAGCGGGCGCGGCTGGAACGGGTGGCCGGGCTCTCCATCGAGGAGGCCCGGCGCGAACTGCTGCAGCGGGTGGAGGACGAAGCCCGCAGCGAGGCGGCCGCGCTGGTGCGCGAGATCAAAGAGCAGGCCCGGAAGGCCGCGGAGAAGGACGCCCGCCGGATCGTGGCGATAGCCATCCAGCGCATCGCCCCCGAGCACACCGCCGAGAGCACCGTCGCCGCGGTGGCGTTGCCCAGCGACGAGATGAAGGGCCGGATCATCGGCCGGGAAGGGCGCAACATCCGCGCGTTCGAGACCGTCACCGGGGTGGACGTGATCATCGACGACACGCCCGACACGGTGATCGTCTCCTGCTTCGATCCCATCCGCCGCGAGGTAGCGCGCCGCGCCCTCGAGGTCCTCATCGCCGACGGCCGGATCCATCCCGGCCGGATCGAGGAAGTGGTGGCCAAGGTGCGCCACGAGCTGGAGGAGCAGCTGGTGGAGCTGGGCGAGCAGGCCGCCTACGAGACCGGTGTCCATGGGCTCCATCCGGAGCTCATCAAGCTGCTGGGCCGGATGCGCTATCGCACGTCGTACGGCCAGAACATCCTGGAGCACTCCAAGGAAGTGGCCTGGCTCGCCGGCATCATGGCCGCGGAACTGCACCTCGACGTGCAGCTCGCCAAGCGGGGCGGCCTGCTGCACGACGTGGGCAAGGTGCTCACCCACGACAGCGACGGGACCCACGTGGAGCTGGGCGTGGAGGTCGCGCGCAAGTACGGCGAGTCGCCCCTCGTCATCAACTGCATCCACGCCCATCACGACGACGTCCCGCACGAAACGGCCGAGTCGGTGCTGGTGCAGGCCGCGGACGCCATCAGCGGGTCCCGTCCCGGCGCGCGCCGGGAAGCCTTCGAGAGCTACGTGAAGCGGCTGACGCGCCTCGAGGAGATCGCCAACGAGTTCGAAGGCGTGGAAAAGACCAACGTCATCCAGGCGGGGAGGGAAGTGCGCGTGGTAGTCACACCGGAGCGGGTGGACGACGTCCGGGCGGCACAGCTGGCGGAACAGATCGCCCGCCGCGTCGAGAGCGAGCTGCAGTATCCCGGCCAGATCAAGGTGGTCGTGGTGCGCGAGACCCGCGCGGTGGACTTCGCGCGATGACGGCGCGCCTGATCGACGGCGTCGCCATCGCGAAGACGATCCGCGCCGAAATTGCCGTCGAGGTGAAGCAGCTCCGGGAACGGGGGATCATCCCCGGTCTGGCCGTGGTGCTCGTGGGCGAGGACCCGGCGAGCCGGGCCTACGTGAGCAGTAAGGAGAAGGCGTGCATCGAGGCCGGGATGCATTCGATCAAGATCACCCGTCCCGCGACCATCCCCGAGGCGGAGCTGCTCGACATCGTCGACCAGCTCAACCGCGACCCCGCGGTCCACGGCATCCTCGTGCAGCTCCCGCTCCCCAGGCATATCGACGCGCAGAAGGTGCTGCTGCGGATCGATCCGGCCAAGGACGTCGACGGCTTCCACCCGGTGAACGTGGGCAAGGTCGTCATCAGCGATCCGACGGCGTTCCGGCCCTGCACCCCGTACGGCGTGCAGCAGATGCTCGTCCGCGAGGGCATCGAAACCAGGGGCGCCCACGCGGTCATCGTCGGACGCTCCACCATCGTGGGCCGTCCGATGGCGAGTCTGCTGCTTCAGGACGGCCCCGGCGGCAATGCCACGGTTACCGTCTGCCACTCCCGCTCCCGCGACCTGCCGGCCATCTGTCGCACCGCCGATATCCTCATCGTCGCGATCGGCAAGGCGGAGTTCATCACCGGAGCCATGGTGCGGCCGGGCGCGGTCGTGATCGACGTGGGGATCAATCGCGTCGAGGACCCCTCGGCGCCCCGAGGCTACCGCCTCACCGGTGACGTCGCGTTCGCCGAGGCCGTCGAGGTCGCGTCGGCCATCACCCCGGTGCCGGGCGGCGTGGGCCCGATGACCATCGCCATGCTGCTCCAGAACACGCTGCAGGCGGTGAAAGCCGTTGGCCGTTGACCGCTGTCCGGTAAACGCCCTTTCCCATGTCCGGCTCCGGCCCCTCCTACTTCGCGCCCGCCGCCGACGTCTGGACCGTTGGCGCGGTGGCGCGCGCCATGAAGGCCATCATCGAAGGCGCCTTGGGCGGCGCGATCTGGATCCGGGGTGAGGTCACCGCGCTCAAGGTCTACTCGAGCGGGCACTGGTACTTCACGCTGCGCGACGCCGACAGCCAGCTCTCCTGCGCCATGTGGCGGACCTATGCCCAGCGGGCCGGCCAGCCGCCCGCCGACGGCACCGAGGTCTTCGTGCTCGCGGCGCCGCAGTTCTGGGAAGAGAAGGGGCAGTTCCGGCTCACCGTGTGGCGGATCCTGTCCACGGCGGGCGTGGGACAGGCCGCGCTCGAATTCGAACGGGTCAGGGGCCTGCTCGCGAAGGACGGGCTGTTCGATCCGTCGCGCAAGCGGCCGCTGCCGGCGCTCCCGCGCCGGATCGCCGTGGTGACGAGCCTGGATGGCGCCGCGCTCCGCGATATCCTCCACGTGGCCCGGCGCCGCTGGCCCCTGGCCGAGGTGCTGGTGGTGGGCACGCGGGTGCAGGGCATCGAGGCGGAGGCGGAGCTGGTGCGCGCGCTCACGCTGGTCAACCGTCTCGAAGCCGAGCTGTGCATCGTGGGCCGCGGCGGTGGCGCACGCGAGGATCTCGCGCTCTTCAACCTCGAGTCGGTCTGCCGCGCGCTCGCGGCCGTGGCCGTGCCCACGGTCTCCGCCGTCGGACACGAGACCGACGTCACGCTGGCGGACCTCGTAGCGGACGTGCGAGCCGCGACGCCGTCCGCCGCGGCGGAACTGGCGCTGCCCGATCGGGCGGAGGTGCTGGCCCGGATCGACGCGCTGGGTACGCGGCTCGGCCGCGGCCTGCATCGCCTCACTCTCCTGGCCGGCGCCCGGCTCGATCGCACCGAAGACCGGCTGAGCGGCGGCATCGAGCGCGTCATGGAGCGGATGCGCCGGCGGTTGGAACGCGCCGGCGCCCGCCTGGAGGCGCTGAGCCCGCTCGCCGTGCTGGCGCGCGGCTACGGCGTCGCCCTCGATGCCACCGGCCGTGTGCTGCGCCGCCGGGCGGACTTCGCCCCCGGAACCCCGTTCACCTTGCGCGTGGTCGACGGCGACGTGCCGGCGCACGCGGATTGAGGCCCATGACCGATACGCCCGACGTGCCGTCCCTGGCCGACGACCTCCGCCGCCTGGAGGAGATCGTGCGCCGCCTCGAAGCGGAAGACGCCGACCTGGACCGCGCGCTCGCGCTGTTCGAGGAGGGCATGACCCGCCTCAAGGAAGCCCGGGCCCGGCTCGCGGAGGCGGAACTCCGCGTCCAGCGGGTGCTCGAGGCGCGCGACGGATCGCTCCGCACGGAGCCGCTGGATGACTGAGGCCCTCGCCGCGCCGGATCCTGAACAGCTTCTGCTCGAGGCGCGGGACCGCGTGGACGCCCTGCTGGAGGCCTGGGCCGGGCGGTTGCAGCAGGAGGTGACCGGCCGGGACGGCGAGGCGCTGGCGTACGCGCTCCTGAGCCCCGGCAAGCGGGTGCGCGCGGCACTGCTGATGGCGAGCTACCGCGCCGTGGGCGGGCTGTCGCCCGCGATCGCCGCCGTGGCGGCCGCGGTTGAGACCGTGCATGCCTACTCCCTGGTGCACGATGACCTGCCGTGCATGGACAACGACGACCTCCGCCGCGGCCGGCCCACGGTGCATCGCCGGTTCGATGTGCCCACCGCGACCCGGGTCGGATGGCTGCTCGTGCCGGTGGCGGCGCGCATCCTCGCCCAGGCCGCCCAGGACCTCCGGCTCGCCGGCGCCGCGCTGGGCCGCATGGCGACCACGCTCTTCGAGGCGGGCGGCATCACCGGCATGGTGGGGGGCCAGTGGCGCGACCTGGAGGCCGAACAACGGGAACTGGCCTTGTCCGAACTCATGACGGTGCATCAGGGGAAGACCGGAGCCCTGATCGCCGCGTCGTGCGTCATCGGCGGGATCGCGGCCGAGGCGCCGGCCGATCAGATCGAGGCGCTGGCTGCCTATGGGGAGGACATCGGGCTCGCGTTCCAGATCGCCGACGACGTGCTCGACGCCACCGGCACCAGCGCGCAGCTGGGCAAGACGGCCGGCCGCGACGCGCTGCTCCAGAAGAGCACTTACGTGCGGGTCCTCGGCGTCGAGGGGGCGCGGCGCGAGGCGATGGGCCTGGCCCGACGCGCCGTCGGGCGCCTCGATGCCGCGGGGGTCCCGTCGGCCTCGCTGGGGGCGCTGGCCCGCTATATTGTGACTCGCAGTTCCTGACGAGCCCTTCGAGGATCCCCATGTCCCTGCTCGCCGGCATTCACGGTCCGGCCGACCTCAAGCAACTCCACCGGGACCAGCTTCCCGCGCTGGCCGAGGAAATCCGCCAGCGCCTGATCGAC
>JBMOPM010000078.1:0-10448 GCA_049323575.1 Gemmatimonadota bacterium | reverse complement strand
CCACCACGGCGGGTGTGCTGGCGGAGCTCGGCGAGCTGCTCGCCGACCTGCACGGCCAGTACGCCACCCAGTCGCTGCTCCGGCCCGCCACCCAGCGCGACCTGCTGGACGCCTACGCCCAGGCGCAGGAGGAGCAGAGGGCGGTGGCCGCTGCATACGAGAACGCCACGCGGCTGGCCCGCGAGGCGGAAGCCCTCGCGACGAGGCGCGCCGAAGTGCTGCGGCGCGGCGACTACCTGCGGCATGTCGTGGCGGAAATCGACCGCGTGGCGCCGAAGCCCGGCGAGGACGAGGCGCTGGCCGTGGAGGCCCGCCTGCTGGGGCAGGCCACGACGCTGGTCGAGCATGCGCGTCGCCTGGCCGAGGCGCTCGACGGCGAGGACGGCGGCGCCCTGCCGGCCCTCACCCGCGCGGAGCGGGCGCTGACCCAGCTCGAGCGCATCGATCCCGCCGCCGCGGAATGGCGCGCGATGCTCGACGCCGCCTACGCCAACCTCACCGAGCTGAGTCGACTGGCCGCGGAGTACGCCGATCGCGTGCAGGAAGATCCCGCGCGACTGGCGGAGATCGAACACCGGCGGGACCAGCTCGCGCGGCTCACCCAGAAGTACGGCCCCACGGTGGAGCAGGTGCTGGCCGCACGCGCGGAGGCGGCTGCGGAACTGGACCTGCTGGATACCGCCGACATGGACCTGCGCGCGCTCGCCACGCGCCGGGAGGCGGCCCAGGCCGCGCTCATCGAGGCGGCGGCGCAGCTGACCGCGAAACGCCGGGACGCGGCGGACCGCTTCGCCCGGGCCGTGAACCGGCTGCTCGCCCCGCTGGGGCTCGCGGGAGGGCGCTTCGCCGTGGAATTGGTGCCAGAGCCGGCGGTGGGGCCCGCCGGCGCCGAGGCGGTGCAGTTCACCGTCGCGCTCAATCAGGGCCTCGAGGCTCGGCCCCTCGCGAAGGTCGCCTCGGGGGGCGAGCTCGCCCGTCTCATGCTCGCGCTCAAGGTGGTGCTGGCACGGCATGACGCCGTGCCCACGCTCATCTTCGACGAGATCGATCAGGGGATCGGAGGCGAGGTCGGGACGCGGGTGGGGGCCGCGCTGCGGGACGTCGCCGAGGGGCGCCAGGTGCTGGTCATCACCCACCTGCCGCAGATCGCCGCGCGCGCCGACCGCCATCTGGCCGTGGCCAAGCGGGCGAAGGGCGGGCTGGCCACGAGCGATGTCACGCTGCTGCACGGCGAGGATCGCGTCGTAGAGCTGGCGCGGATGCTGGGCGATGCCGACGCCGTTTCGGCGCGCCGCCACGCCTTGACCCTGTTGCAGGCGTAGGGCCGGCGCGGCGCGCCCTACTTCCCCCACATCCGCTGATACACCCGGAACTGGATCCGCATCACCTGCGCTGCCGGGGTGATGCCGCCGGAGCTTGCCACCATCCGCTGAAACGTCCAGCTCCCGTCCACGGGCAGGCCCGTCCCCCCGGGGATCAGCCGCCCGAGGTTGCTGTAGGTCACTCCCACGCCCACGGACGTCGCGCTCACCTTCGTGGCCCGGGCCAGGACCGAGGCATCGATGCCGGGGATCGGCGCCCCGGCGTATTCGACCCGGTCCTGCGCCTGCGTCCAGTAGTTGCCGTAGAGCTGAAGGGAGAAGCCGCGCGCCACGTGCAGGAACGGGCGCACCTCGACCTCCAGCGCGCTGCCCGGCGTCGTGCGCACGTCGGCCACGGATATCGCGAGCGGCATGGCCTCGGTCGGCGGCGCCACCCGGCGCGAGCGCGTGCCCGCCATCGACCTGACGTAGTGCCCGCTCGCACGGAGCCCGAGGAGCCCTCGGCCCACGTCGGCCACGATGCCGGCCTCCACCTGCGTGCTGCCCGTCGTGGTGCCCGGGTCGAAGAACCAGCCGTCCCGGGCCCTCTGCCCCGTGGGCAGCCGGGCCAGCCCGCGGAGCGCGAGACGGAATCCGCCGCGCGAGTCCCCCACGTTCCATCGGTCGATGGGTGTGACGACCACTCCGAGTTCCACATTGCCGGGCGCGAACACCACGGTATCGGCGTTGATCCGTCCCGCCACCGGGCCCGCGGGGTTGGTGACGAAGCCGTCGAACTCGCTGGGCGCCAAGCGGCGCGTGGCGAGCGGCACGCCGGCTGTGAACCCGCCCACGCCGAAGCTGGTGGCAAACAGCGTCTGGATGGCGGCGATGCGCTGCGTGAGCGCCGTGCCCAGGGGGCTCGCGACGGTCGGCACGAACGGCGACTGGGAAGCCGGATCCGCGATGAAGGCAAAGAGATCGGTGCGCACCGCGCGGGCATCGGCCAGCGCGGCCCGGGCCTGCGCCTTGAGCTGGGGGTTGGCGTCGAATGCGCCCGACTGAATCCGCTGGTCCAGCGCCGCGATGGCCTGGTCGAACTGGTTGAAGAAAGCCGCTGCCTGCGCTCGGCCCTGGTCGTTGCCATGGACCCGGTCGGCGGGATTGAAGCCGGCGTTGCCCGTGGTGGAGTCGAGCTTCACCACCGACTGCACCCGGCCGCGGACGAACGGCAGGTTGGCGAACAGCGTGATCTGCTTCGTGACGCCCACCGCGGCCCCGATACCGACCGTGCCGAGATTGATCTCCGCCTTGCCCGTGGTGGCGCCGAGGGTGAGCGCGGCGGGAACGCCGATCACCCGGGTGAGCCGCGCGTCGCTCGCCGCGACGAAGGGCAGGAGCCCGCTGCCCGCCGCCGGCGTCGTGAAGTCGGCGCCCACGCTCTCACGGGTGCCGTTGCGATACCGCTCGTTGTAGTCGCGGAAGCCGCCGAACAGCTCGAGGCGCACCGCGCCCTTGGGGACGCCCAGCGGCAGCACCTGGGCGGCAGCCGGCGCCGGAGCGAGGAGGGATGTCATGAGGACCAGGATCGCAAAACATCTCGAAGCCCCCGGCTCGCGACATGGTTGGGCCATGCGTAACGCTCATCTCGGTCACGGTTCGGCGGAGGAAGATAGTCGGGCTCGGGCCGCGCGGCGCCTGGCGCGCGGCGGCGCTCCGCTCCGGGGCCGGAGCGGCGATCCCTTCGTCCCCCCTCGACACGCTGACACGGAACCGCTCTATGCCCCGCCTGACCTCCGGTGCGTCCGGCCCCACCTTGCGAGCGATTGCGCACTACTTCTGGTGCCCCCATGGCTCCCCCGACACCTGGCCGCGATGGCGGGAGCCGTCGCGTGGCTGTCGCTCTCGGGGGCGGGCTCCGGGCCCAGACCCCGCAGGCTCCGCAGGTTTCCATCGCGGATATCAATCCGGATTCGACGGTGGAGCGCGCTCTGCGTGACGGTGGCGCTGGGGCCGGAGGCGGCTTCGGAATGCGGCGCGCTCCGCCTGGTGCACGCGCTGCCGACGCGCCGGACCAAAGCCGTGGCGCGCACGCCCACGCTGCTGTATTCGAGCGCGCACGCGGAGCCGGGTGGGTGGCCGCCTGGGTAACCCGGCCGGGGACGATGAGCGTGCCGGACTCGATCGAGGCCGTCCTCCGGGTGAACGGGGTGCAGAAGGCCGGCGGGCGCTGGGGCGGGAGCGAGTGGGCCACGGCCAACCAGCGGCGGCGGATCCTGCTGCGCTACCTGGACGTGACACTGGCCACGGGAGCGTATCCCTACACCCTGGAGGTGGCGAGCCTGTACGGCGGATCGCGACTTGCGACCACGGTGAGCGGGACGCTGGTGGTGGTGAACCGGCGGGGGAAGGCGACGGGTGGTGGCTGGCGGGCTGGAGCAACTGATCCTGTCGGGCTCCGCGCCGGTGTGGATCGGTGGCGACGGGAGTGCGCGGGTGTACCGCGCCGCCGGGGGCAACACGTGGGTGGCCCCGGTGGTGGACCGGCCGGACACCTTGGTCTATCTGCCGAGTGCCAGTGCGGAGCCAGGGCGTGCGGCGGATGACCTAACCCAGGCACCACGACCACGCACTCTTGGGACAATGTCCGCAACCGATGCCGCAGGCACCGTCCCGAACCCGCGGCGCGGGCAGGGGATCTCGGGATGAGGGGCCCGCCCGCTCCCGCGAGTCATCGAGGAACCGGGTCGCGCTCCTCCACCAGCCGGCGATTGCGTACTTGTCCCGGACGCCCGCATACTCCAGCACCATCAGGCGGACGTCACGGCGACGTCCGACGGCTCGGGTGGCGAAACTGGCAAACGCAAGGGACTTAAAATCCCTCGAGCTTCGGCTCTTGCGGGTTCGATCCCCGCCCCGAGCATGGACAGCCGGAGAGGTCATGCGGGTGCCGGCCTCCGGGGAACCGAGGGCGGCGCATCACGGACGGCCTGACCGCCTGCCAGCGTACCGGCCTACTCCAGCCCGTCCGGCCCCACCAGCACGTACGTCAACGATCCGCCTGCCACGAAGAACGGCAGCTTGTTGCCCAGGGTCTGCACCACCTTCCGCATCAGCGCGGCGTCGGTCGTGCTGAACGTGACGCCGACGAGATAGCCGCTCCCGCTCCCGCCGCTGCCGCCACTCCCGCCGCCGCCCGGCGGCATGAAGTTGTCCCAGTCGAGTGTGTAGTTGTATTGGGTGTTCTTGAAGGTGAAGCCCTGCGGAAGCTGCTTCCTCAGCGCGTCGCTGACGGTGCCCGCGGGCGCGTCGGGCGGGAGTTCGCCCTGTTCGGCCCACGCGTTGTAGGCCGCCACGCGGATGGCGTTGAAGTCTCCCACGATCCTGGCCGCCACACCGGCCCGCTTTACGTCGATGTAGCGCAGCACCGCGATCGACGCGAGGATCGACATGACGATGAACACCGTCAGCAGCTCGATGAACGTGAATCCGCGTCGGGCTCGCCCGGTCACGGCTTCGTCGCCCGCTGCCGCAAGTGGAGGAAGCTGCCGCCGAGGAAGTCCTTTGCCGGCTGGTCCGACCGGTAGGTGAGGGTGAGCGGTCCGGAGCTGCCCGTGAGCGTGAACCGGCCGTCGGGCGACGGCTCGTAGTGGAACTCGCTGCGAGGTGACCCCGCCTCGGCCAGCGAGACCGGCAACTGGCCATGCCGGTCACGGAAGCGCAGGATGCGCTGGGCCTCCATGAACAGGGCCGCGCGCAGGCTGGCCTCACGCAGCTCCGGCGGCTCGCTGAGCGGCCGGTTGGGGAAGAGCCAGTCGGGCCGGGTGACGCCGAGATAGCCCACGGTGGCCAGCAGCACGGTCAGGCTCACGCCCATGACCAGCCGCGACCGCCGCCGCCGCCGCGCGGCATCCGCCCGGGCCCGCGCCCGCTCTTCCTCCTTGCGCGAGACCTCCGAGCGGATCACCTGCTCGACGGCGCGGTAGAAGTCGCCCCGGCCGCCACCGGGCGTCGGCGCGGGGGACTTGCGCGGAGGTTCCGGGGGAGGGTTCATGACTGGCTCAGGACCTGGGTGACCTGCTCCGGAAAGGCGCGGATGTCGATGGGCTTCGTGATGTAGCCGTCGAATCCGGCCTCCAGCGCGCGCTCGCGGTCGCCGGCCATGGCATGGGCCGTGAGCGCTACCACCCGCCGGTTCCGCTCGGACGACTCGCGAATCTCGCGCAGGAGCGCGAACCCGTCCCGGCCGGGGAGCTGGATGTCCATCAGGATCAGGTCCGGCTGATGCCGCGTGATCGCCGGGATCAGGCCTTCGCCGGTGGCCTGCTCGATCACCTCGTGACCGCGCAAGGTCAGCACGGCGCGGAACAGTTTCATGTTGTCCGGGCTGTCTTCCACGATCAGGATACGAGCCATGGCGGTCCGGGGTGATCCGGGGTGATGGGGCGGTGCGTGTTATCGTTGTGATCGAGTCGCAATATAAGTACGATTGGCCGCGTGCTGACCGCAACGCCCTCATCGACCCCCGGCCCGGCCTGCTGATGCTCCCCGACACCCTGGCGGTCATCGGCCTGGGCGCCATCGGCGGCGCCGTTGCCCGGGGCGCGCACGCCGCCGGCGTTCCCCGCGTGGTGGGCCTCTCCTCGGACCTGCACGACCACGTCGCCGCGCTGCATTCCGGCGCGGTCGAGACCGTGGCGCCCACGGTCGAGGAGGCCGTCGCCGACGCCGACTTCGTCCTGCTCGCCGTCCCCCCCAGGGCCACCGTCGAGCTGATGGAGGCGGTCGCCCGGTGCACCAGCGCGGGGGCCGTGGTCACCGACGTCGCCAGCGTGAAGGCGCCGATCATGGCGCGGGCAAGCGAAATCGGCCTGGGCGCCCGTTTCGTCGGCGGCCACCCGCTCGCGGGCACGCACGAGCGGGGATTCGGGGCCATGGACCCGGGGCGCCTGCGCGGCGCGGTGATCTATCTCTGCCGCGGCGACGCGGCCGAGGAGCCGATGGCACGGGTGGAGCGGTTCTGGCAGCACGTCTTCCAGGCCCGCGTGGTCCACGTCGATGCGGTGGTACACGACCGCACCCTCGCCTGGACCAGTCACCTGCCGCAGGCCCTGTCCTCGCTCCTGGCCCTGGTGCTCGAGCGCCACGGCGCCGCCCCCGACGATCTGGGCCCCGGTGCGCGGGACGTCACCCGGCTCGCGGCCGGCCAGGCCTCACTCTGGACCGACATCCTCATGCAGAATCGCGCCGATGTGCTTCAGGCGCTCGACGCCTCCGGCCAGGCGCTGGCGGAGCTGCGCGACGCGCTCGTTGCCCAGGACGCCGCGGCGCTCGAGCGCTGGCTCGAGCGGGGCGCGGCCTTCCGCCGGAGGCTCGACCCGTGATCGTCGGCGGCTCCGTGCGGGTCCCCGGTGACAAGAGCCTCACCCATCGCGCCCTGATGCTGGCCGCCATGGCCCGCGGCACGAGTCACATCGGCGGCGCGCTCACGTCGCTCGACGCCAGGTCCACGGCCCGCGTGCTGCGCCAGCTCGGCGCCGGCCTGTCACCGCTCCGGCCGGAGGCCGTGGTCCGGGTGGACGGCCAGGGCCGCCTCCGCTGCCCCGGGGATGTCCTCCACTGCGGCAACTCCGGCACCACCGCCCGCCTGCTGCTTGGCCTCATCGCCGCGCATCCGTTCCGGGCCACCCTGACCGGCGACCGCTCGCTCCGCCGCCGCCCCATGCGGCGGGTGACGGTACCGCTCGCTCAGATGGGGGCGCGGTTCGAGGAGCGCGCTGGCGACGGATTGCCCCTCACGGTGCGGGGCGGGCGGTTGAAGTCGCTCACGTATCGGATGCCGGTCTCCAGCGCCCAGATCAAGAGCTGCCTGATCCTGGCCGGGCTCGCGGCCGGCGTGGACGTATCGGTCCACGAGCCGGCGGGCCGCTCGCGCGATCACACCGAGCGCATGCTCCGCGCGTTCGGCTACGCGGTAGACGACCGTCCCGACGGCTGGGTGCACTTCCGGCCCACCGGCCGCATCGAGCCGTTCGACTTCCAGGTGCCGGGCGATCCGTCCTCGGCGGCGTTCCTGGTGGGTGCCGCCGTGCTGGCGGAAGGTGGGGAACTGCGGCTCGCCGGCGTGGGGCTCAACCCCACGCGCACCGGTTTCCTCGACGTGCTGCGGCGGATGGGCGCCGCGCCCGTGATCGAGGATCTGCGCGAAGAGCAGGGCGAGCCGGTGGGCAACGTCGTCGTGCGTCCCGCATCGCTCCGGGCCACCAGGATCACCGCGGCGGAGATCCCGGCGCTGATCGACGAGATCCCGATGCTGGCCGTGCTGGCCTCCCGCGCGGCCGGGACGACCGTGTTCCGCGAGGTCGGCGAACTCCGGGTCAAGGAGAGCGACCGCCTCGCGCTGATCGCCGACAACCTCCGCGCCGTCGGCGCCCACGCCGAGGCCCAGGGCAACGACCTGATCGTGGAAGGCACGGACGCCCCGCCGCGCGGCGCGGTGCGCACCGAGGGCGACCATCGCATCGCCATGGCCTTCGCCGTGCTCGGCACGCTGCCCGGCGCGCGCGTGCGGGTGGACGACATGGCCTGTGCCGCGGTCAGCTTCCCCGGCTTCACCGAGGTCCTGCGGAGTATCGCGGTGCGGCGAGCGGCACCTGCCCGGCGCGGGGCCACCGCCGACGCGATGAGGTAGCGGATGCACGGCAGAATCATCGCGATCGACGGGCCCTCGGCCTCGGGCAAGTCCAGCACCGGCGCCGAGGTCGCGCGGCGGCTCGGCTTCCTGCACGTGGACTCGGGCGCGCTCTACCGCGCGATCGCAGTGGTGGCCACCGAGATGAAAGAGGACTGGACGACGGTGGGGCCTGCCTGCCTCCTGCGTGAGGCCGAGAGGCGCGGGCTGCGGTTCCAGCCCGTGGATGGCTGGCTGGTGCCGTTCCTCGACGGCAAGCCGGCCGAGTCGCTGCTGCGGACGCCCCGGGTGACGGAAGTCGTCTCCCCCGTGTCGGCGGTGCCGGAGGTGCGGGAGTGGGTGAACACACGGCTCCGGGCCCTGGCCGCGGAAGGGCAGTCGATCGTGATGGACGGGCGGGACATCGGCTCCGTGGTCTTCCCCGATGCACAGCTCAAGATCTTCCTCACGGCCACGCCCGAATCCCGGGCCCGGCGCCGGCTGGAGCAGCGGGGCGAGCGGGTGGACGAGCAGGCAGTGGTGGAGGAGGCGGCCCGCCTCGCGGCCCGGGACCGGGCGGACAGCCAGCGCGCCGTGGCGCCGCTCGTCCAGGCGCCCGACGCGGTGGTGGTGGATACCACGAACCTGACGTTCGACCAGCAGGTGGAGCGCATCGTGGCATTGGCCCGGGAGCGGCTCGGGCGGTAGGCGACCCGGTGGCCATCCCTTGCCGCCGGGAAATCGCCGTATTAGCTTTCCGGGCTTCCCACCGACGCACTTCGGCGGCGGCCGGGACCCTGAACCTCAGCCCGCAGCCCGTCTGGTGCGGTCGGCAGTTCTACAAGGATACCAGTCTCGATGCCTGCGCTCGACCAGCAGAAGGCCCTCGCTACCTCCGACCAGTTCGTCTCCCCCACCGGCCTGCGCGTCCGCCACGACCTCTACGACGAGGACTACTCGGACGAGGACTACCAGCAGATGCTCTCGATGTACGAGGGCACCATGGCGTCCATCGTCGAAGGGGAGATCGTCAAGTCCAGGGTGCTCCGCGTCACCGACAACGCGGTCATCCTCGACGTCGGCTTCAAGTCGGAGGGGTCGGTTCCCCTCGACGAGTTCAAGGAGATCCCCCGGGAAGGGGATGAAGTCGAGGTCTTCCTCGAGCACCTCGAGGACCAGGAGGGCGCGGTCGTGCTCTCCAAGAAGAAGGCCGACTTCATGCGGGTCTGGGAGAAGATCCGCCAGGCCTACGAGAGCGACCAGCCCGTCGAGGGCACGCTGGTCAAGAAGATCAAGGGCGGCGTGGTCGTGAACCTGATGGGCGTCGATGCCTTCCTCCCGGGCTCGCAGATCGCGCTCCGGCGGGTACCGAACATCGACGAGCTCCTCGGCCAGACCTACGAGTTCAAGATCATCAAGCTCAACAAGCGCCGCCGGAACATCGTGGTCTCGCGCCGCGTGATCCTCGAGAACGAGCGCGCCCACAAGCGCGAGCACCTGATGAAGGAGCTCGAGGTGGGCCAGGTGCGGAAGGGCGTCGTCAAGAACATCACCGACTTCGGCGCGTTCATCGACCTCGGCGGGGTCGACGGCCTGCTCCACATCACCGACATGTCCTACGGCCGGGTCTCGCACCCCACCGAGGTCGTCTCGATCGGCAAGGAAGTCGAGGTCAAGATCCTCGACATCGACTGGCAGCGGGAGCGCATCTCCCTCGGCATGAAGCAGCTCCAGTCCTACCCGTGGCAGAACGTCGCCGAGAAGTACCCGGTCGGCACGCGGGTGCAGGGCAAGGTCGTCTCGATCACCAACTACGGCGCGTTCGTCGAGCTGGAGCCGGGGATCGAGGGCCTGGTGCACATCTCCGAGATGAGCTGGACCCGCAACGTCCGCCACCCGTCCAAGATCGTCTCCATCGGCGAGACCATCGAGGCCGTGGTGCTCAAGGTGGACGAGAGCGAGGAGAAGATCTCCCTCGGCATGAAGCAGACCGAGCAGGATCCGTGGATGATCCTCCCGCTCAAGTACCCGGTGGGCACCCGCATCAGCGGCAAGGTGCGCAACCTCACCAGCTTCGGCGCCTTCGTCGAGATCGAGCCCGGCATCGACGGTCTGATCCACATCTCCGACATGTCGTGGACCAAGCGGGTCCAGCACCCGTCGGAGGTGGTCAAGAAGGGCGACTCGGTCGACGTCATCATCCTGAACATCGACGCCGAGAACAAGCGGATCTCCCTGGGCCTCAAGCAGGCCGAAGAGGATCCATGGCTCCGGATCGGCGAGACCTACCCGATCGGCATGGAACTCCGCGGCCGCGCGGTGCGCCTGATGGACAAGGGCGTCGTGGTGGACCTGGGCAACGACATCGAGGGCTTCGTCCCCATGTCGCAGCTCGGCGTGCCGAACATCGAGAACCCGGGTGACGCGGTGAAGGAAGGCCAGGCCGTGGATCTCAAGGTGCTCGAGGTCGACCCGAT
>JBMOPM010000077.1:0-10480 GCA_049323575.1 Gemmatimonadota bacterium | reverse complement strand
CCGCAGTTGGAGGAATCCCGGATGCGCTGGGCGATCCTCCGGCGGGGCGGCTGGTGCCGCCGGGAGACGATGCCGCGCTGGGGGAGGCTCTTGCGGCGGCGGCCCGGGATCGAGAATGGCGAACGCAGGTTGGCGCCTCCGTAAGCCGACGCGCAAAGGTATTCTCGCTGGAGCTCATGATGGGGCGTTATGTCGAGTTGTACCGTAGTCTCGGCGACTGATGTGGTGGTACGCCGCCTATCGCAAGGCGACGACAATGCCCTATTTGCGTTCTATGATCGCGTGCATCCGAAGGCAGCCACGCTGCGGACACTGTTCGCCTGGCGCCGCGAGATGCCTAACGATGCGGGATCGAGCGAGGTATTCGGGGCGTTTGCGGGCGAGGCTTTGCTTGGAGCGCTTACTGTGCTTCCGATTCCGACTGCCGGTGGACGCCGTGTCTGCTGGCAGCTGGATAGCATCGTTGCACCCGAGGCAAGGGGCAAGGGAATTGGGCAGCGGCTCGTGTGTGAAGCCAAAGCTAGCTGGGACATAGTGCTTGCGAAGGGCACATCCGATGCGATGTACGCGCTGCGCAAGGGTGTTGGCTTCGCCGACGTTCCCCACTCGATGTATTTGTATCGGGCGACGCGGGCGGTGGCCACAGGAGTGTCGTGGAAGATTCGCATTGCGCTCCCCGCTCTCTTTATCCGCGCTGGTGGCCGCCCGCGGACGAGGCTAGGCGTGGCAATCGTCCCACTTGGCCACTTCGGACCCGTGTATGACGAGTTCGCTGACGCTTGGCGCGCCGAGTCGGGCGTGATCGCACCCGTCAAGTCCGCGGCGTATCTCCGTTGGCGGTACCTTACCTGCCCAAACAGGACTTACCAGGTGCTCGAGCTACGCGCGGGCGGTCGAGTCTTGGGAGCGGCTGTACTGCGTCGGTCACGCATCGTGCCTTCCGTAACCTGGCTCGTTGACCTCATCAGCAGCCCGTACCATGCACCCGATGCGGCTGCCATGATAGCTTCGGTGCTCGATGCGGCTCGCCAGCAGGGCGTGAGCATTGTCCGAACCTTTTGCTCCGACCCATACCTCGCCGTTGTAATGCGGGAGGCGGGATTTCGTGAAGCACCGAGCTCCCCGCGGTTCACGTGCCTCCCGCGAAGCGCAGCTGGAGCTGGAGCCCGAATCGCCTTTTGGCATGGCGACGGCGACGTGGAACTCTACCAGGAGTAGCCGTGACGATCGGCGGGATCATCAAGCGTTTCGCGTACATGCGCTACTTGTTGCAGCGCTCCACGTGGAGATGGATCGTGGAATCGCTGGACAGTGTGATCGCCGATCACCTGGAGCCCCTGCGAGGCATCCGCCTGCGCACACACATGATTGTGCATCCCTCCGTTTCCTTTCGCTGGGGGCGCAACATCGAGCTCGGCGCGCACGTGCGCATCCAGCCCAACTGCTGCCTCTGGGCCTCACCCAACTCGAAGATCGTGATCGGCGATCACACGGGCATCGGCCCGGGCACCTTGATCTTCAGCTCGAACCATCGGTTCGAGCCGGGCATGCCGTACCACATGCAGCCGTGGGTGGAGAAAGGTGTCACGATCGGCCGGGACGTCTGGGTGGGCGCGGGCTGCATCATCCTGCCCGGCGTGACCATCGGCGACGGATGCGTCCTCGCGGCCGGCTCCGTGGTCACCAGGGACATTCCGTCCGGCGCGGTTGCCGGGGGCGTTCCCGCCAAGATCATCAAGCAGCGCGCGCCGTCGTCCCCCGCCGAGACCACCGCATGACCACGCCCGCGATCCTGCTGCCTCCCGCGCCCGGACCGACGGTCGGCCAGCGCCCGGTGGAGCGGCGGCCCGCCCCCGGACTGCCGCCGGGCGCCATGCCGCCGGGCATCGCGGGGCTGCGCATGCCACCGGCCTACGCCCGGTGGGCGGTGGCGCTGGCGGTGTGGCTCTGTGTCAGCAAGTTCCATGGCTACCTGCCGATCCTGATCACGATCAAGGCGCCGCTCCTGACGAGCATGTTCGGGCTCTTCTGCGTGTTCGCCTGCGCCCGGGACTGGCGTCCGGGCGACCTCACCCGGCATTGGATCCCGCGCGCTCTTCTCGTGATCGTGATCGCCGCCCTGGGTGGCATCCCGACGGGGATCTACCCGGGCAACAGCCTCACCTTCTTCCTGAACGGGCTGTTGCGGACCCTGCTGCTCGCGATTGCCGTCTTCGCGATCGCGCGCACCCCGGCCGGCGCGGCGTTCATGGCCCGGACCGTCGCCGTGAGCTGCCTCACGGCCGCCGCGCTCGCACTCATCCTCGGCCGCCAGGACAACGCGGGCCGCCTGATGGGCGCCTTCGCGTACGACCCCAACGACCTGGCCCTCATCGGCACCGTCGGCATCCCGCTCGTCGTGTGGTGGTGGATCGACAAGCGGAACAGGTTCCGCACGCCGGTGCTGCTCATCGGGCTCCCGCTCCTGCTCAACGTCATCTTCGAGAGCGACTCGCGGGGCGGTTTCCTCGCGATGATCGGCGTGGTACTCGGCTTCATCTTCCTCGGCCTGGGCAAGATGGACCGGCGGGTGAAGAAGGCGGGGCTGATCGTGGGACTCGGCATCGTGGCCGCGGCACCGTTCTTCCCGGCCAGGTTCTACGACCGCCTGGCTAGCATCAACGACGAGAACGACTACAACCGCGTTTCGCCCCGCGGCCGAACACAGGTGTGGAAGCGGGGCATCGGCTACGCGCTGGAGTACCCGATCTTCGGGGTGGGCATCGCCAACTTCAATTCGGCGGAGGGGCGGCTGTCCGCGATCGGCAGGGAACGGGCGGAGCGAAAGCAAGGCTGGAAGTGGTCGGCCGCGCACTCCTCGTATGTGCAGGCGCTGGCAGAGATGGGGTTCACCGGTGGTCCGGCTTTCATCCTGCTGGTCGTGGGCTCCACCGCCGGACTGATCACGCTGCACCGCCACCGTCGCACGTCCGATCCCCTGCCGCCGTTCCTCGCCCTCGCCTTGCTGGCATTCGCCATCGCCGGGGCATTCCTGTCGTGGGCATATTACGACCTGCCGTACGTGCTGTTCGCACTCGCGTGTGCGACGCTCATGATGTACCGTTCTCCGCCGCGGGCGATTCGCAGGCAGCACGCGCGTCTCCCGAGTGACGGCATCTCCACCACGGTTCGGTGAGCAGCGGCTGGTCCGCGGCGATATCAGCGCCGCGCACCGGCTAGCTTATCGTGCCATTGGCGTCGGCGACCCGGCGCTGTTCCTCCGCCACCGCTACCTCAAGCGGCTGCTGGGGCGCTGCCTCGCCGCGCAGCCGCAAACCATCCTGGACGCGGGGTGCGGCGATGGGGACCATACCATCTGGCTCGCGCGGCGCTTCCCCGATGCCCGGGTGCTGGGAGTCGACATCGACCGGCCGATCATCGAGCGGAACCGCACCGTAGCCAGACGACTCGGGCTTCGGAACATTGCCTTTGAAGTGGGCGACCTTGCCACGTTCGAAGCGAGCGACGCCTACGACCTCATCGTCTCGATCGATGTGCTGGAGCACATCCCTGACCAGCCCGGCGTGCTCCAACGTCTGTGCCGAGCGCTGAGGCGCAATGGACTCGCTGTCTTTCACCTGCCCACCACCCGGCCGCGGCCGGTACCGCTGCATCGGTTTCTCGGCGCATTTCTGGCGTGGGCGGAGCGAGAGCATCTCGCGGAAGAGGCCACGGCGGAGGAGTTTCTGACGCGAATGGAGTGGGCCGGTTTCCGCATCGTCCACCACGAGCGCACCTTCGGCTACGCTACCGGCGAGATGGCCAACAGTCTCTTCGTCTTGCCCTTCCACAACACGCCAGCGAATCGGCTCCTCCAGCTTGCCCTTGCCCCCGTGTGTCGGCTGTTGGCGATGATGGATACGATGAACCTGGAAAAGACGCGGTACGCGCTGGCGGTGGCAGCGTGCCCGGCGAGAACGGTGCGGCCAGATCAGCCGGCTAGCGGCGGACTCGGTCCGCCCGCGACGATCGCCCGATGATCAGCGCCAGCGCGGCAACTCTCGCCCAGAAGTAGATCCAATAGAGCAGCAGGCCGGGCAGGATGGCGCGCCGACGCCCGCCGCGCGCGACGCGGTACGCGACGGTCAGCGCAGGGACCAGCGTCTGTGCGGCCACGAACACTCCGAGCGTTGCGGCCAGACTGGCCTTCAAAAGCAACGTGGCGACTACGGCAGCCAAGTTGAGCGCCGCGTGTGCCAGGGTCATGACGACCGGCTTGTCGAGGCCGCGCCGGGCCGTGCCGAACATGCCGAGGCCGTGCCAGCGCTGCTGGCGGAAGAACGATGCGAGATCCTTCGGGTTGCCCAGATGCACCGACCGGATCCGCGGATCCTGATACACCTGGAGCCCCGCCGCGTTGAGCCGCTGCCCGAACTCCGCATCCTCGCCGGTCGTGAGCCGGGCATCGAAACCGCCGACCTGCTCAAAGGCCTGTCGTCGAACGATCAGGTTCCCGCCGTTGAGATAGGCCACGCAGCCCGATCCGGTGGCCGGGTGGAGATCGTCCCAGGTACGCTCGATCCAATCGGGCGTGACCGGCAGGGCGTAGCGGGACCCGGTGGCCGCCGCTCCGGATTCCACGAGCGCGCGATCGGCGGCGAAGAAGTAGTCTGGGGCAACGACGCAGTCGGCATCCACAAAGGCGAACGCCTCGGCGGTCACGACCGCGGCCCCCCGATTTCTGGCCTCGGCGATGGTGCCGTCGGGCTCGCGCAGCGCGCGGATGCGGCCGCGATAGTGGCCCGTGAGCATCTCCCATGTGCCGTCGGTGGATCCGTTGTCGACCACCACCACCTCGACGCCACCCCAGCGATCCGCGGCGTCGAGCAACGCGTCCAGGCAGGCGCGCAGCGTCGCCGCGCCATTGCGGACCGCCACGACAGCGCCAAACGAACTTGTGTGCATCGGGCGGCTGGGACGGCCTTCGATGGGAGCGTTCATGCCGAATCCACCCGCAATGGCATCGACGGGTGAGGGCAGAATGGGGGGAAGATCAGAGAACCGGAAATGGAAGTCGCTGCGCGGCTGCACTGCCCAGGAGGCTCACGGCGCCCCGCTGATGTACGCGTCGTCGACGTCGATCCACATGTCCTGAGTGATGGTCCCGCCCTGCCCGCCCCAGGTCGGATTGATGTGTACGTAGTCCCAGTACCCCTGCTGGCCCCACGCGAACTCGCGGTTGTTGACGTCGATGACCTGCTGCCCGTCGAGCCAGATGGTGATCCGACCGTTGGAGGCGCCCGGGGTGCCGATCTCGAACAGTCCCTCGATGATGTGCCACTGACCGCGTGACACGGCGGGCCCGGTCGGGATGGGCGTGTTATTGTCGGCCATGCCCTGCGGGTCCACGCTGATGAGGAGTGGGCCACTGCCCGCCCCCCGGAACCGGATGATCGGTTCGAACACCTTGCCGGTCGAGTTGATGCCGCGGTGGAACACCAGCTTGTTCGTGGTGCTGCCGTTATGGCCCTGGAAGTTCGGGCTCAGCCGCACCGCGTAGCGCACATACAGCTTGGTGAACTGCTTCGCCTTGAAGGAGAACGTCTGCACCGGACCCGGCGAGAACGTCGTCCCCGCGGCCACCGTCTGCGCGGGATAGAAGAACCGCATCACGCTCCCGCTCGAGAGCGGGCCCGACGCATCCGCCACGGTGTAGATGTGCCCGTACCGGTACTCGATGTCGTCCCACATCGGATAGAGATCCGGCTTGCTCCGGTCCCCCGGCGCCTGCGCCTTGTCGTTGAAGGCGCGGTGCGTGATCGGCGTGAACCCGCTCGGCTCGTGGGACGGGCCACTCGCAGGCGGGGGCGGCGGCGGCGGGGCGATGGCGGTGTCCACCACGCTCACCGAGGCCCGGGCCGATAGGTTGACCGGGACCGTGGCCGTCACCTGATAGGCGCCGGGCTGGCTGCCCGCGGTGTAGAGCCCGGCGCCGGTCACGGCCCCGCCGGTAGCGGCCCACCTCACCGGCAGGTCGAGCCGGATGCCGGTGGCGCTGAGCGAGGTGGCCAGGAACTGCTGCGACGCCCCGGGGAGGAGATCGGCGTGCGCGGGAGTCACGGTGACCGCCGCCGCCGAGATACCGCCCGCGGTGGGCGACGCGACCCGGCCCGCCTCACCCCCGCATCCGGCCAGGACCGCGAGGAGCGGAAGCATCACGGGCGAAGCCGATGGCGAGGGTAGCATGCGGCAGCGGGCATGACTCATCCCTAGAATATGCGGACTGTCCCCGCCGACGCCACTCCTGCCCGGCCGGTGCAGGCCCATCCACCTCCAGAAAACGAGGATGCCCCCGGGACGAGCCCGGGGGCATCCTGTCATCCTGGTGTCTCAGGCGAGGCTACGGGGCGCCGCTGACGTACGCATCGTCGACGTCGATCCACATGTCCTGGGTGATCGTGCCGCCACCGCCTCCCCACGTGGGGTCGAAGTGGATCTCGTCCCACAGGCCGGTCTCACCCCACGCGAACTCCCGGTTGGCCACCGCGATCACCTGCTGGCCGTTGAGCCACACGGTCACGCGCCCGTTGGACGCACCCGGCGTCCCGATCTCGAACAGGCACTCGATGATATACCACTGACCGCGCTGCATCGTCGGGCCAGTGGGGATCGGGGTGTTGTTGTCCTGCATCCCCTGCGGATCGACGGAGAGCACGAGCGATCCGGTGCCGCTGCCACGGAACCGCACGATCGGCTCGAAGCGCTTGCCACTCGCCGTATAGCCCCGGTGGAAGACCAGCTTGTTGGTGAGGCTCGGGTGCCCCTGGAAGTTGGGACTCAGCCGCACCGCATACCGGGTGTACAGTCTGGTGAACTTGTACCCCTTGTTCCGGAGCGAGAACGTCTGGACCACCCCGGGGCTGTAGGTGAAATTCGACGCCACCGTCTGCGCGGGATAGAAGAACCGCATCACGCTCCCGCTCGAGAGCGGGCCCGACGCATCCGCCACGGTGTAGATGTGCCCGTACCGGTACTCGATGTCGTCCCACATCGGAAAGAGATCCGGCTTGCTCCGGTCCCCCGGCGCCTGCGCCTTGTAGTTGAAGGCGCGGTGCGTGATCGGCGTGAACCCGCTCGGCTCGTGGTACGGGCCACTCGCCGGCGGGGGCGGGGGCGGGGGCGGCGGCGGAGCCGCGGTGATCGTGACGACCGCAGTGTCGGCCAGCGTGCCGCCCAGCTGCACCGCCACGACGCGATACGTGCCCGGCGTGCTGCCCGCCGTGTACAGGCCGCTGGATGTGATGGTGCCGCCCGTGGCGCTGAACGTGACGTTCACGCTGC
Source organism: Gemmatimonadota bacterium (assembly GCA_049323575.1). Classification (GTDB taxonomy): domain Bacteria; phylum Gemmatimonadota; class Gemmatimonadetes; order Gemmatimonadales; family GWC2-71-9; genus JBMOPM01. The sequence continues at coordinate 3,160 of JBMOPM010000077.1, read as the reverse complement.
CCAGCGAGCCGTCGCTCATCCTGCCCCTGGCCGTGAACTGCTGGGTCTGCCCCGCCGCGAGCGTCACCGGGTTGGGGGAGAGCTGCACGGCCTGGAGCGAGGACGCGGGCGGGCTCGCCGTGACCGTCACGACGCTGGTGTCCGCCTTGGTGCCGCCCTGCGCCACGGCGATCACCCTGAAGGTCCCGGGTGTGGAGCCCGCGGTATACAGGCCGGCCGTGCTGATCGTGCCACCGGTGGCAGCGTACGTGACCGCCGGCGCCTTGGTGCTGCCGTCGCTCCAGGTGCCCGAGACCGCGAACTGCAAGGTCTTGCCCGGCTGCACCGACGCGCTGGCCGGCGTGAGCTGCAGCGACAGCAGGGTCGGGGCGCTGGCGCCGATCGTCACGGTCGCGGTGTCGGCCAGGTTCGCGGTCTGCGAGCGCGCGATCACCTTGTACGTGCCCGCGGTAGGGCCGGCCGTGTAGAGGCCTGCGGAGGTAATGGCGCCGCCGGTCGCCGTCCACGTGACCGGCACGACCACCGTGCTGCCGTCGCTCATCTTCCCCTGGACCGAGAACTGCTGCTTCGCCGCGGGGGAGATGGAGACTGCCTGCGGGGTGATGCTGAGGGACTGCAGCGTGGCCCCGCTGACGCCGCCCTTCACGTAGATGATGGCGCTGTCGGCGATCGCAGGCGACGTCTTGGCGCGGGCGATCACCTTGTACGTCCCGTTGACATTACCCGCTGTGAACAGACCACCGGTGGTGATCGTTCCGCCCGTCGCGCTCCAGACAATAGCCGTGCTGGCCGGGCCGCCGTCGGCCCGCTTCGGATACACGCGGAACTGCTGCTTGGCGCCCGGGGTGAGGGTCTGCACGTCGGGCGCGAGGTCGAGGCGGGTTACCACATTCGCGGCGAGCATGGGACCCACTTCGACCGTGGCGGAATCCGTCCACTTCGTCCCACCGAGCGCCCGGACCCGAACGGTGTAGATGCCCTCCTGCGCGGCGTCGAAGATACCCTCCTCGGTGATTTCGCCGCCGCTCGCCTGCCATTCCACCTCGACCGGAGCACCGTTCAGCCTGGTGGCCGAGAACTCGACGGCCTCACCGACGCCGATGGTGGCTTGCTTGGGGCTCAACACGACGGCCGGCGCCTGATCGCCGGGTCCTGATGGGGAGCTGGTGCTGGGAGCATCGCCGGCGCCGCTGCCGCAGGCACCGAGAAGGAGGAGAGAAACGCCAGCCAGGCTGGTTTTCCAGGACAGCGCGAGGCGGCGGGAAAGCTTGAACGTGTAGGTCACGGCTTGTGTCTCCAGATCCCCTTCCGAGTCCACCCAACCGTTCCCACGCCGCCACCCCACCCTTGGGCCGACCCGCCAGAAGGCGAAAGGCAGGCCACCGCCATGGGCAAGAACATCGACAGTCTCAGGCACTGAAAGCCATCTGTTCTCATAAGCTGTTGTATGCAAACGCGCTATGATAGTGCAATTACTTGCATTCAGACTATGTGATGGGCAATGCCGATACACTCATGGCAGGTTTCTGGGGCAGTCGGGATGGGCGAGGCCGCCGTGTCGTGCAGAAATCCGCAAGACTTCGGCGACTTTTGCAGGAGGGCGTTCCAGGCGCAGGGCGGTGGAACTGGGCGCAGGCACCCTGAGGAAGACGCGAGCTGGCAGGATTGCCTGGACGCCGTACCATGATCAGCAGGGGGACGCTGCCGCCTTCTGGGCTTGCGCCCGGGCAAAGGAAAAGGCGCCGACTCATGCCCCCTCGGGGAAGAGTCAGGCGCCTTCGACTGGCGAAGCCGACGCTTCGCTCGCCAAGGTGGCCCCAGCCAGCGCCGGAGCCTGTTTTCGATTACTGGATTCTCATGCTGACGACCAGTAATTGCCCACCTTAACTCTCGGCGCCGTATCCCGCAAGCATCCCGAGCGTCGGTGTCCGAAAACACGACCGGACGGCGCGGTCACACCACTCAACAACCGATGCGCGCCGTGCTCACCACGAAGTGGTCGAAATACCGCTCCTGCGCCTTGGGCGAACCCTCGTTCCAGTAGTTCTCGAGATACACGGCGTTCAACCCATAGGCCGCAAAGCTCCCCTGCCAGTCGAAGCCGCTCTTGCTCGCCGCAAGGCGCCCGTCGATCCAGAGCGTGAAGCGCGCGTTGGACTGCCCCGGATCGTTGAGGCGGGCATGGACCTCGATGCACACCCAGCGCCCGGCCGTGCCGCTCGAGAACACCGGCGTGGTGGTGCGGACCGCGCCCAACCATCGCAGGTGATCAAAATCGTTGTAACGATCCGCGATGAGCGTTCCCGCCCCGTTGGTGCCCGAGGCCGGGTCGAGTACCAGGTAGTCCTGGTTCGGCGGCGCGCCAGACCACACGTGCGCGATCGCCGCCTGGCCCCAGTTGACCGGCGACGCGAAGACGAATGCCCGCGTGAGCTTCCGCCCTCCCCCGCCAATCCAGCCGGGCTCGGTGCGCACGTACACCCGCCAGTACAGCTCACGGTAGATTGCGGTGCCCTGATCGGCGGGACGGAAGTACGCCTGCGGCGTCTTGCCTACCGCGAGATGCAGCGCGCCCGCCGACACCGCCCCGGCCGCGAAGCGGGCTCGCATGGCGGACGAGCCATTCACGCCGACACCATTCACCCGCACGAACGCGCCCCCGGCCGAGTCCACCTCGAAGTAGCTTGCCAGCCGGTCTTCCTCGAAGTCGTCACACCAGATCCAGCCGGCTCGAGGCGCCTCGCACTCGCGCACCGGCGGGCTCGCCGCTGAATCGGGCGGCGGGCGCATGCCGGTCGAATCCGGCCCGCCGGGTCCGCCTGACGGGCCGGCGGCCATGCCGCAGGCGGCGAGCAAGGCGGCCAGCATGATCATGACGCGAGACGAGGACATTCCCGCATCCAGGCCTCCAGCCGCGCCAGTTCGCGCAGCGTGAGCCGGCTGTGGGTAGGCAGCGTGATGAGCCGCTCGGCCAGGAACGCGGCACCAGGATAGCCCCCGGCCAGCGGCACCATCCGCGGACCGTCGCCGAAACCGGGCAGACGATCGAGCGGGAGCGGATAGCCCGGCATGATGCCGAGACGGCGGCCGGAGGCGAGCGGCGCCGGGCGGGCCGGGCGAGACAGCAGCATTGGGAAGCGGAGCCATCCGGCTTCCCCGC
>JBMOPM010000076.1:0-10562 GCA_049323575.1 Gemmatimonadota bacterium | reverse complement strand
CAGCGCGCCGAGCGTCCCGCCCGCCGTGGCGAGCGCCGCGCCGCGGGCGGGCCAGAGCCGCTGGGCCAACGCGAAGCCGCCCCGCACCGCGATGAGCACGAGGAACCCGGAGGCGAAGAAGAAGAACCGCGGCCAGAGGTTGTGATGCATGGCGAGGAGCACGCCGCCGGTGAGCAGGCAGGGCAGGAGCATCAGCCCGACCGCGGCGGGGCTCGTCAGCCAGATGCGCGCCACCCCGGCCACGATCAGGACGGCCCCGATGACCAGCGTCACCCATCCTCCCGGCAGGCCCAGCGCCAACCCGCGCACCGTCTCGGCCACGAACCAGGCCGGGTGCTTCCACTGCGCTTCGATGGCTGTCGGTGCACCTGCGGCCCGGGGATGGAGCACCGTGTGCACCACCTGAGCGAGCACCGGCGCGTAGAGCAGAAGGGACAGCGTCCCCGCCAGTACCAGCGCGAGGAGCGGCGGCCACCAGGACGCACGACTGCGGCCGTCCTTCCGGGGCACCACCGTTCCGGCCACCCACACCAGCGCATGCGCCAGCACGATCAGTGCGGCTGTCACGTGGGTGAAGGTCGCGAGCGCCATGGCCGCGGCGTAGGCGAGCACGGTCCGCCGGGGCCGGCCTTCGCCGCGGAGCAGGTCGAGGAACCATCCTGTGCCGAGGAGCGTGAAGAGCAGCAGCCCCGTGTAGCCGCGCGCATTCTGGGAGAACCATACGTGGTGATACGAGACCGCGAGCAGCGCCGTCACCAGCGCGGCCTCGACCGGCGGCGCCAGGCGCCGGCTGAAGGCGTAGGCCGCCGGCAGGCTCGCCACGCCGAACACCACGGCCGGCAGCCGGAGCGCCCAGGCGCTCTCGCCGAACACGTTCATGCTGGCATGCGCGGCGATCGAGTAGAGCAGGTGCTGGTTGGTGCTGTCGTACGTGGTGATGATCCGGGCGAACGGGAGGCGCGCGTAATCGATGAGTGTCTGGATCTCGTCGTACCACAGCCCGGCGTCGAGCGCGTTGAGGCGAAGCATCGCGCCCAGCACCGTGACGCCGACGACCACCATGACCGCCGCCGTCCCGTCCGCGCGCAGGCCGCCCGCGCGGCGCTCGCTCGCCGCGGGCCACGGCAGGCGCCGCATGGCCATGAAGGCGAGCCCGTGCGCAGCCAGCAGCCCCGCGAACAGCGCCCACCGGGCGGTCATGAGTCCCGGCTGCCGGGCAGGAGCCGCCGGCGGTACCAGGCGATGGTCGCGTCGAGCGCGTCTTCCACGGTGTGCCGCGGGCGCCAATCGAGCCGTTCCCGCGCCTTCCGGCAGCTCAGGTACTGGCGCGGGATCTCGTTGGTCGCCTGACTGAGGATGATCGGTTCAAGATGTGTCCGGCCCATCCGCTCGAGGATGAGCCGCACGACCTCGAGCACGGACCACGGCGTCTCGGTGCCGAAGTTGAAGGCCTCGCCCTCCAGCCGATCCTCCCGCAGCCGTTCGGCCAGCAGCAGATAGGCGTCCACCGCGTCCCGCACGTAGAAGTAGTCGCGGACGAACGTGCCGTCGCTCCGGATCACCGGGCGCTCATCCAGCAGCGCCGAGCGGATGGTCCCCGGGATGAGGCGAGTGAAGTTCAGATCACCCGGCCCGTACAGGTTGCCGCAGCGCGTCACCGCCACCGGCAGCCGGTAGGTGTGCCAGTAGCTCAGGCTGATGAGGTCGGCGCAGGACTTCGAGACGTCATAGGGGAAGCGCCCCCGGAGCGGGGCCTCCTCGGTGTAGGGCAGCGTCTCGTGGGCGCCGTAGGCCTTGTCGCTCGAGGCCACGATCACCCGCTGCACCAGTCTGGGCAGCCGATGGCAGGCCTCGAGGACGTTCCACGTGCCGCGGATGTTGGACTCGAAGGTCGCCGGCGCCGACCGCGAGGCCGTGCCCACGATCGCCTGCGCGCCCAGATGGAAGACGGTGTCGATCTCGTACTCGTTGAGGGCGCGCAGGATGAGGTCGAAGTCCTCCAGTCCGCCGCCCACGACGTTCACCCGCCGATAGAGGCCCTCGTCCACGAACCGGCTCCCCGGCACCCAGTCCCGCAGGAGACAGGTGACCGTGGCGCCGCGCGCGACCAGTTCCTCCACCATGCTCGCCCCGAGCAACCCGGTGCCGCCGGTGACGAACACGTTGCGATTGGCCCAGAAGCTCATCGCCAGATCTTCCACGGCGCCTGGCCGGAGGCCCACAATTCCTCCAGCAGGTTCCGCTCGCGGAGCGTATCCATCGGCTGCCAGAAGCCCTCGTGGCGGAATGCCATCAGTTGGCCTTCGGCAGCAATGCGCACCAGCGGCTCCTGTTCCAGGCTGGTGCTATCGCCCGCGATGTAGTCGAACACGCCCGGCTCGAACACGAAGAACCCTCCGTTGATCCACCCGCCGCCCGCCTGGGGCTTCTCGGCGAAGGCCGCGACCCGGTCGCCGTCCAGCGCGAGATCGCCGAAGCGGGCGGGCGGACGGACGGCCGTCACCGTCGCGAGCTTGCCGTGGGAGCGGTGGAAGGCCACCAGCGCCGTGATGTCGATGTTGCCGAGGCCGTCGCCGTAGGTGACCATGAAGCTTTCCCGGCCGATGAGCGGCTGCAGCCGCTTGAGCCGCCCGCCGGTCATGGTGTCGAGCCCGGTGTCGATCACCGCGACGCGCCAGTCGATCCGCGGCGCGTTCATGACGGTCACCTGACCGGTCCGCAGGTCCACCGCGAAATCGCTCTGCCGGATCGCGTAGTTCCGGAAGAATTCCTTGATGTACTCGCCCCGGTACCCGCAGGCCACCAGGAAATCCTGATACCCATGCGCGGCATAGAGCCCCATGAGGTGCCAGAGAATCGGCATGCCGCCGATCTCCACCATGGGTTTCGGCCGGATGGAGGTTTCTTCGGCCAGTCGCGTGCCGCGGCCGCCGGCGAGGAGGACGACCTTCAAGTGACTCGGGCGCCGGACGCGGCGGCGAGCGGTTCCTGCCCCTGCCGCCACCGCTGCAGCTGGCGGGAGAAGCGGAATCGCAGGAGGTAGGTGAAGAACTCCCAGCACGTGGACAGGCGGACGTGCGACATCCCGCGTCCCCGCGTTCGGGCGAAAACGTTGAACTCCACGATGCGCAATCCCAGATAGTGAGCCTTGATCAGGATCTCCGGGTCGATCAGCCAGTTGGTGGACTGGAGCTGCATCCGGTGCAGCACGTCCCGCGGCATCATCCGGGGGACGCCGTTGACGTCCCACGACGCGATGCGCGGCCAGAGGGCGCGCACGAACAGATTGTAGCCGACCGAGATCACCTTGCGCACGACGCCGTCCATCCGGAACCGCCGCCGTACCTTGCCGAGCACGCCGTCACCGGCGTCGATCACGGTCTCGTACAGTCGGACGCAATCCTCCGCGTCGACCTGTCCATCTGCGGGAATCATGCCCACGATCGGCGCCGTGGCGTAGGGGATGCCGGCCAGAATGCCCTGTCCCATCCCGATGTTGCGCTCCACCCGGGCCGGCGTGATCCGGCCCGGATAGCGGGATGCGAGCTCCGCGATCACCTCCGCGGTGCGGTCGGTGGAGCCGTTGTCGACGCACACGAGGTGCAGCCGGATCTCCGCCCGCTCGAAGGCCCGCATGAGCTTGCCGACGGTCTGCGGCAGCACCGCGTCCTCGTTGAAGCACGGAATGATGAGGCTCACGTCAGGCCCGGGCGGCGCGGCCCCGGCGGCATGGGCGCTCGACCCGGCGGCCTCCGTCACGCGACGACCCTCGCCGGGAGCGGCTGCGGATACACCGGCCGGTTGTGCAGCCTGGGGTAATACGCCTCCGCCGGCTCCCACCCCTGCTTTGCGTTGACGAACCGGTCGAGATGCGGACGCGCGGCATCCGGCCCCTCCGTCAGCAGGGCGGTGACGTAGTTGGCCCAGTTGAGGATCGACAGCGGCGGCACCTCCGGGTCGATCCGCCCCTGGCCGAGAAAGGCGAGCGCTTCGCGGAGCGGTGCGCTGAGCGTGGGCCCGTCGCCGCGTTCCAGCCCCGCGTGCAGCGCACCCACGGGATCCCCGTCCAGCAGGCGGGGCTGCGTGGGGAGGAATCCCGTGAGCGGGAAGAACCGGATGTCACAGCTCACGCGGCGGCGCGGGCCCGGATTGCTGCTGGAGTGCAGCAGCAGCGCGTTGAAGATCACGGCCGTGCCCGCCCTGGCTTCGAAGTCGAAATAGCGCGCGAAGGCCTCGAGCCTGGGATCATCCAGGGGCTGAAAGCGCTGGCAGAGCAGGCCGTGGCGATGGCTCCCGGGCCAGAAGCGGACGTTCCAGTCCGGGCACGAGTTGAGCGGAGTCCAGAGCGTCAGGCCGGCCGGACTGGTCGGCACCGAGCCGCCGGTGAAGTCCTGATGCACGAGATAGGGACGGTGGACCTCGAGGAACTTGGCTTCCTCCCGATATCCGCCGCGGTCGATCGGCTGGGTGTCATCGCCCTTGAACTGGCCGTGGAAGCCGTTGCTCACATGGACGAACGGGCCGATGAGCTGACGAAGCAGCGGCTGCAGCGCGCCGACGAGCCCATCGGCCAGCTCGGGCGGGGTGTGGATGCGGGCCAGCCGTTCGCGGATTTCTTCCGGCAGCACGATCGCCGGCGCGTCGGGCGCCAGGATCTTCTCCAGCCCCTTCTCGTCAACCCCGAGCCGCTCGGCAATGAGCGGCTTGAACCGATCCGCGAGCACGCGCTCGATGCCCGTGATCACGATGAAGCCCTGGGTCTCGAACTGAAGGGCCGCAGCCGCGAGGGTCCTTCCAGCGATCAAGCTGTCGTAGTCGAACACGGTCTGCCTCCTCCCTCGCTCGGGCCTCGGGGAACGCCGGCTCACATGACGCAGGGATCCGGGAGCGGCAGAATGAAACGCCCCCCTCGTTCACGGTACGCCTGCTGCTGCCGCATGATCTCGTCGGCAAAATTCCACGCCAGCACCAGCGTATAGTCGGGTCGCTCGTCGAGGAGCGCCTGCACGGGCCGCACGGGCAGGTGCATCCCGGGCGTCCAGGTTCCCACCTTGAGCGGGTTCTTGTCGACCGTGAACGGCAGCAGGTTCGTGGTGATCCCGCAGTAGTTGAGCAACGTATTGCCCTTGGCCGGAGCGCCGTAGGCTGCGAGCGAGTGACCGGCCGCGCTGAGGCCATGCAGCAGCTCCAGCAGGCGCTGCCGGTTGATCTCGACGCGCCGCGCAAAGTCCCGATAGAGCGGAGGGCTGGTGTAGCCCAGGGAGGCCTCCCGGGCCGCGAGCGCGAGGACCGCGGGGGCATGATCGGGCGTGTCGTCGTCCCGCGCGGCGTACATCCGGATGGACCCGCCGTGCACCGGCACGTGGTCGATCCGTACCACGCGCAGTCCGACGGCCTCACACAGCCGCAGGAGCGGGGAAACGGCGAAGTAGCAGAGATGCTCGTGGTAGACCGTGTCGTATTCGAGCCGCTGGAGGAACTCGCCGAGATACGGTACCTCGGTGATGACCAGCCCGCCCCGCGCGAGCAGCGCGCGGGCCCCGGCGAGGAAGCCCTGCGTGTCGTCGACATGGGCCAGCACGTTGTTGCCGATCACGGCACGCGCCGGCCCGTGGATCGCGCGCAGCTCTGGTCCCGCGTCGCGGTCGAAGAAGCGGTTCACCGTCTCGATGCCGCGCTCGCGGGCCAGTGCCGCGATGTTGCTGGCCGGCTCCACCCCGAGCGTCCGTACCCCGAGCGCCTGGAAGCAGCCCAGCAGGCTGCCGTCATTGCTCGCGACCTCCACCACGAGATCGTCCGGGCCGAGGCGGAGGAGATCCACCACCGTCCGCGCGTACGCCCGGTTGTGCGCGGCGATCGTCTCCGACGTGCCGGTCAGGTAGACGTAGTTGCGGAACAGGATGTCCGGGTCGATGACGTCCCTGAGCTGCAGCAGGGCGCAGGCGCCACAGACGTACACGCGCAGCGGATACCGCCGCTCGGCGGCGAACTCGGCGGGGGAGGCGAGGAACGCGTTGGCCAGCGGCTGATCGCCCAGGTCCAGCACCGGCACGAGGTCGCTGCCCCCGCAGGCGCGACAGGTGTCCCGCACGCGATGCGGGTTGACGCGGCTCGGGGTGCCTTCTGGTGCGGTCGTGGGAACCATGGCGCGCAACGGGAGAAGCGAGGGGGACGTCAGGTGGTGCGGGCCGGTGCGCCGAGCGCCGCCGCGAGGGCCGATCGCTCGACGTGCCACCGCGAGGTGAACCGGGCGACCAGGAGCTCACGGAAGAATTCCCAGCACGTGCTGGCGCGCACGTGGGACAGGCCCGCGCTGCGCATCCGCGCGAACACGTTGAACTCGAGGACGCGGAGCCCCATGTAGTGCGCCTTGATCATGATCTCGGGATCGAGCAGCCAGTCCCGCGACGCCAGGCGCATCGCGTGCAGCACGTCCGCCGGGAGCAGCTTGGGGCTGCCGTTCACATCGATCGAACGGAGGCCCGGCCAGAGCAACCGCACGAACAGATTGTAGGCCGTCGACACCAGCTTGCGCCGCACGCCGTCCATGCGGAACCGCCGCCGCACCTTGGCCACCACGCGGCCGCCGGTGGCCGCCGCGGCCTCGTACAACCGCACCACGTCCTCCGCGTCGACCTGCCCGTCGGCGGGGATGATGCCGATCCAGGGTCCGGTGCACAGCGGGATCCCGTGGAGCACGCCGTTGCCGTAGCCCTCGTTCACCGCCACGCGGGTGTGCTTGATGCCCTGGTGTTCGGCGGCGAGCCTGGCCAGCAGTTCACCGGTCCGGTCGGTCGAGCCGTTGTCCACGGCCACCAGCTCCAGCCGCAGTCCTGCCGCCGCGAAGGCCTGCACCAGCTTCGGGATGGTGTAGCCCACGATCTCCTCTTCGTTATAGCACGGCATGATGAAGGAGACATGTGGGGTCACGCGAGCACTCCGGGATATTCGCCACCGGCCGAGCGGGCCGTCGCCAGCGTAGGAAGGAAGTCGCGCACGAACATCGGTCGGGTGGACTGGTCGAGCCGCGGCTCGCCGAAGCCGATCGCCCCGACCGGCTTCGGCGACTCGAGATACACGGTGGGGCTGGCCGCTACGTTCGCGACGATCGGAGGGATGTCCGCGTCGTACGTGAGCTGGTCGTGGCCGAGGTCGGCGCGATGGATACGCATCGGCGGCTCCTTTCCTGCCTCCGGCCCGGCGCTGGTGTGTCGGGAGCTAGGTTCGCGGACCGATCGACCCCATCGGGGTGGCGGCCACGAAACGGTGGCTCCGCATGATACCATCACGGATGGACGTCCCCGGCGCCCAGCCCGTCCAGCGCCGAAGTCGATCCACCGCTACCGGATCGTGCTGCATTTCATCCTGTCGAGTCGGCAGGGCCCCGAAGTGGAGGAGCGAGGGGTCAAGGCGCAATATGTGTGCCGCCACCAGGGCGAACTCGCGCACCGAATGGAGCACTCCCGTGGCCAGGTTGACCACCTCCCCCGGGGGGGCATCCGTGAGGCCCAGGCGCAGCACGCCTTCTGCCACGTCGCCGACGAACGTAAAGTCCCGCCGCTGTGTCCCTTCGCTCAGCGGGACGGCGCTGCCCCGCCGGGCGGCATCGAGAAGGGCCGGCAGCAGGCGCCCGGCGTGCTCGCCCGGCCCGTAGGCCGTGAACAGCCGCGCGGTGATCCCGCGGAGCCCCGTGGCGCGGCACACGTCGCCGAGCGCGGTCGTGCCCGCCAGTTTGGTCCGGCCGTAGACCGTCGTCGGCTGCGGCACCGTGTCCTCGCGGAGATCACCTGCCGCCGTCCCGTATTCCAGTGCCGAACCCAGATGCAGGAATTCCAGGCCGACCCACGTGGGATCGCGCGATTCCACCAGCGCCGTCGCCAGGTCGAGTACCGCGCCCGCGTTGATCCGCTCGGCCTTGGCCGCGTCGCGCTCCTCGCGGTCCACGCCATAGCCCGCGCAGTTGACCACCATCGCAGGCCGTTCGCGCCGGACCACATCGGCTCCGTCGCCACACTCGAGGTCACAGGCGGCGATGCGCCCGCGAATGCCATAGGGCTCCATCAGCCCCCGCATCATCGCCGGGTCCCGCACCGCGAGGATGACCTCGGCGCCCGCTTCCGAGAACGCCCGGGCCACCCAGCGACCGATGAACCCGCTCGCGCCCACGATCAGGACGCGCCGCCCGCGGTAGGGTGCCGTCACTGGAGCCATGCCGGCACTCGGCGCTCCGCTTCGGTCGGCGCGAGCGGGCCGCTGCGGACCACGTAGCCGGCTCCGTCGGTGAGGCTCGGGCCATCGACCAGCCATACGCGACGGTGGGGGTAGGCGCGCAGCACGCTGTCCGCGGTCTCTGCCGAGCGGGCCCACGCGTACACCGGGCCGCCGGCGGCCAGGTCCAGGGGCAGGTAGGCAGCGGCCGAGGCGTAATCGGGATGCCGCTTGCCGCGCACGAGGACGAGCGTGCCCGAATCCCATCGCTGCGCCGCGGCGAGGCGCCGCAGGTCGGCCCGCATGCCTCGATAATGCTGGTACTTGTCGCCGGCTCGCCAGGGGACGAACGCCGTGAGCGCGAGCACGATGAGCAGCACCGCCGCCAGACGGATCCGCTCGGGGCGGTGCTCGAGGGTTTCACGGGCCGTTTCGACGCCGCGCGCCGCGAGCGCGATGGCAGGAACGATCAGGAGATACCAGTATCTTGGCCCGAAGTCGGGCCCGCCGGAAAACCAGTAGAAGCTGTGGGCGCCGATGACCGCGAGGATCGTGACGCCCATCAGGCGGTCACCGGCGACGGCGCGGCGGCGCGCGAAGACGGCCAGAGCCAGGGGCAGGATCGAGCCGCAGGCCCAGCCCAGCAGCTCGGTGTTCAGCGCGAACAGGTTGAAGTTCGCGTTGATGAGGACGTCGGGCAGGCCGTGGCCGGGGAGCGGATCCAACCCGCTCCAGCCCAGGCCGCGGTTCGGACCGAACCCGAGGTCGTTGGCGCCGGGATGGTACGTGCGATCCACGTAGGTCATGAGCGGGAAGCGCGTCGCCGACCCGGTGATGCGGGCATTGTAGGCCAGTTGCAGTCCGCCGATCGTCGCCGTCGCCAGCCCCATGCCGAGCGCGGCGGTGATCCGGCGCCGCCATCCCGGCAGCCAGACGGCCCACAGGCCTGCGAGACCGGCGAGGATCACGCCTTCCAGCGGACGCACCAGACTCACGGCGCCCACGCCCACGCCGGCGATCAGCGTCCAGAGCGGCTTTCCGGTGGCGCGCCAGCGCGCCGTCGCGATCGCGGCCAGCAGGGCGAACGCCAGGCTCGCCGGGTGGGTCAGGTATGTCATCCCCATGAAGAGGTGCCAGGGCGACGCGCACAGCAGCACCGCGCCCAGCCGGGCGGTGCGCGCGGGGAAGATCTGCCGCAGGAAGACCGAGCCCAGGACCACGTTGAGTCCCGACAGCAGCGGATTGACCAGCCACGGCGCTCCCGCGAGGACGCCGAGCGCCAGCACGGCGGGCCAGCCGGGCGGCACGGGGGACATCCAGCGGCTGCCGTCGAGCAGCATCAGGTCCACGTCGAAGGCGCCGGGAACGGGCGGGGCGGCAAGCCACAGGCGGCCCGCGGCGAAGTACCGTGCGTGGAGCAGGTACACTACCTCGTCCGGGATGTGCGGGTGGCGATCGTAGACCAGCACGGCGAGGAGCGCAGCGATCAGCGTCACGCAGGCGGCCGCGATCAGCTCGAAGCGCCCCGGACGGGCGAGGGGATCGGGACCGGCCTCGACCGGACCCTCGAGCAGCGGGCCGAGGCGCGCGTCCCAGCCGGCGGCGATGTCGGGCGGTATCGCGGTGACGGCCAGCCACACACAGGCCAGGGCCAGCGCCTGGAGCAGCGAGGCGAGGGCCAGCTCGCCGCCGTATACGAGCGGCTGTCGCGAGAGCGTGGCGCTGGTCAGGACGAACGCGGCGACGATGGCGCCGAGGCGCCACCCGCGCACCGGCAGGCGGGACCGTTTGCGCCGGAGGGCGAACGCCACCGCGGTGAGCTGCACCAGCACCACCGCCAGCGCCCAACGGGGCGCCTCCGCCCACAGTCGGGGCAGGGGAAGCAGATGCTGGTAGCGCACGACCGGCCCGGCCTCGGTGAGCGCGAGCGCGGCCGCCTCACCGAGGACCAGAAGGACGAACCAGCCGAACGCCGTGGCCAAGCTACTCCTCGGCCGGTCCCTTCTTGAGATTCTGGGCCACCATCAGCATCTGTCCGGCGAACGGCTTGAACGGCAAGGCCAGATAGGTCCGGACGATGAGCGGCAGCGCGGGCAGGTTGAGCCGCAGCGTGGACTTCATGTTCACCGGCATGAACCTGGGATAGTTGGCCACGACCTTGAACCCGTACGCTTCGAGAAAGTCGAGCAGGCTCGCGTCCGTGAAGATCTGCACGTGCGTGTAGTCGTCGAAGTACGTCGTGGAGCAGTACTTGAAATTGGGCTGCATGAGGATCAGCGTGCCGCCCAGCCGGAGTACGCGGCGCACTTCGCCGAGCAGGAGGATCAGATCGGGCCGGGTGAGGTGCTCCACGA
>JBMOPM010000075.1:0-10611 GCA_049323575.1 Gemmatimonadota bacterium | reverse complement strand
GAGGAGGAGGCCCGCCAGCATCGCCGCGATCTCGGCCCATGCGTTCACCCGCCACCAGAACCAGCGCAGCAGCAGCACCAGCCCGGGGCCGTTGCCGATCAGGATCAGGAAGCGGAACACCGTCCCCACCTCGCCCATGAAGAAGGACAGCGTGGCCGCGATGAGGGTGATGGCGACGGTGGCCCAGCGCGCGATGCGGAGCAGGCGGCGGTCGTCGCGCTCGCCGCTCGACCGCGCGTAGAGGTCGTGCACCAGGTAGCTCGCGCCCCAGTTCACCTGTGTGGAGACGGTGGACATGAACGCGGCGAGCAGGCTCGCGAAAACTAGCCCCAGCAGCCCCGGCGGCAGGTAGCGCGCCATGAGGATCGGGTAGGCCAGCTCCGGATCCTCGAGACCGGGGACGATGACCAGCGCGGCGAGGCCTACCAGCACCCAGGGCCAGGTGCGCACCACGTAGTTCAGCACGTTGAAGAGGTGGCCCGCCTTCATCGCCTCCCGCTCGCTGGCGGTGGAGGAGAGCCGCTGGACGAACATCCCGCCGCCATCGCTGTTGCGGAACGCCCACCACTGGATGCCCACGTAGCCCAGGAACGTGGAGATCGGCACCAGCGCATCGGGCCCGAGCGGGACGAGGTCGAGGCGCCGGGCGTGGCCGGTCCGGCGGAGCGTCTCCGCAAGGTGTCCCAGCCCGCCCACTTCGTTCAGCGCGTAGACCATCACGATGAACGCACCGGCCATCGCGAGGACGTACTGCACGAAGTCTGTCGCCACCACGCCCCAGTAGCCCGATACCGCCGTGTAGATCAGCACGACGACGACGATCGGCAGCAGGGCCCAGAGGCGGGGATCGCCCGGCAGATCGGGCAGCCCGCGGAACAGGTCGAGCGCCACGGCCACCTTGCGCATCGCCAGCATGCCGTAGCCGATGCCGATGCAGTTGATCGGCACGGCGAACAGGAACGCGCGCACGGACCGGAGCACGGCGGCAGCATGCCCGCTGTAGCGGATCTCGGTGAGCTCGAGATCGGTCAGCACGTTGGCGCGGCGCCAGAGCCTGGCGAGGACCACGGCGAGGAGCACGTGGCCGAACGCGAAGCACCACCACTCCCAGTTCCCCGCGACGCCCGCCTGCGCCACGCGGCCGGCCACGTAGAGTGGCGTGTCCACGTTGAACGTCGTGGCGGCCATCGAGGTCGCGGCCAGCCACCAGGGCGTCGCGCGGCCGCCGACGCAGAACTCCGCGATGCTCTTCGTGCCCCGCCGCGCGAGGAAGAGACCGATCGCGAGCGTCCCGCCGAGATAGAGGAGAACGATGGTCCAGTCGAGGGCGACCATCAGCGCCGTCCGCCATGCATCACAAGCTGACCCGCGTCGCGATCCACCGGGCGACGGCGTCCTGCATGAGCGGCTGGCGGTGCCAGGCCACGAGCACCGGCACCTCGCCCGGGATCTCCGCCACGAGGCGCGGATGCGCGAACAGCACCACCAGCGAGGCGCCCGGGACGTGCCCGGCCAGGGCTCTGCGGCTCGCGTCTCCCAATTCCGCCCTGCCCTTCCACGCTCTCGGTTCCGCGAACACGGCCACGACGCGGTCGCCGCCCTGGCCCACCGCCAGTCCCTGCTCGGCGAGCCGGGTCGCGAGGACGTCGTCCGGGCCCGGGGGATACGGCCCGCCGAGATCGTCGTCGATCACCACGACCTCGAGCGGCAGGCGCGGCCGCCACGCGTGCGGATCGCCTCGACCGCGACTCGCGCGGAGCACGCGGCTGGCGAGGTCGTCGGCCACGGCGGCGTCGAGCGCCGGATCCGCGGACGCCACCCCCAGGGGCAGCGACGCGATGCGGCTGATGGCGCGATCGTAGCGGGCCAGCGCCTCCATCACGCGGCGCTCCTCGAGCTGCCCGGCGGCGAGGGCGGTCTCGAGCGCCTGCCACACGGCGCGGGGCTCACCCGGATAGAGCAGGAGGTCACAGCCGGCGGCGATGGCGGCGACGGCCGCCGCCCCGCTACCGCCCGCGGCTCGCGCCCCTTCCATGATGAGCGCATCCGTCACCACGAGATCGCGGAAGCCGAGCCGCCGCAGGCGATCGAGAATCGGCCGCGAGAAGGTGGCCGCGACCGGCGCCGGGTCGAGCGCCGGATAGCGGACATGCGCCGTCATCACGGAGGCCACGCCCGCGTGCACCGCGGCGCGAAACGGCAGCTCGTCCTCGTCCTCCAGCACGATGGCCGGCGTGTCCACCACCGCGAGCGCGTCGTGCGAATCCTCCCGCGTGCGTCCATGGCCGGGGTAGTGCTTCGCGCAGGCGAGCGCGCCCGCCGACTGGCAGCCCTGGATCCACGCGCGCACCATCCGGCCCACCATGCGCGGATCGCTGCCGAATGCGCGGGTCTGCACGATGGGGTTGGCCGGCTCCGCGTCGAGGTCGGCCACGGGCGCGAGCACCCAGTTGATGCCGACCGACAGCGCCTCACGCGCGGTCAGCTGGGCGGCTGCGTGTACCGCGGCCACGTCGTTGAGTGCCGCGAGCGCGAGGGGCGGCGGGAGCGACGTCAGGTCCTCTACCTGCTGCCCTGCTCCCCGCTCCAGATCCGACGCGATGAGGAGCGGCCGGCCCGCCCGCCGCATGAGGTCAGCCGTCAGCGCACGCACGCTCTCCCGGGTGCCACCGAAGAGAATGAAGCCGCCGGCCCCGAAGTCGAGCGCGTCGTCGATGGCAGCCGCCTCGTGGGCGAAGCCCGTCTCCGCGCGCCACCGCAGCGCGGGGAGGATCAGCCGCCCGAGTGGCGGGCGATGGCTCATGCGGGTGTGACCGTGCCGAGCACGCGCGGGCCGGCCGCGCCGGTGGCAGCCGGGAGGTTGCCGGGCTGCCCGTGCACGGTGAGATAGCCGAGGAGGGCAAAGGCCACGGCCTCTTTGGCGTCGCCGTTGAAGAACACCTCGTCGAAGCGGCGCAGCGCGGGCACGTACCGGCGGATGGCCGCCAGCAAGCCGGGATGATGGCAGCCACCGCCGGAGACCACCACGTCCGAAGCGTCCGGCACCCAGCGCTGGATGGCCTGCGCGATGCTCCGCGCCGTGAGCTCGACCGCGGTGGCCACGCCGTCGGGCCCGGGCACACGCTCGTGGAGCGCGCGCGCGTAGTCGTCGCCGAACCGCTCGCGCCCGGTGCTCCTGGGCGGGGGCGTATGGAAGAACGGATCGGTCAGCAGGTCGGCCAGGACCGCCTCCACCGGCGTGCCCCGCGCGGCGATGCGGCCATCCACGTCGTACGGTACGGTGCGATCCACCAGGCGGGCCATCGCGTCGATCACGGCGACGCCCGGGCCGGTGTCGAAGGCGAACGCGCCATCGTCCAGTTCGCGGCGCGGCACATAGGTGAGGTTCGCCATCCCCCCGAGATTGAGCAGCACCCGGGCGTGGGTGGACGAGCCGAAGAGCAGCACGTCGGCGATGGGCACGAGTGGCGCGCCCTGGCCGCCGGCCGCGACATCCCGCGCGCGGAAGCCGCTCACGACGCGCGTGCCGAAGCGCTCCGCGAGCACCGCCGGCTCCCCGAGCTGCCAGGACACCATCGGCGGCTCGTGCCACACGGTCTGCCCCGGGAAGGCGATGAAGTCGAGCGTCGAAGCGGGCACGTCGCACGCGGCGAGGAGCCGATCGATCGCCTCGGCCGCCCACCCCGCGAGGTCCACGTGCAGCCGGGCGTAGTCCCGCGCGGACGCGGTGCCGAGCGCCCGCTGGATGCGCTCGCGCTCGGGCGGCGAGTATGGCCGCGTGACGAACCCGAGCAACGTGGCGCGCGTGGGCCCCTCGAAGCGGACCAGCGCGGCATCGATGCCGTCCAGCGAGGTGCCGGACATGAGCCCGACGCCGAGCGATGGACGCTCCGTCATTCGCCCTCGGGAGCAACCGGCGGTGGCGACCCCACGATGGGCCGCAGGTGGCCACCGTGCTCCTCGAGCAGCCGCTCGGCGGTGGCGCGGTCGCAGCCGGTATGCACCATCACGATGGCCGTGCGAACGCTGCCGCCCGCGGCATCGATCGCGGCCCGCGCAACCGCGCGATCCACCCCGGTGATCTCCATCACGATGCGCTCCCCGCGATCCACCAGTTTCGTGCTCCAGGCTCGCAGGTCCACCATCAGGTTGCCGTAGACCTTGCCCAGGCGGATCATGGCGCCCGTCGTCAGGGTGTTGAGCACCAGCTTGGTGGCCGTGCCCGCCTTCATGCGGGTGGAGCCGGTGACGACCTCGGGCCCGGTGAGGACGACGATGCAGACGTCGCAGGTCTGGCGCAGCAACGGCGGCGGTTCCGCGCAGCAGAGCAGGACCGTGGCGGCGCCCAGCGTGTCGGCCCGCTGGAGCGCGGCGCGCACGTACGGCGTCACCCCGCTCGCGGCGATGCCGACCACGACGTCCCGGTCGGATACCTGGCGCTCGTCGATGGCCGCGATGCCCGCGTTGACGTCGTCTTCCGCGCCTTCAGCCGATTTCACCAGCGCGGGGAGTCCGCCCGCGATGATGCCCTGCACCATGGACGGCGGCGTGCCGAAGGTGGGCGGGCACTCGCTGGCATCCAGCACGCCGAGCCGGCCGCTCGTGCCGGCCCCCACATAGAAGAGGCGGCCGCCCTTGCGGAAGGCCGCCTCGATCAGGTCGATCGCCCGGGCGATGTCGTCCGCCGCCCGCGCCACCGCGGCGGGGACCGTCGCATCCTCGGCGTTGATGAGCGCCACGATCTCCCGCGACGACAGCGTGTCGATGGCGACGCTGCGCGGGTTGCGGCGTTCGGTCAGGCGCAGCGCGGTAGGATCGTCGGGCATGGAGCGGCTAACTTAATGGCCGCCAGTCACCGGTCGCCAGTCGTTCCTCGGCCGGAACAACCGTACCTGTCACCCGATCGACCATGCATCCGTCGCCGCACCACACCATCGCCCTCCTCCTCGTCTCGGTCGCCGCCTGCACCCCGGGTCAACCGCCCACCGGGGCTCGAGCATCCAGTTCCGCGGTGGTGGCCCCCTGGCCGCTGGCCGACCGGGCCCGGGTCACGGAAGGGGCCCGGGCGATGGTGGTCTCGGGGCATCCGCTGGCGAGCCAGGTGGGCCGCAATGTGCTGCAGGACGGGGGCAACGCGGTGGACGCCGCGGTGGCCGTGGGATTCGCGCTGTCCGTGGTCCTGCCGGCCGCGGGCAACATCGGCGGCGGCGGCTTCATGGTGATCCGCCAGGCCGACGGCACGGTCCGCACCCTCGACTATCGGGAAACCGCACCCCGCGCGGCGACGCGCGACATGTACCTCGACGCCCGGGGCAATCCAACCGAGCGGAGCATCACCGGCCACCTCGCCGCGGGCGTACCGGGCTCCGTGGCCGGCCTGCTGGAAGCACACGCCAGGCTCGGTCGGCTCCCCCTGGCCCGGCTGATCGATCCGGCCATCCGCCTCGCGCGCGACGGCTTTGTCGTCGACGCCTACCGCAGCCGCTCCATCCAGCGCGACAGCGCCCGGCTGAGTCGATTCGAGGCTTCGCGGGCCCAGTTCCTTCCCGGCGGTCGGCCGCCCGCGCCCGGCGAGCTGCTCAGGCAGCCGGACCTGGCGCGGACGCTCGAGGCGATCCGGGACCACGGCGCCGATGGGTTCTATCGCGGGTGGGTGGCCGACTCCCTCGTGGCGGAGATGCGGCGCGGAAGCGGCATCATCAGCCACGAGGACCTGGCCAGCTACCGCCCGGTGTGGCGCGAGCCGATCCGGTTTACCTACCGCGGCTACACGCTGTTCTCCATGCCACCGTCGTCGTCCGGCGGCATCACGCTGGCGGAGATCCTCCGGATCCTCGAAGGCTATGAGCCGCTGCCGCCCTTCGGGTCGGCCGCGCTGTTGCATCTCGAGGCCGAGGCGATGCGCCGGGCCTTCACCGACCGCAACCGCTACCTCGGCGACCCCGACTTCGTCCGCGTGCCGCTCGACCGGTTGCTCTCCCGCCGGCACGCCGATTCGCTTCGCGCGACCATCGACCGCACCCGCGCGACGCCGACGCCGCCGTTCGATCCCTCGCTGCCCGACGGGCCCCAGACGACGCACTACTCGGTCGTGGACGCGGAGGGCAACGCCGTCAGCGCCACCACGACGCTCAACAACAGCTACGGCAGCGCGGTGACGGTGCGAGGGGCGGGCTTCCTGCTCAACGACGAGATGGACGACTTCGCCACCGCCCCCGGCAAGCCCAACATGTTCGGGCTGGTGCAGGGTGAGGCCAACGCCATCGCGCCGGGCAAGCGCATGCTGTCCGCCATGACACCGACCATCGTGCTCGACCCGGCCGGCAACCTGTTCCTGGTGGTCGGCACCCCGGGCGGCTCGACCATCATTACTCAGGTATATCACGTCATCTCCAACGTGATCGATCACGCCATGCCGCTGGCCCGCGCGATCGGGGCCCCGCGCATGCACCACCAGGCGCTGCCGGACTCGATTCAGGTGGAGCGGAACGGGTTCCCGGCAGCCGTGCTGGACAGCCTGCGCGCGATGGGCCACGGGATCAAGGTGCGCGACCCGTGGGGCGACGTGGAGGCCATCATCCGCATCCCCGGGGGGTGGCAGGGTGTGAGCGATCCGAGGCTGGGTGGGGGAGGCGCGGGATACTGAACGTGGGCCGTGGATCGCCGACCATGGACCGTGCTTTCCTGCGAAAGCACGGCCCACGGTCAACGGTCACATCGCCTTCGTGTAGCTGAACTCATCCCCCAGCTTGATGGTCACCGGCGTCCCCGGCGCCACGATCACGTCGCGCTCGTAGGTCTGCGAGGCCACCGCCGTCCCCGCCGCGCCACCCACGACGGCGCCGATCACCGCGCCGGTGCCCTTGCCCAGCAGGCCGCCGATCGCCGCGCCCGCGGCCGCGCCGCCGGCGCCCTTGGCCACGTCACCGGCCTTCACGCCGCGGCCCTTGAGAATCCACTTCACGTCGACGGTGCCGCTCAGGGGGAACTCTTCACCGCCCATCATGACCCCCGTGGGACGCAGCACGAGCCTGCCCGGATCGCCTTTGTTGTCCGACCACTTGATGTCGGCGATGGTCAGCGTGACCTTGGCGCCGGCCGGGATCACGACCCGGCCCTGGTCATCCACCACATCGGCGCCCACGCGAGCCGACACGGTCTGGCCCGCCCTCATCTTGTATGAATTGATCGAATCTACCATGCTCGCCGAGATGGCCGTGCCGGCGGCGAGCCGGTAGGTCACCGTCTTCGGTTGCGCCGGTGCGGGCTCGGCGAGCACGGGCTGGGTTCTGGTCTCGGATGGTACTACCGGCTTCGGCCTGGGCCTGGCGGTGGCCGGCTTCGAGGCCGGGGCCGGCGCGCGTTCGGCCATCGCCGCGGGTGGCGTCGTGGCCGTATCGCGGTAGACCACGACCGTGTCGGTCCTGGGCTGTGCGAGCTGGAGGTCCCGCGTACTGTCGGCGCCAGCCGTCTGCTGGCCGGCGTCACCCTTGCCGCAAGCAGCCAGGCCAAGCATGCCGGCCAGGCCCGCCGTCGCGGCGATACGAATGCAATGCATGATCAAACCTCCCTGGTGACGTTGACCCGGCTTGCTCCCCTTCCCGGGCTCAGTGACATTGCTACCGCATGCGACAGCTTGCCGTGCTGCTCCGGTATTTCCGGCCGTATCGCCGCGAGTTCCTGGTGGGGCTCGCGCTCGTCGTGGTGTCCAACCTCCTCACCACCGTCGGTCCCCGGTTCCTCCAGCAGGGCATCGATGCCCTGACTCGGGGCGCCCCGTTTGCCGAAGTGCGCCGTGCCCTGCTCCTCATGGCCGGCGTGGCGCTGGCAGGTGGCATCGCACGATACGGCATGCGGGAACTGCTGAACGGCGCCAGCCGCCGCGTCGAGACCGATCTCCGCCGGGACCTGTTCGCCCACTTCACGCGGCTGCACGCCGCGTTCTTCGAAAGATACCCTACCGGCGACCTGATGGCCCGCGCCACCAACGATCTGCTCAGCGTCCGCATGGTGGCAGGACCCGCCATC
Organism: Gemmatimonadota bacterium; assembly: GCA_049323575.1. Lineage (GTDB taxonomy): Bacteria > Gemmatimonadota > Gemmatimonadetes > Gemmatimonadales > GWC2-71-9 > JBMOPM01. The sequence continues at coordinate 2,583 of JBMOPM010000075.1, read as the reverse complement.
ATGTATCTCACGGACACCGCCACCCGCACCGCGATGGTCCTCCCGATGATGGCCGCCATCGACGCCCGGCTCACGGTGCTGGCGCTCGTGCCGGTGACCGGCCTGCCGCTCGCGATGATCGTGCTGGGGCGCCGCATCCACCATCGCTCCCTGGCCATCCAGGAGCACTTCGGCACGATCACGTCGTTCGTCCACGAGCACTTGTCGGGTGTGCGGGTGGTCCGCGCGTACCGGCAGGAAGCGGCGGAAACCCGGCATTTCCTCGTGCTGAACGAGGAGTACGTCGCCCGGAACCTCGCGCTGGCGCGCCTGCAGGGCGTCTTCCACTCGCTGCTGGCCCTGTTCGGCGGGCTGGGCAGCGCGGTGCTGCTCTTCGTCGGCGGGCGGCTCGTGATGCAGGGCCAGGTGAGCATCGGCGCGTTCGTGGCCTTCGGCGTCTACCTCGTCACCCTGGTCTGGCCCATGATCGCGCTCGGCTGGGCCGTCAACCTCGTCCAGCGCGGCGCGGCCGCGATGACGCGCATCAACCAGCTCTTCGCCGAGCGCCCCGCCATCGCCTCTCCCCCGCGTCCCCGGCCGCTGGCGCCGGCCACGGCGCGATCACTGGCGTTCGAGGGGGTATGGTTTCGCTACCCCGGCGCGGAGGAGCGCGGGTGGGTGCTCAAGGACGTCTCGTTCACGGTGCCGGCAGGCAGCTCGCTCGCGATCGTCGGCGCCACCGGCGCGGGCAAGTCCACCATCGCCGACCTCATCGTACGCATCTACGATCCCGACCGCGGGCGCATCCTGCTGGACGGCATCGACATCCGCGAGCTCGACCTGGCCGAGCTCCGCCGAGCGATCGGCTTCGTTGCGCAGGAGACCTTCCTCTTCAGCGAGACCGTGCGCGACAACATTCTCCTCGGCGCGCCCGATGACGGACGGCTGGAGCGCGCGGCCGGGGTGGCGCACCTGACGGAGGCGCTGTCCTCGCTGCCCCAGGGATGGGACACGCTCCTGGGCGAGCGCGGAGTCAACCTCTCCGGTGGCCAGAAACAGCGCACCGCGCTGGCCCGGGCGCTGGCGCAGGATCCGCAGGTGTTCGTGCTGGACGACAGCCTGAGCGCGGTCGACGCCCAGACCGAGGCGCGGATCCTCGACGGGCTGCGCCGCGCCCTGGAGGCCAGGACGACCGTGATCATCTCGCACCGGTTGACGGCAGTGCGCGAGGCGGACGCCGTGATCGTGCTGGAGCACGGCGCGATCATCGAACGCGGCACGCCAGCCGAGCTGGCGGCGACCCAGGGCCGCTACTGGGAACTGCTCCGGCGGCAACAGATGGAGGAAGAGCTCGAGGAGGTTGGATAAGCGGATGACGACCACGCCAGGCCATGTCCGTCTCAGGCCGTGGATGCGATCACTGGGCGCCCAGGCCGGCACCGCGCTCGGCTATCTGCTCGCGACCCAGCTCAGCAGCCATGCTGCCATGACCCATCCGCACATGGCGTCCGTGTGGCCGCCCGCCGGGTTCGCGCTGGGCATCGTGCTGCTGGTCGGTTCCCGCCTCTGGCCCGGGCTCGCCCTCGGCGCCGTCGTGGCCGCGCTGCCCAGCGTGTCGTGGCCGGGAGCGATCGCCTTCGCCGTGGGCTGCACGCTCGCGGCTCTGCTCGGAGCCGCCGGTCTGCGCCGGATCGGCTTTCACCTCTGCCTCGATCGGGCGCGGGACGCCGTGGCCCTGATCGGCATCGGCGCCCTCGTGTCTCCGATCATCTCGAGCACGATCGGCGTGGCCGGGTTGCACTTCGCCGGAGACCTGCCCGTCGAGCGTGTGGGCCCCATCTGGCTCCGGTGGTGGACCGGTGACGCGGTCGGCATCCTGCTCGTCACCCCGTTGATGCTGGCTTGGTGGCCCGGCCGATCGGCCGGATTGCCCCCCGCGCGGCGGGCCGAGGTCGTGGCCCTCGCGATCAGCCTCGTGGCCGCCAGCGCCGTGTTCCTGCGGATCCCGGCAGGGTACGAATACGCGCTCTTTCCCCTCGTGGGCTGGGCGGCGATCCGCCTGGGCCCGCGGGGCGCCAGCGCGGCGACCGCGCTGGTCGCGGCCATCGCCATCTGGCATGCCGTCCAGGGCATCGGTCCCTTTGCCACCAGCCCGCAGGATGACAGCCTGTTGCGGCTCCGGGTGTTTCTCGGGCTGCTGGCGACCGCGAGCCTCGTCATGGCCGCGATGTCGATGGAGCAGCGCCGCGCCGCCGGGGCGCTCCGATCGAGCGAGCTGCGTTTCCAGCGCATCTTCGAGCATGCCGGCGTGGGGATCGGCGTGGTCGGGCCGGACGGCCGCATTGCGGTTGCCAACCCCGCGCTCCAGCAGATGCTCGGCTTCTCCGCTGCCGAGCTGGCCGAGCGCACCATCGCCGATGTCACCCACGCCGAGGACCTGCGGGAGGAAGAGCCGCTGCTGGCTGACGTGCTGGCCGGACGTCGCACGAACTACCGCATGGTCAAGCGGTACCGGCGCAAGGACGGGACGGTGTTCTGGGGGCGGCTCACCGCAATTTTCATGCCGAGGGGGGGGGGGGGGGGGGCGTTACGGGAACGGTTGTG
>JBMOPM010000074.1:0-10700 GCA_049323575.1 Gemmatimonadota bacterium | reverse complement strand
CGGCCTCGTTGTCCTTGGGCAGGATGATGCGGGTGATCCCCGCCCGCACCGCGCCCAGGACCTTCTCCTTGACGCCGCCGATCGGCAGCACCCGGCCGCGCAGCGTGATCTCGCCGGTCATGGCGATGTCATGCCGCACGGGCTGGCCACTCATGGCCGAGACCAGCGCCGTGGCCATCGTCACGCCCGCCGACGGTCCATCCTTCGGGATGGCCCCGGCCGGCACGTGGATGTGCACGTCGCGGTCGAACAGCTCCTCCTTGATGCGGAGGCCCGCGGCGTGTGAGCGCGCGTAGGTCCACGCGGCCCGCGCCGACTCCTTCATCACGTCGCCCAGCTGGCCGGTGAGCACCAGCTCGCCCTTGCCGCGCATGGTGGACGCTTCGACGAACATGATATCGCCACCCACCGGCGTGTAGTACATGCCCGTGGCGACGCCCACCTGGTCTTCCCGCATCGCCTTCTCGGGATGCACCTTCGGCCGGCCAAGCAGGTCGCGCACCTGCTCCGCGGTCACGGTGAGCCGCTCGACCTCGCGCGCAGCGATCTTCCGGGCCACCTTCCGCGCCAGCTTGCCGAGCTCACGCTCGAGCTGCCGCACGCCGGACTCCCGGGTGTAGCTCGTGATCACTTCCTGGACCGCGTCTTCCGTGATCGTGAGCTGGCCCGCGTCCACGCCGTTCTCCTTGAGCTGGCGGGGCAGCAGGTACTTCTGCGCGATCGCGAGCTTCTCGCGCTCGGTATAGCCGGCGAACTCCACCACTTCCATCCGGTCGAGCAAGGGGCCCGGAATGTTCTGGATGAAGTTCGCGGTGCAGATGAACAGCACCTCGCTCAGGTTGAACGGCACGCCCAGGTAGTGGTCCACGAAGCTGTCGTTCTGCGCGGGGTCGAGGACCTCGAGCAGCGCGGCCGCGGGATCGCCCTGGAAGGAGACGCCGAGCTTGTCCACCTCGTCCAGCAGGAAGACCGGGTTGCGGGTGCCGGCCTGCTTCATCCCCTGGATGATGCGGCCGGGCATCGCACCCACGTAGGTCCGGCGATGGCCGCGGATGTCGGCCTCGTCGCGCGCGCCACCGAGCGAGATGCGGACGTACTTCCGCCCCATGGCGCGCGCGATGGACTTCGCCACGGAGGTCTTGCCCACGCCCGGCGGCCCGACGAACAGCAGGATGGGCGCGCGGGCGGTCTCCTCCTCGGACTTCCGCTCGGTGTCGGCCGCCGGCCCTTCCTCCGACCGGGCCTCCGTGGCCTCACCCGGCTGCGCCTCCGCCCGGGCCGCCTCGGCCGGAGCCGATTCGCCCGGCACCGACTCGGACTCGGCGGACGCCTTCCGCGCCTGCTCCTGCTCGGCGCGCAGTTGCCGTACCGCCAGGAACTCCAGCACCCGGTCCTTCACGTCGTTGAGCGCGTAGTGATCCTCCTCGAGGATCTGCTGCGCCCGGACCAGATCGAGGTGCTCGGGGGTGCGTTCGTTCCATGGCAGTTCCACGATGTTCTCAAGGTAGGTGCGAACCACCTGCGCCTCCATCGACTCGCGGCTGATCCGGCCCAGCCGGGCCAGTTCGCGGTCGACTTCCTTGCGCGCCTCCGGCGGAAGGTTCAGCGCCTCGATCTTCTCACGCAGCTCCTCGAGCTCATCGGCGTCGTCGTCCTCGCCCAGCTCGCGGCGGATCTGCTTGAGCTGCTCGCGGAGGAACATCTCGCGCTGCCGCTCGCCCAGCTCCTCCTGGACCTGCGACTTGATCTCCTCCTGGGCGTCGAGCACGCTGATCTGCCGCTGCACATGCACCAGCACCCGCCGGAGCCGCTCTTCGACCGACAGCGTCTCGAGCAGCATCTGGCGCTGCGACGGATTGATGTCGATGTAGCCGGCCACGAGGTCGGCGAAACGGCCGGGGTCGTTCACGCCGGCCAACACCTGCTGCACGACCTCCTCCGGCAGGCCCGACTTCTGGCCCAGCTCGGCCGCCCGGGCCCGGGCCTCACGATACAGCGCGATGAACGCCGGATCCTCGGTGTTGATCGGCTGGAGCTCCTCGGCCTCACGGATGATGCCCTGGAGGTAGCCTTCCCGCTCGCCGTAGTGCATCGCGATGCCGCGGCGCTCGCCGTGCAGGAGCAGCTGCACGCCCGCGAGCCCCCGCTGCATCTGGCCGATGCGCGCGATGGTGCCGATGGTGTAGAGCACCTCGGGCGTCACGGTCTCCACGTTCTGCCGCTGAGACACCGCAAACACCAGCTTTTCCGGCGTGGCCAGCGCCGCCTCGATGGCTCGCAGCGTGGCCGGGCGGCCCGCACCGATCGGCGCGGTAACCCCGGGGAAAAGCACGACCTCCCGCAGCGGGAGGACGGGTAGAGTCAAACGTTCGGACATCCTCACTCCTTGCCCGCCTCGGCGGGTGTAGCAGGGTTCTGCTGTCGGACAAGGATAGGTGGCACCCTCCGTGCCACGCGGGGTCAGGCAGCGTTTCATCAACAACCACAATGGCTTACGAACTCTTCGCCTCCCGATCTGCCCGAAGTGCGGCTGCCATTCTGGCGCCGATCTGCCCATTTCGTCACTCGGACCGGACAAGGGCGAGCCAGACTGAAACTTCCCGACGTGTTGCCCACATAAGCGCTGGACAACAAATTACTTGGCCTATGCGCTCACACGGACAACTCCGGCCGCCGCTCGGCCCATGACCGCACCGGCCGATCTTCCCCTCGCCGCTCGGCTGACCGAGGCGCTGGGGAAGGCATATACCATCGAGGGCGAGATCGGGCGCGGGGGCATGGGGGTCGTCTACCGCGCGCGCGATGAGCGTCTGCAGCGCCGTGTCGCGATCAAGGTGCTGCCGCCCGAGCTGGCCTTCCAGCAGGACATCCGCGAGCGCTTCATGCGCGAGGCGCAGACGGCCGCGCGCCTGTCCCATCCTCACATCGTGCCGATTCATGCGGTGGGCGAGGAGCACGGCTTGGTCTACTTCGTGATGGGCTACGTGGACGGCGAGTCGCTGGGCGGGCGGATCAAGCGGCGCGGCCAGCTTCCGGTGGAAGAGGTGCGGCGCATCATGAAGGAGACGGCCGACGCCCTCAGCGCCGCCCATGCGCAGTCGGTCATCCACCGCGACATCAAGCCCGACAACATCCTGCTCGAGGGCACCCGCGGCCGGGTCATGGTCACCGACTTCGGCATCGCCAAGGCGCTCTCGGCCACCTCCGGCGCCACGCTCACCGGCCTGGGCGTGGCGATCGGCACGCCGTCGTACATGAGTCCCGAGCAGGCGGCCGGGGAGCGGGACATCGACGGCCGGTCGGATCTGTATTCCCTGGGCATCGTGTCCTACCAGATGCTCACGGGCCAGCTGCCGTTCACCGCGCCGACCGTGGCGGGCATCCTGATGAAACACATCACGGAGCCGGCGCCGCTCGTCACCACGGTGCGGCCCGATGTGCCGGAGGACCTGGCACTGGCGGTGAGCCGCTGCCTCGAGAAGGATCCGGAGAACCGCTGGAGCAGCGCCGACCAGTTGCGCCGTGCGCTGGAGTCAAGGAGCGTGGGCAGCTACCGGCCCACCGGCCTCGGCTGGAAGGCGGCACCACGCACGCAATCCGCCACCAGCGCGGCCCGTCCCCAGACCGCGGCCGGCGCCGGGCGGTCCCGCGCCGCCGGCCGGCCGGTCGAGCGGTCGCCCCGGCCCACCGGCCCGCGACCAGCCCGCACCGGCGGCCAGTGGCAGCGCAACGAGCGCGGCGAATGGGTGCGGGTGAATGCCGAAGAGCTGGTGAATCTGCCGGACACGGGCGAGCCGATGATCATCCGGAAGACGCGCGCCCAGTTCGCGCGCTGGGCCGCGGTCTCCGGCGGTCTCTTCCTGATCAACATCGCCACCGGGCTCGACACGCCGTGGTTTCTGTTCCCGGCCGGCGGCATGGCGATCGGGCTGCTCAAGAGCTACTCCGAGCTCTGGCAGGCGGGCTACAGTTGGCGCGACGTGCTGCAGCGCCCTCCCGCCGCCGACGCACTGGAGCGGAAGCTCGGCAAGGGCGGCCGGCTGCCGCGCGACCTGCCACCGCCCAGCGTCGAGGAATTCGGCGCCCAGGTGGCGCAGGTAAACCAGGTCCAGGGCGACCGGGCCGCCATTCTCAGGCTCATCGAGCGGCTCACCCCGGCCGAGCAGAAGATGCTGCCGGAGATCGGCCCCACCACCGACGCACTCTTCCAGCGTGCGCTCGATCTGGCCCGCACGCTGCACGCGATGGACAGCAATCTGGGCGGCGAGGATCTCAGCAAGATCGAAGAGCGGATCGCCGCGGTCGCGGCGGAACCGGAAAGCGAGGAGCGCAACCGGCGCCTCGGCCTCCTCGAGCGCCAGCGCCAGTCCTACGTCGACCTGAAGAGCCGGCGCGACAAGGTGGCCGAGCACCTCGAGAGCTGCGTGCTCGCCATGCAGAACGTGCGCTTCGACCTGCTGCGGCTCCGCTCGGCGGGCGTAGCGGCCGTCATGGACGACCTGACCCAGGCTACGCAGCAGGCCAAGGCGCTCTCGCGCGACGTGGATAACGTGATCGCCGCGGCGGGGGAGATCAAAGAGGCCATCGAGCGCTAGTCGCTCACCCCGCGGGCACCCTGCCGCCTAGTACGCGGCCATCTGCACCATCGCCTGCCGGATCCCCTCTACCTGCGGAAGAATCGCGTCCTCCAGCTCGGGCGCATATGCCACGAAGGTGTCGGTTGCCGCAATGCGCCGCACCGGCGCATCGAGCCACTCGAATGCCTCGTCCGCGATCCGCGCGGCGATCTCGGCCCCATAGCCCCACGAGAGCGAGTCCTCGTAGGCCACCATGACGCGGTTGGTCCTCCGGACCGAGGCGTAGATCGTCTCCCAGTCCACCGGCGACAGCGAGCGCAGGTCGATCACCTCCACGCTGAGCCCCTGCTCTTCTTCCACCTGCTTCGCGGCCAGGAGCGCCCGGTTCACCACGGCGCCGTAGGTCACCACGGTGAGGTCGGATCCCTGCCGCGCCACCCGGGCCTTGCCCAGCGGAATCATGAAATTCGGCCCGGGATTCGGTGCCTTGTTGTACGTCTGGCGGTACAGGTGCTTGTGCTCGAGGAAGAGCACCGGGTCGTCGCAGCGGATCGCGGTGCGAAGGAGGCCGTTGGCGTCCAGGGCCGTCGACGGGCAGACCACCCGCAGGCCGGGCACGCCGGTGAAGACCGCCGCGCCGGTCTGAGAGTGGTAGACGGACCCGCCCTTGAGGTAGCCGCCGTAGGTCACCCGCACCACCACCGGCGCCGAGAAAGCGTTGTTCGACCGCCAGCGCAGCAGCGCCAGTTCGTTCCGAAGCTGCATGTACGCCGGCCAGATGTAGTCGAAGAACTGGATCTCGACGACGGGCTTGAGGCCGCGCGTGGCGAGTCCGATCGCCCGGCCGATGATGTTGGCCTCGGCCAGCGGCGAGTTGTAGACCCGCTCGCTGCCGAACATCCGCTGCAGGCCCCACGTCACCTTGAAGACGCCGCCCTTGCCCTTCACCTGCGCCAGGTATGCCTCGCGGCTCGCGTCGGCCACGTCCTCGCCGAAGACCACGATGCGCGGATCGCGCGCCATCTCGTCCCTGAGGCACACATTGAGCAGGTCCACCATCGTCGTGGGCTCGCCCACGAAGTGCGGATCGTCCTCGGTATCGAACTGCTCGGACGTGGGGTCTACGTCCGGCGAGTAGACGTAGTTGTAGATCGTGGTCGTGGCCGGCTGGGGCGAGGCGAGGGCGATCCCGGTCGCCACCTCGATCTCCTCCGCCACCTGCGCCCGGATCAGCTCCAGGTCCGCCTCGGTGGCAATGCCCTCCTCCAGCAGGTACTTGGGGAACCGCGTGAGCGGATCGCGCGCCGCATCGGCCTGGCGCTCGGACTCCGGCCGGTACAGGACCTCGTCGTCCGAGAGCGAATGGCTGTAGGGCCGGATCACGTGGGCATGTACCAGCGCCGGACCCTTCCGCGCCCGGCAGTAGTCCACCGCCTTCTGGAGCACGTCCAGCGAGGCCAGCGGATCGCAGCCATCCACTTCCTGGATCAGGAGCCCGGGGAAACCCGTCAGCAGCCGGGAAATGGAGCCACCCGCGGTGTTCACCTCCACCGGCACCGAGATGGCATAGCCGTTGTCCTCCACCAGGAAGACGATCGGCAGCTTGAGGTTGCATGCGGTGTTCAGGGCCTCCCAGAACTCGCCCTCGCTGGTCGTGCCTTCACCGGTGGAACAGAAGACGACCTCGTCGCCGTGATACCTGGCGTGCGCGTCCGGAATGCCCTCGATCCTGCTGTACTTGAGCCAGGCTTCGGCGCAGCCGACGGCCTGGAGGAACTGCGTCCCTGTGGGGCTCGAGGCCGAGACGATATTGAGGTCCTTGTGGCCCCAGTGTGACGGCATCTGCCGCCCGCCCGAGTTCGGGTCGTCCGCCGCCCCCACGGCCGAGAGCAGTTGCTCCGTGGCCGTCATGCCCAGCCCGAGGCAGAGCGCACGGTCGCGATAGTACGTGTAGAACCAGTCGTACGCCGGCCGGAAGACGCGCGCGGCCGCCACCAGGACGGCCTCGTGGCCGGCGCCAGAGATCTGGAAGAAGATCCGGTTCTGCCGCTTGAGCTGGATCTCCTTGTCGTCGATCCGGCGGGACAGCAGCATCAGCCGGTACATGTCCAGCAGGTCCGCCTTGTCCAGCTTGGCGGAGGGCCTGGCGCGATTCGCAGTACGAGTGGCCATCAGGTGCCGGGTTGCGGTGAACGTTGAATGGGAGGACGCGGAAAGATAGCCCTGAGCCCGATCCGCGCCATATGGTAGTATTGATGGCTACTACTATGCGCTGCGCCCCTACAGCCGACGCCGGCTCCGCGTCAACGCCGGTACACCTCTTTCCCGCCCACCACCGTCCTCAGCACCGGCGTCGACCCGATCGAATCCGGGGAAATGGCCGTGAGATCGCGTCCGAGGACCACCAGGTCGGCGCGGGCGCCGGGACGGAGCACACCGGTCCTCCCCTCCGCGAAGACCCCGTAGGCATTGGCCGCGGTGTACGCGCGGAGGGCCTCTTCCACCCCGATCCGCTGCTCGGGAATCCAGCCGGCCGGCATCGACCCGTCCCAGAGGCGGCGGGTCACGGCGGCGGCGATGCCAAGGACCGGGTCCGCGGCGGCGACTGGCCAGTCCGACCCGAAGACCACCACGGCGTGTTGGTCGAGGAGCGTGCGGAATTGGTACGAGTGGGTGGCCCGCTCGGGGCCGAGGCGCTTGGCGGCCCAGCGGCCGTCGTCGGTCAGGTGGATCGGCTGCATCGAGGCGATGACGCGGGACTGGCCGAACCGGACGAGATCCGCCGGCCGGAGGTGCTGCGCATGCTCGATCCGGAACCGGCGGTCACGCGGGCCGTGGGCCCGATTGACCGAGTCGTAGATGGCGAGGACGAGGCCATTGGCTCGCTCGCCGATGGCGTGGACCACCACCTGCAGGCCGGCCGAATCGGCGCTGCCGATCCAGCGGCGGAGCGAGTCCTCCGGGGTTACCAGCAGGCCGGACGTGCGGGGGTTCTGCGCGTATGGCTCGTAGAACAGCGCGGTCTGGGATCCCAAGGACCCGTCGGCATAGCCCTTCACACCGCCCAGGCGGATCCAGTCGTCACCCCGGCCGCGGGCGGCGACGGTGTCGGCCACGGCGCGCCAGTGCTCCAGCGGGAAGAACAGCGTGGCCCGGGCGGTGAGCCGGCCGGCCTTGCGCAGTCGGTCCAGCGCGGCCAGCTCCTCCCATGGCGCACTGACGGACGCGAAGCTGGTGATGCCCCGCTCGGCGAGGTACCGGAGTGCCCGGGCCACGGCCGAGTCGACCTGCTCCGGTGCCGGCGGCGGCACGCGCGAGCTCACGAGACCGATCGCGGCATCGCGCAGGATGCCCGTGGGTTCGCCAGCCGCATCGCGAGCGATCTCGCCGCCGGCCACGTCGGGAGTGGCACGGGTGACCCCCGCCGCCTCGAGTGCGGCCGAGTTGGCCAGCGCCATGTGGCCGTCGAGCCGGTAGATCAGCACCGGCCGGTCGGGCGTGGCCGAGTCGATCCACTGCCGGCTGGGCAGCGGCGAACCGGGCCAGCGCTCATGGTCCCATCGGCCGCCGAGCACCCACTGGCCCGGCCCGAGCGCGGCCGCGTGCGTCCGGATCCGCGCGATGAACTCCGCCGGCGACGCTGCGTCCCGCAGGTCGACGCTGCCCAGGGCCATGCCGCCGCTGGTGAGGTGGAGATGGCCGTCGGTGAAGCCGGGCACGACCATGGCGCCGGGCTCGGCGATCACGGTGGTCTCCTTCCCGACCAACGCCGCCACCTCCGCGCTGTCGCCCACCAGCCTGATCGTGTCGCCCGAGACCGCCAGGGCGGAGGCCCAGGGACGCGCCGTATCGCCGGTCCAGATCCGGCCGTAGACCACCAGATCCGCGGGCCGGTCGTCTCCCGCCGAACAGGCGGCGAGTGCACAGGAGAGGGCGAGCAGGATGCGGAGGGCCAAGGAGCGTGTCGTCATGGGCGGAGCCTCGTCAGGCGGCGGATGGCCTCGAGTTTTTCCAGCGCGCTCGGGCTCGGTTCCTTGGCGGCCGGCGTCTGGGCGATGAGATCGCGGATATCGAGCAGGATCTCCAGCACGAGCTGATCCCGCACGAAGGCGGCGTCCATCTCCTCGGTGCGCGCGGTGGCGCCGGCAGCCTTGAGCCGTTCGTACGACTCCCGGTAGATGGATTCCAGATTCTGGAGGATGCGGTCGCGGGGGCGCATGGGAGTGCCAGGTGATCAGGTGATCGGTGTCAGGTGCCAGGTGCCATCGTCAGGGCTGCTATTATGCGGTATCATAGCGACACCCCGCGCCGTATCCGAACCACTGGCCCCGGCACATGGTCCCTGAACCCTGGCAACTGGCACCGGACATGTCTCTCTCCAACAAGACCGTCCTGTTCTTCTGCGCTCCGCTCTACGAGGACCTCGAGCTCTGGTATCCCAAGATCCGCCTCGAGGAGGAGGGCGCGCGCACGATCGTCGCCGGCGTCGGCGAAAAGACCTGTCATGGCAAGCGTGGCTACCCCTGCACCGTCGACATGCACGTTGACGAGGTTTCCATCCCGGCCATGGACGCGCTGGTCATCCCGGGCGGCTACGCGCCCGACATCCTGCGACGCTATCCGCGGGTGCTGGCGATCACCCGCGAGATCCATGAGGCCGGCAAGCCGGTGGCGTTCATCTGCCACGCGGGCTGGGTACCCATCTCGGCGGGCATCGTGCGCGGGAAGCGGGGGACGAGCGTCGGCGCCATCAAGGACGACCTGATCAACGCCGGCATGCTGTGGGAGGACAGCCCGGTGGTGGTAGACGGCAACCTGATCTCCTCGCGGACCCCGGCCGACCTGCCGGCGTTCTGCAAGGCGCTGATCAGGGCGTTGAGCCACTAGTCCCGCACCGGTCACCACCAACCTCCAGCCGCCAACGATGCCCCTCTCCGATTACCAGCAGCGGGTCGACCGCTGGATCTCACAGTTCGAGGAAGGCTACTTCCACCCGCTCACCAACCTGTGCCGGCTCACTGAGGAAGTGGGTGAGCTGGCGCGCGAGGTCAACCATCGCTTCGGGCAGAAGACGAAGAAGAAAGACGAGCCGGCGGGCGACATGGCGATGGAGATGGCCGACATCCTCTTCGTGCTGATCTGCATGGCCAACCGCGAAGGGATCGACCTCGACGCGGCGTTCGCCCGGATGATGGACAAGGTGGAGCGGCGGGACACCGGGCGCTGGACCTTGAAGGGCGGCAGCGAGTAGCGCCGGCGGCCGGCCTACTCCCAGTCCTTGGGTGCGCTCTCGAGTTCCTCCAGTAGCGCGCGATAGCTCTGGTACCGGTCCGGGGCGATATGCCCGGCCTTGAGGGCGGCGAGCACGGCGCAGCCCGGCTCGCCGCGATGGCGGCAATCGGTGAAGCGGCACTGCCCCGGGAGCCGCCGCATCTCGGGGAAGCAGTCGGCCAGCGCCTCCGCCGGCAGGCCCCAGATGCCCACCTCGCTGAACCCCGGCGTGTCCACCAGATAGCCGCCATGCTCGAGCGGGATCATCACCGCGGAGACCGTGGTCTGCTTGCCGCGTCGGATCCTGGCGCTGATCTCGGCCGTACGCAGGCTGAGGCCCGGCTGCAGCCGGTTGAGGAGGCTCGACTTTCCCGCTCCGGAGGGGCCGGTGACCACACTGATGCGGCCGGGCAGCAGCGCGGCGAGCGCGTCCACCCCCTGACCGGTGCGGGCGGAGGCGCGGTAGACGGGATAGCCGGCGGCTTCGAACCGAGCGGCCAGCGCGTCGCCCGGGGCGAGGTCGATCTTGTTGAGCACCACGGCGGCGGGAATCTCGTTCGCCTCGGCGATGACGAGCAGCCGGTCGATGAGCTGTGGGATCGGGTCGGGGTTGGCCGTTGCGGAGACCACGAGCACCTGGTCCACGTTGGCCGCGATGGGCCGCACGCCACGTCCTTCGGGCACCCGTCGGCCGAGGAGTGAGCGCCGCTCGTCGACCCCGACGATGCCGAAGAGCTGGCCCCCGGGTTCGGGCTCGAGGCGCACGCGGTCACCCACCACCACGCGGGGCAGATCCCGTTTCATCCGCCCGCGCAGAATCGCACGCACCTCCCGGCCATCGACGGCGACCCG
>JBMOPM010000073.1:0-10851 GCA_049323575.1 Gemmatimonadota bacterium | reverse complement strand
GCCATCCGGTGGGTGTCTTCCTTCTTCTTGATGGTGTTGCCCTCGCCCTTGGAGGCGAGGATGAGTTCGGCGGCGAGCCGCTCTTCCATGGTCTTCTCGTTGCGGGCGCGCGAGAAGGCAATGAGCCACCGCATCGCCAGCGCCGAGCGCCGCTCGGGACGCACTTCCACCGGCACCTGGAGCGAGGCGCCGCCCACGCGGCGGCTCTTCACCTCGAGCGCCGGCTTGGCGTTGTTCACCGCCTGCTTGAAGACGGCGACGCCAGGCTGGCCGGTGCGCTCCTCGATCAGGTCCATGGCCCGGTAGAAGATCCCCTCGGCCACGCTCTTCTTCCCGTCGTACATCAGGTTGCTGATGAACTTCGACACCGTCTGGCTGTCGAAGCGCGGGTCCGGGGCCACCGGACGCTTCACCGCGCGACTGCGGCGGCTCACTTCTTACCTCCCTTGGTCGCGGGCGCGCCCGCCGCAGCGGCCTTGGGCCGCTTGGCGCCGTACTTCGACCGGCCCTGACGGCGGTCGTTCACGCCGGCCGAGTCGAGGGTGCCACGCACGATGTGATAGCGCACGCCCGGCAGATCCTTCACCCGGCCGCCGCGGATGAGCACGATCGAGTGCTCCTGCAGGTTGTGGCCCTCGCCCGGGATGTAGGCGGTCACCTCGAAGCCGTTGGTGAGCCGCACACGGGCCACCTTCCGGAGGGCCGAGTTCGGCTTCTTGGGCGTCGTGGTGTATACGCGCGTACAGACCCCGCGCTTCTGGGGATTCTTCTTGAGCGCAGGGGCCTTGTCCTTGGCTTCGACCGGCCGCCGGCCGAACCGGAGGAGCTGGTTGATCGTGGGCATCTTCCCTCAGTAACCGTTCTGTCGTCCCGAGACCTGAGCCGTTCTACGGCAGACCTGAAGCATATCGGGCATGCGGCCGCGGGTCAAGCGGGGGGCCGGGCAAACCGCGGTCTCCGCAGGGCTTAGCTGCCCTGTCCCACGATCAGCGCGTCCGCCGATTTGCGACCGGCCCGCTGGCGCGCCTCGTTTCTCGCCGAGGCGGCCTGCTTGAGGCACACGATGCCCAGCACCACCGCGACGGCAATCGCCAGGAGTCCGCCGCCGGCCGCGCGAGCCGTGGCCAGGGTCAGGCGCTGGTGGCCGTCGGGGGGGACCAGGGAGCGGATCTGCACGGCATCGAGGGCGAAGAGCCCGAGGGCCCCCAGCAGCAGGAGCGCGAGGACGAGGTGCAGGATCCCCCAGATCCGGAGGAAGGTGACATGGCCCAGGGCCGCGGCGCCCGCCACGATGAACGCATCGGCGATGACCATCGGCGTGGCGCGGCCCAGCAGGAGGCCCAGGGTGCCGAAGCGCCACTGGAGGTTGCCCGGCTGCACCGGATAGATGGTCGAGAACACCTCACCCAGCTGGTCGAGCGCAATCACCGCCCCGGCCACGAACAGGAAGACGTAGAAGGGGCGGAGGTTGGTGTTGGTCGCAGTCAGGGCGCCTCCTTGGCCTGTGGGCCAGCGATGATGGTCGGCAGTGGATCGGTCCAGTCTAACGGCGCAACGGCGCCCGGGAAACCGCCCGGGCGCCGTCGTGCTCTCGCGAAGATCGGGCCAGCCGGCCGGCGATGCACCGCCGGGGCCGGCCTCAGAGCACCTCGACCTCCTCGGTGACCGCCGGTCCGGCCGCGGCCACTTCCTCGACGGGCGGCGGCTCGTAGCCGGCGGGCGGCTCGATCTCCATCTCGGCGTACCGGTAGTGCCCGGTGCCCGCGGGGATCAGGTGGCCGATGATGATGTTCTCCTTCAGACCGCGCAGGTCGTCCCGGGCGCCGCGGATGGCGGCGTCGGTGAGGATGCGCGTGGTCTCCTGGAACGACGCCGCCGAGATGAACGACTGCGTGTTCAGCGAGGCCTTGGTGATGCCGAGGAGCACGGGCTCCGACTTCGCCGGGGTGAGCTTCCGCTTGAGCATCCGCTCGTTCTCCTCGCGGAACGTCAGCTTGTCCACCGTCTCCCCCTCGAGGAAGTCGGTGCTGCCCGGGTCGGTCACGCGCACCTTCTGCAGCATCTGGCGCACGATGACGCCGATGTGCTTGTCGCTGATGCGCACGCCCTGGAGGCGGTAGACCTCCTGCACCTCGTTGAGCAGGTACTCCTGGACCGCCCGCGGCCCCTTGATCCGGAGGATGTCGTGCGGGTTTACCGGGCCCTCGGTGAGCCGGTCGCCGGCGCGCACACGGTCGCCCTCGTGCACGCGCAGGTGCTTGCCGGCCGGCACCTCGTACAGCTGCGCCTCCTCGGGGATCGGCTCGCCCCTGGCGGTCGTGGGGTAGACGTAGATCTCGCGCTTGCCACGCTTGATTTCGCCGAACTTCACCACGCCATCCACCTCGGCGATGGTCGCCGGGTCCTTCGGGCGCCGGGCCTCGAACAGCTCGGCCACGCGCGGGAGGCCGCCCGTGATGTCGCGCGTCTTGTACGCCTGCCGCGGGATCTTGGTGACGGTGACGCCTTTCGACACCTTGACCGGCGGCGATACGTAGACCGTCTTGTCCTTGCTCTCCTTCTTGCTCTTGCTCGGCCACGCGACGTTGATCGGCACTTCCTCCACGTGGAACTTCGTGCTCCACGGGTTGGCCTCGTCCGGAATGTCCATGGCGCGGCTCACCTGGTCGGTCGGCGAGCCGAAGATGATGCGGCTCCCCTCGGCCAGGGTGTACTCCTGCGGGTCCTTCTTGTTGCTGGAGTAGACCAGCACCGACGGGTGCAGCTCGCGGTCCTGGTCGGCCATGACCACGAGCGACCTGAGGCCGGTGCCCTCGTCCAGCTCCTCGCGCAGCGTCTCGCCCGGCACGAGGTCCTTCCACCGGAGTTCCCCGTCGATCTTGATGATGCTCGGATCGTTGTACGGGTCCCAGGTGTAGAGGATCGTGGCCCGGCGGTCGTTGTCGCCCTTGGTGACCAGGTCGCCCTCCCTGACGTGCAGGAGCGCGCCCTCGGGCACCGGGTAGCGGTTGATGACCCGCCTCGGATCCTTCGGATCCACGACGAGGATGCCTTCCTTGCTCTCCTCGTCGGCCGACTCGTCCTCGCGGGTGAGCGCCACGCGGATGGTGCCGCGGGTGCCGTCCTCGTACTCCACGGGCAGGTCGGCCCACTCCAGGCCGTCGGTGTACTTCACCATGCCGTCCGACCGGGCGCGCCGTTCCGCCTCCTCGGCGATGCGGGCCGAGGTGCCGCCGATGTGGAACGTCCGCAGCGTGAGCTGCGTGCCCGGCTCGCCGATCGACTGCGCGGCCAGGATGCCGACCGCCTCGCCCATGTCCACCATCTCCATGGTGGCGAGGTTGCGGCCGTAGCACATCCGGCAGATGCCCCGCCGGGCCTCGCAGGTGAGCACCGAGCGGATGCGGACCTTCTCGATGCCGGCGTCCTCAATGGCGTCGGCGATTTCCTCGTCGATCAGCTGGCCGGCCTGCACCAGGACGCGCTGGTCGCCGTGCTCATCCAGCTCGTGCGGATCGAACACGTCTTCCGCGGCCACGTGGCCCAGGATGCGTTCGCGCAGCGGCTCGATGACGTCCTCGCCCTCCTTGAGCGCCGTCATGTCGAGGCCCAGGATGGTCCCGCAGTCCTCCTCGGTGATCGTGACGTCCTGCGCCACGTCCACCAGGCGGCGGGTGAGGTAGCCGGCGTCGGCGGTCTTGAGCGCCGTGTCGGCCAGGCCCTTGCGGGCGCCGTGCGTCGAGATGAAGTACTCGAGCACGGTGAGGCCCTCGCGGAAGTTCGACTTGATCGGGCTCTCGATGATCTCGCCGATCCCGCCGGTCAGCTTCTTCTGCGGCTTGGCCATGAGGCCGCGCATGCCCGCGAGCTGACGGATCTGGTCACGGCTGCCGCGCGACCCGGAGTCGAACATCATGAACACCGGGTTGAAGCCGCCGCGCGAGGCGCGCATGGTGTTGATCATCGCCTCGGCCACGTCGTTGTTCGCGTGGGTCCACGCGTCGATCACCTTGTTGTACCGCTCGCCGAAGGTGATCTGGCCCGTGTTGTAGGCCCGCTGGAACCGCTTCACCCGGGCGTCCGCCTCGGCCAGCAGCTCGTGCTTCTCCTTCGGGATCTCGAGGTCCTCGATGCCGATGGAGACGCCGCCGTAGGTCGCGAACCGGAAGCCGAACTCCTTGAGCCGGTCGAGGAAGGTGACCGTCTCGGCCAGGCCGGCGCGCCGGTACGACTGCAGCACCAGCTCCGAGAGGTTCTTCTTCTTCATCAGGTCGTCGCGGAAGCCCATCTCGGCCACGACCTTGCGGGGCAGGATGTTGTTGAACAGCACCCGGCCCACGGTCGTCGCCAGCCAGCGCGGCGTCGGGTCTTCCGCCTCGCGCGGCGGCACGAACCAGAAGTGGATCGCCGTGTGGTAGTTCACGCTGCCCGAGAGGAGCGCCATCTCCAGCTCGGCCAGCGAGCCGAAGTGCCGCGCCTTCTTCCACAGTTCCTGCTTGGCCTTCGCCTTGTCCTTGGCCTCGGCCAGCGCCTGCTCGAAGCCGGGCGGGAGCTTGGTCAGCCAGTAGCTGCCGAGCACCATGTCCTGCGACGGCTCCGCCACCGGGCGGCCGTCGGACGGCTTGAGGATGTTGTTCGACGACACCATGAGCAGCCGCGCCTCGAGCTGCGACTCGAAGCTGAGCGGCACGTGCACCGCCATCTGGTCGCCGTCGAAGTCCGCGTTGAACGCGGCGCAGACCAGCGGATGGATGCGGATGGCCTTGCCTTCCACCAGCACCGGCTCGAATGCCTGGATGCCGAGGCGGTGCAGCGTCGGGGCGCGGTTGAGCAGCACCGGGTGGTCCTGGATGATCTCCTCCAGGATCTCGTACACCTCGGGGCTCTCGCGCTCGACGATCTTCTTGGCGCGCTTGACCGTCTCGGCGATCTGCTTCTCGACCAGCTTGTGGATGATGAACGGCTTGAACAGCTCCACCGCCATCGTCTTGGGCAGGCCGCACTGGTGAAGCCTGAGCTCGGGGCCCACCACGATGACGGAGCGGCCCGAGTAGTCCACGCGCTTGCCGAGGAGGTTCTGGCGGAACCGCCCCTGCTTGCCCTTGAGCATGTCCGACAGCGACTTGAGCGGCCGCTTGCCGCGCCCGCGGATGGCCTTGGAGCGGCGGCCGTTGTCGAACAGCGCGTCCACCGCCTCCTGCAGCATGCGCTTCTCGTTGCGGAGGATGACCTCCGGGGCGCGGTGCTGGATGAGCTTCTGGAGCCGGTTGTTCCGGTTGATCACCCGGCGGTACAGGTCGTTCAGGTCGCTCGTGGCGAAGCGGCCGCCGTCGAGCGGCACCAGCGGCCGGAGATCGGGCGGGATCACCGGGATCACGTCCAGGATCATCCAGGCCGGGTTGTTGGGCAGGTCGCCCGACTCGCCGGAGTTGAGGAACGCGTCGACGATCTTGAGCCGCTTGAGCATCTGCTTCTTGCGATGCTGGCTCGTCTCGGTCGCCACCGACGAGCGGAGCTCCTCGGAGAGCTTCTTCACGTCGATGCGGTTCAGCAGCTCCCGGATGGCGGGCGCGCCGATGTCGGCCTTGAACGCGGTGTCCCCCTGCTCCTTCGCCTTCTGGCGGAGGGCGAGGTACTCCTCCTCGTCCAGCAACTGCAGCTCGTCGACGTCCTGCTCACCCGGATCGATGACGATGTAGTTCGAGTAGTAGATCACGCGCTCGAGGTCGCGCAGCGTGATGTTGATCAGGTTCCCCATCGGCGACGGGAGCGTCTTGAAGAACCAGATGTGCGCCACCGGCACGCTGAGCTCGATGTGGCCCATGCGCTCGCGCCGGACCTTGCTCAGCGTGACCTCGACACCGCAGCGGTCGCAGATCACGCCGCGATAGCGGATCCGCTTGTACTTGCCGCAATGGCATTCCCAGTCCTTGACCGGGCCGAAGATCCGCTCGCAGAACAGGCCGTCCTTCTCCGGCTTGAACGAGCGGTAATTGATCGTCTCCGGCTTCGTCACCTCGCCCCAGGACCACCAGTTGCGCAGGCCCTGCAGTTCCAGGCGCTCGCGCTCCTTGGGATCCCGCGGCCCCCGGATCTCCTCGGGGGACGCGATGCGGATGCTGATGTAATCGAAGCTGGAGCTCCTCGGCTCCCGGCCGCTGCGAAAATCGATCATGGGCTCCCTCAACCTGGATACGCGTCCCGGATGGGCGGGGTGCGCCCCACCCTTACTCGTCGCCCGCTTCGGTGGTGCCGAGCGTGACCTTGAGACCGAGCGCCTGCAGTTCCTTCACGAGCACGTTGAACGACTCGGGGATCCCGGGCTCGGGCAGGTTCTGGCCCTTCACGATCGCCTCGTAGACCTTGCTCCGGCCGTTCACGTCGTCGGACTTCACCGTCAGCATTTCCTGGAGCGTGTGGGCCGCGCCGTACGCCTCCAGCGCCCACACCTCCATTTCACCGAACCGCTGGCCGCCGAACTGGGCCTTGCCCGCGAGCGGCTGCTGCGTCACCAGCGAGTACGGCCCGATCGAGCGCGCGTGGATCTTGTCGTCCACCAGGTGGCTCAGCTTGAGCATGTAGATCGAGCCCACCGTCACGTCGCCCTCGAAGAACTGGCCGGTGCGGCCGTCGCGGAGCCGCGCCTTGCCGGCCGGCGTGAGGCCGGCGGCGGCGATCAGCTCGAGCGCCGCGGCCGACACGTCCTCCGGCTCCTTCTTCCCGTCCAGCAGCCGGGCGAGCGCCCGGTGGCCGGCCGACTCGAGCGCCTCGACCGGGCCCTTGGCGATCTGCTTCTCGAGCTCGCCCACCACGGCGTTGGCGGCTTTCCGGAGCGCCTTGTCGCCGGTCTCCGCCTGGTGGCGGTGGTAGGCCAGCTCCTGGGTCCGCTGCTCCGTGATCCGCTCGGCCAGCTCCTTCGCCGCGGCGACGAGGTAGGTCCGGATGTTCTCGTAGAGCTGCTTCGTCGCCGGCGACACGCCGCGCCGCGCGAGCTCCGCGATGCCGGCCTGGGTCAGCGTGGCCCACTCGCCCTCGCCCGCCCGCTTGAGGTCCTGCACCAGGGCGGTGATCGTCGCCGCGTCCGGCTCCGGCGCGGGATGCCTGAGGTTGAGCGCCGTGGCGGCCCACTTGAGCCCGGCGATGCGCAGCAGCACGCCGATCTCGGCTTCGTCGGCGCCGCGGAAGACCGGCGTCTTCGCCTTGAAGCCGAGCACCCGCGCGCACCAGCCCAGGTGGGTCTCCAGGATCTGCCCCACGTTCATGCGGCTCGGCACGCCGAGCGGGTTGAGCACGATGTCCACCGGGGTGCCGTCCGGCAGGAACGGCATGTCCTCTTCCGGCACGATCCGGGCGACGATGCCCTTGTTGCCGTGCCGGCCCGCCATCTTGTCGCCCACCGAGATCTTCCGCTTCTCGGCGATGTACACCTTCACCAGCTGGATGACGCCCGGCGGCAGTTCGTCCGGCTGGAGAATCTTGTCGATCTGGTCCTCCGCCTTCTCCTCGACCTTGGCGCGCTCGCGGGCGGCCGCGTCGATGGTCTGGCGGATGCGCTCGTTGGCCTGCCTGTTGGCCACGCGCAGCGTCTTGAGGTCGACCTCGGCCAGGTCCACCTCCTCGAGCACCTTGGCCGTGAGCCTGGTACCCGCCGGAAGGTACTCCTCCACCGTGCCGGCCTTGAGCATGAGCGCCACTTCCTGGCCCTCCAGGAGGTGGAACAGCTCCTCGATCATGGCGGCGCTGATGCGCGCCTTCTCCTCGTTCTCGACCCGGCGCACCTCGCCGATCCGCTCGCCGCGGTCCTTCTCGACGACCGAGTCCTCCACCCGGCTGAAGATCTTGACGTCGATCACGACGCCCTTCATGCCCGGCGGCACCTTGAGCGAGGAGTCCTTCACGTCCTTGGCCTTCTCGCCGAAGATCGCGGTAAGGAGCTTCTCCTCGGGGCTCAGCTCGGTCTCGCCCTTCGGCGTGATCTTGCCCACCAGGATGTCGCCCGGCTTGACGTGCGCGCCGATGCGCACGATGCCGCGCTCATCGAGGTCCACCACCGCCTCGTCGGAGACGTTGGGGATCTCGCGCGTGATCTCCTCCTGGCCCCGCTTGGTGTCACGAACGTGCAGCTCCAGCTCCTGGATGTGGATCGACGAGTAGACGTCGTCCTTCACCAGCCGCTCCGAGAGCACGATGGCGTCCTCGAAGTTGTGGCCGTACCACGGCATGAACGCCACCAGCACGTTGCTGCCCAGCGCCAGCTCCCCGTCCTCGGTGGCCGCGCCGTCGGCGATGATCTGGCCGGCGGTGATCACCTGGCCCTGCTGCACCAGCGGCCGCTGGTTGATCGCGGTGTCCTGGTTGGTGCGCCAGTACTTCTTCACCCGGTAGCGGTCGTGCTGCGACAGCCGGGCCAGCGGCGTCTCGGCCACCGCGGCCTGGTCCAGGCCCGCGTCGATGATGATCTCGTCGGCCGTGACGCGGGTCGCGATGCCGCTCCGCCGCGCGATGATGACCGCGCCCGAGTCGCGCGCCACCTTCTCCTCCAGCCCGGTGCCCACCAGCGGGGCCTGGGGGAACAGCAGCGGGACCGACTGGCGCTGCATGTTGCTGCCCATGAGCGCGCGGTTGGCGTCGTCGTGCTCGAGGAACGGGATCAGCGCCGCGGCAATGGACACGAGCTGCTCCGGCGCCACGTCCATGTACTGGATCCGCTCCGGCGGGAGCAGCGGGTAGTCGTCGCCCTTGCGGGTGAGGACCAGCTGATCCACGAAGGTGCCGTCGGGATTGAGCGGCGCGTTGGCCTGGGCGACCGCGAAATCCTCCTCCTCGCTCGCCGAGAGCCACTTGATCTCGTCGGTAACCCGCCCGTTCCGGACCACCCGGTACGGCGTCTCGATGAAGCCGAGATCGTTGATCCGCGCGTAGGTCGAGAGCGACGTGATCAGGCCGATGTTCGGACCTTCCGGCGTCTCGATGGGACACATGCGGCCGTACTGCGAGTAGTGCACGTCGCGGACCTCGAACCCCGCGCGCTCGCGCGTCAGACCGCCCGGGCCCAGCGCCGAGAGGCGCCGCTTGTTGGTCAGCTCCGCCAGCGGGTTGGTCTGGTCCATGAACTGCGACAGCTGGCTCGACCCGAAGAAGGCCTGGATCACCGCCGACACCGTGCGCGCGTTGACCAGGTCGTCGAGCGAGATCTTCTCGGGATCCGAGTTGATGCTCATCCGCTCCTTGACCAGCCGCGCCATGCGGGAGAGGCCCACGGAGAACTGGTTGGCGATCAGCTCGCCCACCGACCGGATGCGGCGGTTGCCCAGGTGGTCGATGTCATCCGTATGCCCGCGCCCGTCGTGCAGGTCGATCAGGTACCGGATGATCGCAATGAAGTCCTCTTCCGTGAGGACCGTGTGGTTCGGGTCGATCCCGAGCCGGAGCCGCTGATTGATCTTGTAGCGGCCCACGCGCCCGAGGTCGTAGCGCTTCGGGTTGAAGAAGAGCTTCTGGAGCTGCTGGCGCGCCGTCTCGAGGTTGGGCGCGTCGCCCGGCCGCAGCAGCGAGTAGATCTGCTCCAGCGCCTCGGCCTCGTCCCGCGTGGGGTCCTTGAGCAGCGTGTTCTTGATGAGCGGCGACTCGGCGCGGCCCGGCGGCAGCAGCACGTCCACCCGCTGCACCCCGGCGTCGAGCAGGTGCTGGCGCAGCTTGTCCGTCAGCTCCTGTCCCGCGTCGGCGAGCACCTCGCCCGTCTCCGGATGCGCCACGGGGAACGCCAGCACGTGGTGGTGCCGGTCCCGCGTGGTGGTGGGCTGCTCCACCTCGTTCAGATCGAGCGAGGTATAGCCGCAGAACACGGTGACGGTCTTGACGCCCACGTGCTGCATCGCCTTGAGCCGCTCGGGCGTGAGCTCGTCGCCCACCCGGCCCAGCGGCGCGCCCGACGGATCCTCGGGGTTCGGCACGTCGGCGGCGAGGAGCGCGCCCATCACCTCGCGGCGCTCCTGCCGGCCCTCCAGCTTGCCGGTGACGTTGAGCGGCTTGGTCGCGAAGAAGAGCCGCAGGATGTCCGCGTTGGTGCTGTAGCCGAAGGCGCGCAGCAGCGCGGTCGCCGGGAACTTCTTCTTCTTGTCGATGTGGACGTAGATCACGTCGTGGATGTCGATCGTGAACTCCACCCACGAGCCGCGGAACGGAATGATCCGGGCCGAATAGAGGCGCTGGCCGTTCGGGTGCGTGTCCTCCTCGAACACCACGCCCGGCGAGCGGTGCAACTGGCTCACGACGACGCGCTCGGCGCCGTTGATCACGAACGTGCCGAGAGGGGTCATGATCGGCAGTTCGCCGAGATAGACCTCCTTCTCGATCTGGTTCTTGAGCCGCCGCACGCCGTCGACGTCCTCGAACACGTTGAGCGCGAGCGTCGCCTTGAGCGGCGCCGCATACGTCATGTCGCGCTCGATGCACTCCTCCACCGTGTACTTCGGCTCGCCGAGCGAGTACGCCTTGAACTCGAGCTCGTACTTGCCGTTGACGTCCGAGATGGGGAAGATGTCCTTGAAGACGCGTTCCAGCGACACGTCCTGCCGGCTGCCGGCCACGTCGTCCGGCACCAGCAGGGACTGGAAAGCCTGCGTCTGAATGTCGAGGAGGTGCGGCATGGGCATGCCCCCCTCGAGCTTGGAGAACGTGATCACCGGTCGCGTTTCAGGCATCGCTCACTCTCGCACAGCGCAAATGGCCCCGGCACGAGCCCCCCCGCGACGAGCGGAGGGGCGACGCGGGGCTCGGCAGATTACCAGTGGCTTGGTCCGTCGTACGCGCATGCCGTCTCACCGAAGTAGGGGGAAGTCGCCGGACCCC
>JBMOPM010000072.1:0-10936 GCA_049323575.1 Gemmatimonadota bacterium | reverse complement strand
AGCCGGGTCCGCATCCGGTTCGACAGCCGGATCGGGATCGCCTTGAGCCGCCCGCCGAAATATCGCTCGTTGAGCCGCTGATGGAGCCGCTGCAACCGGGTGTACAGCGCCACGTCGCCCGGTTGGGGCGGATCGGTGCGCCGGGGCGTGCGGGGTGGCGCGTAACGATCCACCGGGAAGGCGAGGAAGACCGATTCCATCGCCTTGCGCAGGTCGCGCGGGTTGCGCCGGTCGAGGAAGCGCACGATGGCCCGCAGCACGCGGTCCGGCGCATGGGCGTAGCCCTCGTGGAGGCGCAGGACGCCCTTGGTGCTCAGGCTCAGCATGACGATCCGGTTCCGGTGGACCTTGACCCGGCGCACGCTGGGCAGGCGCTTGAGCCCGAGCAGCTCCAGGCGGCGCGCCAGCAGCTCCTCGGCCGGCATGCCGAGCCGGAGGCGGGACGTGGTCGCGTCAGACACCGGCGCGTGCCTCCGCGGCCGCCCGCGCGCCCTGGGGGGCGTTGTCGTGGCGCCGCCGTGCAAACGACCCGCGGTCGGCCGCGCGGAACACGCCGGCATAGGCATCCCAGCGGTAGTGCTGAATGTGGATCGCCGCGGCGTCGATGGTGACGACATTGAAGACGGAGGGGCGCTTGTTGCGCGTCCGCGAGCTGTGCGTGCCGGTCGTGCTCACCGTCACGAGCCGGTCGATCTGGCCCATCCCCTCCTGATGGTCGTGCCCGCAGAGCACCAGGTCGGCCCCGGCGTCCCGGATCCGCCGCTGGGCGCTGGCCCAGCGCGCGAGCCCCATGCGCTGCGAGATCTCCCCGCGGAGCACGTTGTGGTGGACCACGACCACCCGCGCCGCCCCGGCCGGCGCCTCGGCGAAGATCCGGGCGAGCCGATCCGTCTCCGTCGACGGCAGGTGGCCCATCACCGCCATGTTGTTGGGGTTCGGGGTCAGCGACCCGAAGGCCACGCCATGGCTCGTGAGCGCGCCGGCGATGACCGCGCCGGGCAGCCGGAGCACGGGCGTGAGGTCGTCGCCGAAATAGTGCCGATACTTCCGGTACAGCGCCCTCGCACCGCGCACGTGGAACGGGCTCGCCCACCAGCTCACGTCGTGGTTGCCCGGGATGACGAGCGTCGGCGCCGTCTGCCGGAGCCGCTCGGCGAACGTGAGGGCGCACTGGAACTCGCCGTGGCGCGCCCGCTGGGTCAGGTCGCCCGCCACGACGATCGCGTCCGGCTCGAGCCGGGGCACCAGCCGTTCGAGCGCCCCGATCTGGGCCAGATCGACGTGCACGCCGAAGTGCAGATCGGCGAGGTGGACGATCCGCGTCACGGTCACCAGACCACCCGGACCCGGTAGGTCAGCGTTGCTTCCCCGCGCCTCGGCACCGAGACCCGGAAACGCGTGACGGCGGACGACAGCTTCTCCGCGGGGACGCTGCTGGAAAGCACGGACCAGTCGCCCGCGCGCTCTTCGAGCACGTCGACGGTCACCGCGCTGTCGCTCGCATTCCGCAGCACCACGCGATATGCCGCCTCCGCCACGGTCCGGTAGCGCCGGCTCGCCAGCGAGTCGCGGAGGAGGCGATAGTCGGTCTGCGTGCGCTTCGCCACCAGGTCGAACGCGTGGCCGGCCACCACCCGGAGGTCTTCGCCCGCGGCGCTGTGCCGCACCCGCGACTCGCCCACCAGTTGCAGCCGACCCGCGTCGTCGGCTTCGAAGAGCCGTACCACGCCGGCGGGAATCGGCCGGTCGCCGAAGGGAGTCGTGCGCGGCCGCTCGAGGATGTACGTCACCTCGACCGGCACGTCCTCGTCCGCCGGGGTCTGTCCCAGGGCACCGAACACCGGCAGGCTCCCGCGCACGGTGTAGGTTCGCTCGTAGGCCACGGACGCAGGGTCGAACAGCGCCACCGACGTCGCGGTTCCCGGCATGAGCGAGAGCCGGCCGGGCAGCGTGTAGAGGTGGAACTCGCCGACGCCCTCCTCCACCGCCGGCCCAGCCACCATCTCGGCCGTCTGGATCCCGCGATCGGCCCGGCCCATCATCGCCTTTGCGGTCGGCACCGCCTGGCTCACCGCACCGGCCAGGAGCTGCACCTCGGCGCCGTCCACCCGGAGGCGGCCCGAGCTCACGACCGCCGCACCCGTCACCCGCGCGGTGCCCTTGCCGAGCACGGCCTGATAGGTCGCCTGCCAGCTGCCGCCGCCGGTGAGCCACCCGAGCGCGAGCCCGGGTCGCGCGCTCGACGCCGTGAGCTCCAGCGTCGCGACCGGGTCCGCCACCACCAGCGAGTCGGGCAGCTCCAGCGCGCCGGGACGGGTGAAGGTCACCCAGCCGCTGGCCAGCCGGTACCGCTCGGGATCGACGCCGAGCACCGTGCCCGGCACGACCGTGGTGCCTGCATTCGACGTAACGCGGAAGTTCACCGTACGGCCGACGGCACGGCGGAGGATGCTCAGCTCATCGGTGCCGCCGTCGAAGCTCATGCGCAGGAGCGTCACGGCCGGATCGAGCGGGAACACCGTCGCCGGATCGGCGTCGCCCAGCGCCACCACGTGGCGGGAGGCGCCCTTGGGCACGGCGACGGGGAAGGTGCGGCGCACCAGCACCCGCCCATCGTTGTAGATCGTGAGACCGGTGGGCGCCTGCTGCGCGCCGAGCGACGCGCCGGGACCGGCGATGAGGAGCGTGCCCAGCAGGCCGCACAGCGGCCGGACCCGCAAGGCCACGCGCGCCTTCCGCAGCCGCGCCGCCTCGAGACGGCACTCGTGCCCCGTCACTCGCTCACCGCTCATGGCACCTCCGACGGCTCATGGCTTCATCGCCCCCAGGGCGACGCGATACGCGATCTGCTTCAGCAGCACGAACGTCACCAGCGCGGCCACCGCGCCGTAGATCCGCGCCGAGGGCGTGGCCGGCAGCCGGAACGTGAGCCAGACCGCGATCAGCGCGGTGCCCGCCAGCGCGGCGCGGGTGGAGATCCGGCTCGCGCGGTGCCTCCGCTCGATCATGCACTTGGGGCACAGCTCGCCCCATGTGAGTCCTTCGACCCGGGTGCCGCACTTGGCGCACGGAACGTCAGGCAACCCGAGCCGCAACCGCACGCCCGAATTCCTCCGTGCTCGCCGAGCCGCCGAGATCCCGCGTGCGGATGCCGTCGTCGACGATCGTCCGCTCCACCGCCCAGCGGATCCGGTTGCCCAGCTCGATCTGGCCGATGTGATCCAGCATCATCGCGGCCGCCAGGATCTGCGCCGAAGGATTGGCGATGCCCTTCCCGGCGATGTCCGGCGCGCTGCCGTGCACCGCCTCGAAGATCGCGCCCCGGGTGCCGATGTTGGCGCCCGGCGCGAGCCCGAGCCCGCCCACGAGCCCGGACACTTCGTCGCTCAGGATGTCGCCGAACATGTTGGTCGTCACGATCACGTCGAATTGTTCCGGCTTCATCACGAGCTGCATGGCGCAGTTGTCGATGATCATGTCGTTGAACTCGACCCGCCCCTCGTACTCCGCGGCCACGCTGCGGCCCACCTCCAGGAACAGCCCGCTCACCATCTTCAGGATGTTGGCCTTGTGGACCACGGTCACCTTCCTGCGGCCGTGGGCCAGCGCATACTCGAAGGCGTAGCGGATGATGCGGTCCGAGCCCGCCCGGGTGACGAACGCGATCGACTCCCCCACGGCGCGGGGATCGTCGCCGATGGGAATGAAGTGCTCGGCCCCGACGTACAGCCCCTCCAGGTTCTCCCGCACCAGCACGATGTCCACGTTGGTGTAGCGCCCGCCAGGGATGAACGAGCGGGCCGGCCGGATGTTCGCGAACAGCTCGAACTCACGGCGCAGCGCCACGTTCACCGAGCGGAAGCCGGTGCCCACGGGCGTCGTCAGCGGGCCCTTCAACGCGAGCCGCGTCTGGCGGATGCTCTCCAGCGTTGCGTCGGGCAGCGGCGTCCCCGTGGCTTCCACCGCGGCCATCCCGGCCAGCTGTTCATCCCAGTTGAAGGTGAGTCCCGTGGCCTCGAGGACGCGGACCGTTTCGGCCGTGATTTCGGGGCCGATCCCGTCGCCGGGAATGAGCGTGACGTCGATTGCAGTCATTGACCGTCCAGGTCGAGCGGGAGAACCGTGGCGAGCGCGGACCTGAGCGCCGCGCTGAGCGTGGGGCCGGCACCGGTCGCCCACGTCCGCCACTCTACGCGGCCGATCCGCGCGTTCACCATCACCATGCTGATCGAGGCGCTGATGCCGCCCGTGCTGTCGGCGACCAGCGTCACCGCCGCCGGCACCAGCACGTATCGGTCACCGGCCACGGCGGCGATGCTCCGCAGCGAGCTGCGGAGCGGCTCCGGCACGCTCCTGTCCGCACCGGAATCGCGGAGGAGGGCCTGGCCCAGGTGATCAGGGTCCGCGATGAGGCCGGCACCGCGCCGTGCCCTCCGTCGCAGGTCCGGGGGCAGAACCCATTTCACCTCACCACCCCGTTCCATGAGCGCCTCGGCGATGAGGCCGTCGGCCCACTGCCTGGCCCGGACGGGATCGCCCAGGACCGAGTCCCGGGGGATCCGGGGGTCGGCCGCGATCAGGCCGAGCGGCAGGACGGGGATGGACTGCCCGGCGAGCGCGCCCAGAACCATCGGGATATCCTTGAACTTCGCTTGGCCCGGGTCCTGCGCGGCGGCGGGCCCCGGGGTCCAGATGCCGCTGGCGAAGCCGGCGGTGAAGGCCGTAAGCAGGTATCTTGTAATCACTTATGCCTCCCGGCGTCCCCAGGTCACCCGGCGATTCCGGGTGGCGAAAGGTACACGAGAGGCGGGGGGATTCAACGGCGGGAAAATGGCGGTCGGACGGGGGAAAAACGGGTTACTCCAAGGACATTCCTCCGTCCACCACGATGGTCTGCCCGGTGATGTGTCGCGCGTCTTCGGAGCAGAGGAACGACACCACGTGGGCCACGTCCTCGGGCTCGGCCACGCGCCCCAGCACCGAGCTCTTCTGCGCCCGATCGATCACTTCCGGCGGCAGCATCTGCATCCGCTCGGTGCGGATGAAGCCCGGCGCCACCGCATTCACGTTGACGCCAGCGGGGCCCAGCTCCACGGCGGCGGCACGGGTGAGGCCGTTGAGCGCCGCCTTGCTCGCGGCGTAGCTCGACACGCCGAAGCCGGGCCGGTCGGCCTGGTGGGCGCTGATGTTGACGATCTTGCCGTACCGCTGGCGCCGGAAGATGGGGGAGACGGCGCGAATGCAGTTGAACGCGCCGGTGACGTTGGTCTCCAGCACCTCGGCCCAGGCCTGCTCGCTCAAGCGCCAGAGCGCGCCGTCGATGGCGATCCCCGCGTTGTTGATGAGGAAGTGCACCGTGCCGAAGCGGTCCCGCACCTCCGCCACGAAGCGATCGACGTCCTGGCGGCTGCGGACGTCGCATCGGACGGCGAGGACGCCGCCGCCCATGGAGGCGATGGCGGTCTCGGTCAGCAGGGCCTGGGCCTCCACGTCGCGGCCCGGCATCTCCTTGTAGCAGAAGGCGACGTTGCAGCCGATCCGGCTGAACTCCAGGGCGATGCAGCGGCCCAGACCGGTCGCCCCACCGGTGACGATGGCGGTCTTGCCGCGGAAACCGGTGGCGGTCGCCATCGGGCGCTCCTGTTCGAGCGTGGCATTCGCCTCGGACACGTCGGCGTCCCAGTCGTGCTCGTGCCCGTAGCCGGAATAGGGGAATGACATGGAAGCCCCAAGGTACGGGGCGCCGGAACATCGGGCAAGTAGCGATGGGACTTGGGGATGGACCGGCCACGGGAGACGGGGCGGCCCTTGATTAATGCGGGCGGCGGGCGGTATTTCGATACATGCCCCGCATCCTCTGGGCCGCGGTCGGGTTCCTGGGCGCGATCGCCTGGGGAGTGCTTGCCCTGCACCGCGGCGAAACGATCAACGCGGCGTGGCTCATCCTCGCCGCCGTCGGGACCTACCTCATCGCCTACCGGTTCTACAGCCGGTTCCTCGCCCGCAGCGTCTTCGCCCTCGACGACCGGCGCGCCACCCCCGCCGAGCGGTACGACAACGGGCGCGACTTCGTGCCGACCACGCGATGGGTGCTCTTCGGCCATCACTTCGCGGCGATCGCCGGCGCAGGCCCCCTGGTGGGCCCGGTGCTGGCCGCGCAGTTCGGCTACCTGCCCGGGACGATCTGGATCGTCTTCGGCGTTGTGCTGGCCGGCGCGGTGCAGGACTTCGTGATCCTGTTCGCCTCGATGCGGCGGGACGGGAAGTCGCTGGGGCAGATGGCCAAGGAGGAAATCGGCCCGGTGACCGGGTTGCTCGCGATGGCCGCGGTGCTCGCCATCATGGTGATCCTGCTCGCCGTGCTCGCGCTCGTGGTGGTGAACGCCCTCAAGGAGAGCGCGTGGGGGGTGTTCACCATCGCCTGCACCGTCCCGATCGCCATCTTCATGGGCTTCTGGATGACCCGGTGGCGGCCGGGCCGGACCATGGAGGCGACGGCGATCGGCCTCGTGCTGCTGCTGGCGGCGCTGGTGGCCGGCCGCCACGTGGGCGAGTCGCCGGTGTGGGGACCGATCTTCACCCTCGAGGGCACCACCATCGCCGCCTGGCTCATCGGCTACGGGTTCGTCGCAAGCGTGCTGCCGGTGTGGATGCTGCTCTGTCCCCGGGACTACCTCTCCACGTTCATGAAGATCGGCACGATCGCGCTGCTCGCGATCGGCATCCTGATCGTGCTGCCGCCGCTCCAGTTGCCCCCGCTGACCCGCTTCATCGACGGGACGGGGCCGGTTTTCGCGGGCAAGGTGTTCCCGTTCTGCTTCATCACCATCGCGTGCGGCGCGATCAGCGGGTTCCATGCGCTGGTGGCGAGCGGCACGACGCCCAAGATGGTGCGCCGCGAGAGCGACGCGCGGCTCATCGGCTACGGCGGGATGCTGATGGAGTCGTTCGTCGCCGTCATGGCCATGTGTGCCGCCGCCGTGCTCGACCCCGGCGTCTACTTCGCCATCAACACGCCGCTCGCCACGCTGGGCGGCAGCGTGGAGTCGGCGGCCCGGGTGATCAGCGGCTGGGGCTTCAGCGTGACGCCCCAGGACATCCAGGCGCTCGCCGCGTCGGTGGGGGAGAAATCGCTCCTGGGCCGCACGGGCGGCGCGCCGTCCCTGGCGGTGGGGATGTCCCACATCTTCAGCGGCGCCTTCGGCCAGCACCTGAGCGCCCTCTGGTACCACTTCGCGATCATGTTCGAGGCGCTGTTCATCCTCACCACCATCGACGCCGGCACTCGCGTGGGCCGCTTCATGGTGCAGGAGCTGGGCGGACACCTCTGGAAGCCCCTCGGCCGCACGTCGTGGTATCCGGCGATCATCCTCTCGTCGGCGCTGGTCGTGGCCGGCTGGGGCTACTTCCTGGTGCAGGGCGTGCTCGACCCGCTGGGCGGCATCAACTCGCTGTGGCCGCTCTTCGGTATCAGCAACCAGTTGCTGGCGGCGGTAGCGCTCTGTGTGGGCACGACGGTGCTCATCAAGAGCGGCAAGGCGCGCTACGCCTGGGTGACGATCCTCCCCCTCTGCTGGCTTCTGATCGTCACCCTCACCGCCGGCTGGCAGAAGATCTTCGCCGCCGATCCCCGGCTCGGCTTCCTGGCCCATGCGGCGGACACCACCGCCAAGGTGGCCTCCGGCGCGCTGGATCCGTCCAAGGGTGCCCGGCTCATCTTCAACGACCGGCTCGATGCCGCGGTCGCGGCCGTATTCATGCTGGTGACGATCGCTCTGGTGGCCGCGTCGGTGCGGGAATGGGTGCTGGTGCTGACCCGCCGCAAGGCACCGCGGACGATGGAGGCACCGTTCGTGGAGACGGCGTGGGCGTCATGAGGCCATCCATCGCGCGAGCGGACCGGCGCACCGGGATCCTGGCCGCGCTGCGCCGGATCATCGGCATGCCGGACTACGAGGCATACGTCGCCCATCTGCAGACCTGTCATCCGGAGCAGCCGGTGCCGAGCGAGCGCGCGTTCTTCGAGCAGTATCTGTCCTGGCGGTATGGCGGGGGACCGACGAGATGCTGCTGAGGGTGACTACCGCAGCACCTCCAGCCACTCATCGATCCACCGGCCCGTCCGCGCCACCACCGATGCGCTGTCGCTCCCGAGGAAGTCCAGGCCGTTCCGTCCGAGGCGGGGGCTGGCGTAGACGCCGCGGGCGCGGGCCGTCTCCCGCGCCCGCTCGAGCGCCTCGAGGCTCCGGCGCGTGCCGATCCAGAGCAGCCCGTCCGAGGCGCGCACCGCGTAACGCGGGTTCACCGCGAAGCTGTCGGGCGCGGCATACACCCTGGCCAGGAACGGGATCAGCGTCGTATCCGTGCTGAAGCTGAGCAACGTGAGCCAGCGCACGCGGAGCCCGGGATCGCTGGTGCCGAAGAAGCGGGCGACGCCGGAATCGGCGGCGCCGGCCCCGAGCCGCCCGAAGAGCCAGGCATCGGCCAGACCATAGTCGCCGCTCGGGACCCGGGCGAGGATGTCGTTGAGCATCGCCTGGTCGCCCGCCTGCCCGCGCCGCTCCTCGGCCTCGATGGCCAGCATCGGCTCCACCAGCGAGCCCGGGTCCTCACCGGGCGCCACCTTCACCCGGCCATCGGCGAGGCGTTCGCGAAACTGGCGCGCCTTCTTCGCGTAGCCCGGCGCTCTCAGCTCGGCCAGCCGCGTGAGCGCGATGAGCCCGTGGTTCCAGCTCCGCTTCCCTGAGACCGCGTCCATCGCCAGATCCCAGAGCCGTCTGGCATCGGTGAGGGCAAGGATGGCCAGCACCGAGTCGGCCGCGGGCGTGCCGCGTCTCAGCCTCTCGTGCACCTCGGAATAATCGGCCCGCCGCGCATCGCCGAGGCGGATCTGCACCTGACCATGGAGCGCCATGGGCGACACCAGCGCCAGGAGCGCAAGCAGGATGGTCCTGGCGGCACAGGGACGGCTCACGATGCGCTCCCCCTCTTTGCCGTCCACCATCCGCTCGCCACCCACAACACCACGCCCAGCGTCATGAGTCCCGCCGAGACATGCAGCGCCACCGGGCCGCCTCGCGTCTGATAGAGCCAGCCGAAGCCCGCGGCCGCGGGCAGCGCGGCGAGACCCGTGAGCGCGTGGTACGCGCCGAAGCCACGCCCGGTCCGCACCGGAGCGAGGCGAGCCACCAGAGCTCGCTCGCTGGGTTCGGTGAGCCCGGCCACCGGGCCCAGGGCCAGGAAGGTGCCCACGGCCATCGCCAGCGACGAGGTCCGCGCCAGCCCCACCGCGATGAGCGCAAACAGGATTCCGCCTGCCGCCACCGTCGCCCGCGGGCCCACCCGATCGTTGAGCGCGCCGCCGGGGTACGACACCGCCGTGCGCACGACATGGAGCCCGGCCCACACCAGCGGAATCGTGGCGATGGGGACACCGACGTCCTGCAGTCGGAGCAGCAGCAGCGCCTCCGGCAGCCGGAACAACGTGAGCGCGGTGAGGATCGACACCGGCAGCCAGAAGGTGTGGCCGGTGGCGTCCACGGATGGACGGCGCGACGCGGCATCGCTCCGCTCCGCCTCGCCGGCGGGCGCCGCGCGCTCGCGGCGGCGGACGCCGCCCGTCCCTCGCAGGACGAACCACAGGGCCAGGAACGCGACGATCCCCGGCACTGCACTCCACTGGATCACCTTCCGCACATCGGTGCCATGCTGCAGGAACCACCAGGCCGCGACGGAGCCGATGACAGCACCCAGGTGATCGGCGCCGCGGTGAAAACCGAACGCCCGGCCGTGTGCCGCGGGAGGGGTGACCTCCGCGATCAGCGCGTCCCGCGGCGCCGTGCGAAGCCCCTTGCCGACGCGATCGACGACGCGGAAGCCGATGACCTGCCACGCGGCGTTGGCGATGCCGATGAGCGGGCGGGTGAGCACCGCCGTGGCATAGCCGGCGAGGATGAGCGGACGGCGGAGCGCAGGCCGGTCGCTCAGCGTACCGGTGAACCACTTGAGAACGGCGGAAGTGAGATCGGCGGCGCCGTCCAGCATGCCGAGGGCAGCGGCGCCTCCGCCCAGGGTGCGGGTGACGAAGGCGGGCAGGAGGGGATAGACCATCTCGCTCGCGAAGTCGTTGAAGAACGACACGAGCGCGAGCCCCTTCACCGTCCCGGGCACACCCTCCCGGCGGCCCGCCATGCGATCAGCCCTCAACGTCCAGCGCCATGCCCCAGCGTGCGAGCGGGATCGGAATGCCGCCGTAGCTCAGGAGTCGATCGTGGAACGCATGATCGGCATCCGGTCCCTCGCGCTCACGCCAGGCCTCGAGCGTGCGGAGGATCTCGCGCCGGCCCGCGGCGGCCGCCGTTCCCATCGTGGGCGCCGCTGCCAACCGGCGCACCTCGCCCCTGGCCCGGGAGCGCTCGAGGGGGAAATGCGCCACCAGCAGCTCGATGGCGTCCTCCACCGTGAGCCGCCCGGTATGGAGGCCCACGTCGAGCGAAAGCATCAGTGCGTGCCAGAGCTGCACGAAACGGTGGAACAGGCGTTCCTCCGCCAGCAGATCGGGCTGCTGCCGCTCCAGCAGGTCGATGCCGTAGAGTGACCAGCCTTGCACCGTGAGCGGGCTGGGCACGAGCCGGCGCACCGCGGAGCGCCCCGCCTGCTGCGCTGCGACCTGGCCCGACGGGATCAGGAACACAGGCAGCGTGCTGATCCCGAGACCAGGGGGAAAGCCCGGCGCGATCGGCCCGCTGTCCTGCGGAGACTGCGGCCGTCCCTGGCGCCGCGCCGCGAGATAGCCCTGGGGATTGAAGGTCCGCCAGGCCTCGAGCGCGGCGTCCCGGTCGTCGGTGACGACCACTCCCTTGCCGGCGGCCAGACCGTCGTCCTTGACCACGTAGGGAGCGCCGAACGCGTCGAGCGCGTCGGCGACCTCCTCGGT